>CAMWRX010000015.1 GCA_947176765.1 uncultured bacterium
TGAGATGAAACCTAAGGCAAGTCCTTGTTTTTGGCTTCTTGCTAAAAGTCTATAGGCGTTTATCAGCACAAAAGGTAAATGGGCTAGAAAAACCGTGAAAGGAGACCCGCGCCATGCTGAATCTGCTATACGCCCGGGCCGGACAGGATATCCGGGGGGAGCTTTTGGAGCGGATGGGCCAGTCCCCCGCCCGCCGCCGTCTGCTCATTGTCCCCGAGCAGTATTCCCATGAAAGTGAGCGGGCTATGTGCGCCGTTTTGCAAGGCCGTGCATCCATGGAATGTGAAGTACTCTCCTTCACCCGGCTGGCCGGACGGCTCACCGACGCCGCCGGGGGCGGGGCCGCCCCCATGCTGGACGCCGGAGGACGGATGCTGCTGATGTACGCCGCCTTGCGGAAGGTATCCGACGCGCTGACCACCTACCGGGCCCCCTCCCGGAAGCCCGCGTTCCTCACGGGCCTTCTGGCTACGGTGGACGAGTGCCGCTCCTACCGGGTGGAGCCGGAGGCGCTGATCGCCGCCGGGGAGGAGCTGGGGGGCCGTCAGGGGGACAAGCTGCGGGATCTGGGGCTCATCTACGCCGCCTACCAAACCATGGAGCAGGCCGGCGCCGCCGACCCCCGGAGCCGTCTTGACCGGCTGGCCCAGCAGCTCCAGGACACCCGCTGGGGGGCGGGGATGGCGTTCTATGTCTACGGCTTCACCGACTTCACCCCCCAGGAGGAGCAGGTGCTGTCCGCCCTCATGTCCCAGGGGGAGCTGACGGTGGCCTTTGTGTGCGATACCGAGGACGATCCATCGGGCATCTTCCAGCCCGCCCTGCGGGCCGCCCGACGGCTGAGCCGAGAGGCACACGACAACGGCGTGCTCTTCCTGGAGGAAACCCTTGACCGCCCCCTGCCCCGCCACCCGTCCCTGGCCTTTTTGGAGCAAAACCTGTTCGGGCCCGTGCCCGAAACCCCCTGGCGAGGGGAATGTACCGTCACCCGGATTGCCGCCGCCACCCCGCGTCAGGAGGCGGAGTGGTGCGCCGCCGAAATCCTGCGCCTGCTGCGGGAGGAGGGCTACCGCTGCCGGGACATCGCTGTGTGCGCCCGGAAGCTGGACGGGTACGGGGAGCTCATCGAGAGCACCTTTGCCCGGTACGGCGTGCCCGTGTTCCTGTCCGCCATGGAGGATGTGTTGGAAAAGCCGGTGCTGGCGCTGGTCACCTCCGCCTTAGCCGCGGCGGCGGAGGACTACCCCTATGAGGAGCTGTTCCGCTACCTGAAAACGGGCCTCACCGGCATCACAGACGAGGAGCGGGATTTGCTGGAAAATTACGCCCTCACCTGGGACTTGAAGGGCTCCGCCTGGACGCGGAAAAAGCCCTGGGATATGCACCCCGAGGGTTACGGACGGGAGTTCACCGACGCGGACACCGCTTTCGTGGCGTGGCTGGACGAACTGCGCCGGAAAGTCATCGCGCCGCTGGAAACCCTGCGGAAGGGCAGGGACAAAACGGGCAAGGGCCGCGCCCTGGCTCTCTATCAACTGCTGGACGACATCGACCTGCCCACCCGCCTCGGACAGCGGGCGGACAGCCTGGAACAGCGCGGCGACCGCAGCACCGCCGCCCAGTACCGCCAGCTGTGGGACATTCTGGTGGGGGGACTGGAGCAGTGCGCCCTTTTGCTGGGGGACACCGAGCTGGAGCTGGAGGAGTTCTCCCGGCTGTTCTCGCTGGTGCTGTCCCAGTACGACGTGGGCGCCATCCCCGTGTCGCTGGACGCGGTGACGGTGGGGGACGCCCCCCGCATGGCCCACAAAGAGGTCAAGGCGCTGTTCCTGCTGGGGGCGGACAGCAATTCCATCCCAGACTGCGCCCCCTCGCCGGGTCTGTTCTCCGACCAGGACCGGGACGTGCTGGCCGCCATGGAGGTGGAGCTGGCCCCCCGGCAGGAGGACAAGCTCCGCCGGGAGATGACCATCGCCTACGAGACCTGCGCACGGCCCCCTGAGCGGCTGTATGTGAGCTATGCCGCCGGGTCGGGGGACAACCAGAAAACGCCCTGCTTCCTCTGGGAGCGGCTGGCGGCGCTCTTCCCTCATGGGCCGGTGGCGGACGGTTCCGACCCCCTGGCCCGGCTGTCCGCCCCAGACGCGGCGCTGGAGCTGGCGGGGCATGACCCTAACCTGGCCGACGCTCTGCGGCGGGTGCCCGGGCTGGCCCCCCGGGTGGAGCGTATTCAGGGCGCCACGCAGTGGCGCCGCGGCCGGCTGTCCCGGCTGGCGGTGGACGAGCTGTTTGGCCCGGTGGTACCCATGTCGGCCACAAGGCTTGACCTCTATAACTCCTGTCACTTCAGCCACTTCCTCCGCTTCGGCCTGGACGCCAAGCCCCGGCAGAAGGCCGCGTTCCGGCCCTCCGACTATGGCACCTTCGTCCACGCCGTGCTGGAGGACACCCTGCGCGCAGCCAAAAACGCGGGCATTCCGCTGGACAACGCCGACGAGGTGCGCCGTCTGTCCCAGGAGGCCGCCGACCGCTATGAGGGGGAGGTTTTGACCGGTCTGGACGGCGAGACCGCCCGGTTCCGCTATCTGTTTGAGCGCATGAAGCAGGCCGCGCTGGACGTGGCCCAGAGCGTGTGCGCGGAGCTTTCCGTCTCCGACTTCATCCCCGCCGCCTTTGAGCTGGGCTTTGGCCGGGGCAAGGAGCTGCCCCCGGTGGAGGTGGAGCAGGGGGTGCGTCTGCGCCTGTCTGGCTTTGTGGACCGGGTGGACGAGTGGCTCCATGACGGCAAGCGCTACCTGCGGGTGGTGGACTACAAAACCGGCAAAAAGAGCTTTGACTTCGCCGACGTGGAGGACGGGCGGGGCCTTCAAATGCTACTCTACCTCTTTGCCCTCAGCCGGGAGGGGGAGCGGGCGCTGGGCCCCGGGGAGATCGTCCCGGCAGGCGTGCTGTACGTCCCCGCCCGCACCCCCCTGGTGGACGGCGAGCGGGGGATGTCCGACGAGGACATCCAAAGGGCTCGGGACGGGCTGCTGCGCCGCCAGGGGCTGGTGCTGGACGATCCGGCGGTGCTGTCCGCCATGGAGCACGCCAACCGGGCGTTCCGCTTCCTGCCGGTCAGCTCGGGCCGGGGGGGCGGCGACTACCTGGTCACCCCCGAACAGATGGAGCTGCTGGACGGATATATCACGGACGCTTTGAAGCGCGCCGCCGGGGAGCTGGCGGCGGGCAACATCGACGCCGACCCCTACTGGCGGGGCGCCGACAAGAACCCCTGCCGCTGGTGCGACTACCGGGCCGCCTGCCACTTCGAGGAGGGCTGCGGAGACGCCAAGCGCTACCGGCGCGGCGTCAAGGCGGCGGAATTCTGGAACTGGCTGGCCCGAAAGGAGGAGGACGGACATGGCAATTGAACTGACAAAACAGCAGCTTGCCGCGGTGGAAAACCGGGGCGGGAACTTGCTGGTGTCCGCCGCCGCCGGGTCGGGCAAGACGAGGGTGCTGGTGGAGCGGCTGATGGGCTATGTGGAACAAGGGGAGGACATCGACCGCTTTCTGGTCATCACCTTCACCAACGCCGCCGCCGCCGAGCTGCGCGACCGCATCGCCGCCGCCATCCACGCGGCCCTGGCCCAAAGGCCGGGGAACAGGCACCTGCGGCGCAACGCCACCTTAGTATATAAGGCCCCCATCTGCACCATCGACGCGTTCTGCCTGGACCTCCTGCGCCAGTGGGGGCACTTGGCGGATTTAGACCCCGACTTCCGCCTGTGCGACGAGGCGGAAGGGGACGAGCTGCGCCGCCGCGCCCTGGAAGAAGTGCTGGAAGCCCGGTACGCCAGCATCGCCGACGACGCCCCCTTCGCCGCCCTGGTGGACGCCCTGGCCGGGGAACGGGACGACCAGACCCTGGAGGACGTGGTGCTGTACGTCCACCAGCAGGTGCAGGCCCAAGCTGATCCGGTGGGCTGGCTCAGGTCGCGCCAGCGGGACTTCGTATTCCCGGAGGGCGCAGGCCCGGAGGACACCCCCTGGGGACGCGCCCTGTTGGCCGACGGCTGGGAGCTGGCGGACTACTGGCTGGGGGCGCTGAAAAACCTGCGGGACGAGATCTACTTTGACGAGCTGCTGACCAAAAACTACGCCCCCACCCTGGGGGAGACCATCGACGCGCTGGAGCGGCTGCGCTCCGCCCTGGGCCGGGGCTGGGACGAGGCGGCGGCGTGCTTCCCCATCCCCTTCCCCCGTCCGGGAGCCAAGCGGGGCGACTACGACGAGGGGCTGAAGGCCCGCATGACCGCCCAGCGGGATCAGTGCAAGGCCCAGATGAAAAAGCTGGGGGAGCGGTTCGACGTGACGGGGGCGCAGGCGGTAGACGATCTGCGGGCGGTGGGCCCCGCCATGGCGGCCCTTCTGGACGTGACAGCCCAGTTCGACGGGGCCTTTGCCAAGCTGAAGCAGCGCCGCCATTTCATCGACTTTGCCGACGGGGAGCATCTGGCGGTGCGGCTGCTGACAAACCCGGACGGCTCGCCCACCGATTTAGCCCAAGACGTGGGCAAACAGTTCCGGGAGATCATGGTGGACGAGTACCAGGACACCAACGCCGTGCAAAACGCCATTTTCAGGGTGCTGTCTCAGGGGGACAACCTGTTCATGGTGGGGGACGTGAAGCAGTCCATCTACCGCTTCCGGCTGGCGGAGCCGGGTATCTTCCTGGACAAATATGAGCATTTCCCCCCGGCGGAGGGGGCCACCCCCGGCCAGGGGCGGAAAATCCTGCTGTCGGACAACTTCCGCTCCCGGCCCGAGGTGCTGGACGGGGTCAACTTCATTTTCCGCAACGTCATGACCCGGGCCGCCGGGGAGCTGGACTACACCGAGGCCGAGGCCCTGCGCCCCGGCCGGACAGATTTCACCCCGGATGAGCGGTACCGGGTGGAGCTGAACTGCGTGGATCTGTCCACCCTCGCCGACAGCGGCGACGAGGAGAAAACGGATAAGGATTTGGTCGCCGCCCGGGCCGCCGCAAAGCGCGTCCGGGAGCTGCTGGACAGCGGGGCAGTCGGAGACTGCCGGGACAGTCGTTCGCCGGACGGCCAAGGGCCGTCGGACCAGTCGTCCTCCCGCAGGGAGGATGACGGTCCCTGGCGAATGACGTCCCTCATCGGGGAGCGCCCCGTGCGGGCGGAGGACATCGTCATCCTTCTGCGCTCACCGAACCCGGTGCTGCGGTATTACGCCGCCGCCCTGGACGAGCTTTCCATCCCCTGGAGCGCCGACGGAGGCCAGGAGTTCTTCGGCACAACGGAAATCTCCGTGGTCATCGCGCTGCTCCAGGTGCTGGACAACCCCCGGCAGGACGTGGCATTGCTGGCGGCCCTGCGCTCCCCCCTGTTTGACTTCACCCCCGACCGGCTGGCCCGCCTCCGGGCGGGGAGCGGCGGCACGGTGTACGACTGTCTGACCGCCGGCGCGGCCAGAGGGGAGGAGGACTGTTTGTCCTTCCTGGCCCTGCTGGGTGAGCTGCGGGAGCTGGCGGCGGAGGAGGGCAGCCACCGGCTGCTGTGGTACATCTATGGCAAATTGGACGCGCCCGCCGTGTTTGCCGCCATGCCGGACGGACAGCGGCGGCGGGCAAACCTGATGGCCCTGTACGACGAGGCCGTCCGCTTCGAGAGCGGCGGGCACCGGGGGCTGATGGCCTTTTTGCTCCACCTCAGCCGGATGGCGGACAACGGCGTAGCCGTCCCCGTGCCGGGGAGCGAAACGGGGGGCGTGCGCATCCTATCCATCCACAAATCCAAGGGGCTGGAGTTCCCGGTGGTGCTGGTGTGCGGCCTGGACCGGAAATTCAATGAGACGGACGCCAAGGCCACCATTCTCTTTCACCCTGACCTGGGCCTGGGTCCCAAGCGCACTGACCGGGCCCGGGGCCTGCGGTACACCACCATCGCCCGGGACGCGGTGGCCCTGCGGCTGCGGCGGCAGCTCCGGGCGGAGGAGATGCGGCTTTTGTACGTGGCCATGACCCGGGCAGAGCATAAGCTGATTTTATTCTCCGCCGTCAACGGCCTGGGCGGCCAGCTCTCCGCCCTGGCGGGCCAGGCCCAGTGCCCCCCGCCCCCCCGGCAGATGGCGTCGGCCCGATCCATGTCGGACTGGGTGCTCACCCCCGTGCTGTGCCGGCGGGACAGTGCCCCCCTCTGGGAGTCGCTGGACGTTCCCCGGCCTCCATTCCCGGCGGACGAGGGCTGTCGCTGGGACATCCGAATGCTGTCCGGGGCGGACTACGAACATCCCCAGGGCCTGGGCGGCGGGGCAGCGCAGACCGAGGCCGGCACGCAGCCCCTTGACGGCCTAGCGGAGCGGCTGAGCTGGCGCTACCCCCACCAAAACTGCGCCGCCATTCCCTCCAAGCTCACCGCAACCCAGCTCAAGGGGAGGGAGAAGGACGCGGAGGCGGCGGAGGATGCGGTGGAGCTGCGTCCCGCCGCTCCACAGACCACGCTACGCCGCCCGGTGTTCGAGGGGCAGCGGCCCCTCACCCCCGCCCAGCGGGGCACCGCCCTGCACATGGTGATGCAGTACCTAAATTATGACCGCACAAGCAGCTTCGAGGAGATCGCGGACGAGGTCGCCCGCCTTGTGTCGGGCCAGTACATCACCCCCCAGCAGGGGGAGGCGGTGAACCCGGCGGACATCCTGTCCTTCTTCCAGTCCGGGCTGGGCCAGCGCCTGCGCAAGTCCCAGCGTGTGGAGCGGGAATTCAAGTTCTCCCTGCTGGCCCCGGCGGCGGACTACTACGAGGAGGCCGAACCGGGGGAAGAGGTACTCCTCCAAGGCGTGGTGGACTGCTGGTTCGCGGAGGCGGACGGCACCGTCACCGTGGTGGACTTCAAGACCGACCGGGTCACCGAACACACGGTCATAGCCCGCGCAGAGGACTACCGCCCCCAGCTGGATGCCTACACCCGTGCCCTGTCCCAGGCGGCGGGCGTGACGGTGGGCCGCCGGTGCCTGTGGTTCTTCAGCGTGGGCCACGCGGTGGAGCTGTAAACGCCCGCCGGGAAAAAGATTTGGGAAATCAAAAAAAGTTCTTGCATTTTTCTGCCGGACATGATAAGATACGGTTTGCGTTTACAAGGGGCCGTTGTGCGCGGCACTGGTGCCCCTGGACTTTTGATCGACAGAAAGAGGTGAATCCCCGTGAAGGAAGGCATCCATCCCAACTACAACCACACCACCATTACGTGCGCGTGCGGCAACGTGATCGAGACTGGCTCGACCAAGAAGGACATCAAGGTGGAAGTCTGCTCCAAGTGTCACCCCTTCTACACCGGTAAGCAGAAGATGGTGGATACCGGCGGACGCGTCAGCCGCTTCAACAAGAAGTTCGGCCTGGGCTAAAACCTGTCACTTCAAAGACCCGTTGCAAATATTTGCGGCGGGTCTTTCTCTTTTTCGCACCGGCCCGCATATACTAATCTTATCATTTTATCAGGAGGTATCCCGCCATGTTCCAGAACGTCGATCCCAAAACCTTGAATCTCAACCCCTTTGCCGCCATCGGCGACCAGTGGATGCTCATCACCGCCGGGACGAAGGAGCGCTGCAACACCATGACTGCCTCCTGGGGCGGGCTGGGCGTGCTGTGGGGCGCGCCCATGGCCACCGCCTATATCCGTCCCCAGCGGTACACCAAGCAGTTCGTGGATGAGAACGAGTATTTTACCCTGTCCTTCTTCTCTGAAGAGTACCGCCCCCAGCTCTCTCTGTGCGGCACCAAGAGCGGCCGGGACATGGACAAGGTGAAGGAGTGCGGCTTCACCGTGGCCGAGGGGGCGGGCGGCGCGCCCTACTTCGAGCAGGCCGAGCTGGTGCTGGTGTGCCGCAAGCGCATGGCCATGCCCATGGACGCCGACGCCATGCCGGCGAACGTGAAGGACAAGTGGTACAAGGGCGACTACCACACCATGTACTGGGGCGAGATTGTGGAGGCTTTGCAGAAGGTTTGACGCCCCAAGTTTTAAGAAAATGAGGTATTTCACATTATATGTTTGACAAAACCGAAGTAAAAGAGATCAACCGCGCCGTGCTGGTGGGCCTCAACGCCCCCAGCCTCAGCCGGGAGGAGAACGCCACCGACGAATCTCTGGAGGAGCTGGCCGCCCTGCTGGACACGGCGGGGGGCCAGTGTCTGGCCACGGTGCTGCAAAACAAATCCTCCCCCGACCCCCGCACCTTCATTGGCGAGGGCAAGGTGGAGGAGGTCAAGGAGCTTGTCCAGCGCCTAGAGACGGACATCGTCATCTTTGACAACCCCCTGTCCCCCTCCCAGCAGCGGGTGCTCACCGAGGAGCTGGGCGTCACCGTCATGGACCGCTCCGCCCTGATCCTGGACATCTTCGCCAAGCGGGCGAGAACCAGCGAGGGGCGGCTCCAGGTGGCGCTGGCCCAGTACAAATATCTGCTGCCCCGGCTGACCGGTATGTGGAAGCACCTGGAGCGCCAGGAGGGCGCCATCGGCACCCGCGGCCCCGGCGAGACCCAGATCGAGTCTGACCGGCGGCTCATCCGCCGCAAGATCGACAAATTGGAGGACGAACTCAAGGACGTGCGCCGGGTCCGGGCCACTCAGCGGGAGCGGCGGGAGAAGAACGAGGTGCCCGTGGTGGCCATTGTGGGCTACACCAACGCCGGCAAGTCCACCCTTTTGAACGCCCTCACCGGCTCGGACATCCCGGCCAACGACCGGCTGTTCGACACCCTGGACACCACCACCCGGACGCTGGAGATCTCCGACACCTGCACGGTGCTGATCTCGGACACCGTGGGCTTCATCTCCAAGCTGCCCCACCAGTTGGTGGACGCCTTCAAAGCCACCCTGGAGGAGCTGACCTTTGCCGACCTGCTGGTTCACGTCATCGACGCCTCCGACCCCAACTGGCGGGAGCAGGCGGATGTGGTGGACCGGCTGATCCAGGAGCTGGGCGCGGCGGAAACGCCCCGTTTAGAGGTGTTCAACAAGTGCGACAAGTTTGTGGGGGACATCCTCCCCCACGGAGACGGCATTGTGTCCATCTCCGCCAAAACCGGGGCGGGGCTGGACAACCTATTGTCCGCCATCGGCAAGCGGCTGGACGCCGGCGTGCGCCGGGTGGAGCTGCGCCTGCCCTACGACAAGGGCGGCATTCTGGACGCGCTCTACCGGGAAGCCAAGGTGGAACAGGTGGAATACGGCGAGGCCATCCAGGTCACCGCCGTGTGCACCC
The DNA here is from genome assembly GCA_947176765.1 of uncultured bacterium. GTDB lineage: Bacteria > Bacillota > Clostridia > Oscillospirales > Oscillospiraceae > Enterenecus. Next base: position 9,276 of record CAMWRX010000015.1, read on the forward strand.
CCAAGACCCTGGGGCGGCTGGATGACTACATCGTCCAGCGCTGAGCAAAAAAATACCGCGTGGAGCCAAAAGCTCCCGCGGTATCGCTTTATTCCTTGCTGATGTCCACCACGGTCAGCACCCCGTCCGCCACGCGGAAGCGCACCTCAAGCCCGGCAAAGCCGAAGCCGTACACCCGCTGGGGGTCGTCCTGATAGTGGGGCCGGGGGTCCTGGGCCAGCACGCCAACCAGCGCCGCCCGACGGTTCTCCGGGATCCGCTCCATGAGATCGGGCGGAATCTCCACCGCCAGCGCCCCCTCGGGGGCCGCTCCGGCAAAGCCCCCCACCGCCTCGGGGCGGCAGTCGGCATAGGGGACGTAGGGCTTGATGTCAAAAATGGGGGTTCCGTCCACCAGGTCGGCCCCGGAGACCACCAACACCGGGCCGTCCGGGCCGGACAACTCCACCCTCTCCAGCTTCACGCAGGACAGCCCGATGGGGTTTGGCCGGAAGGGGGAGCGGGTGGCAAATACGCCCATGCGCTGATTGCCCCCCAGCCGGGGCGGACGCACCGTGGGCGACCAGTTCTGCCGCTTGTTTTTGGAGAACTCCCAAATCAGCCACAGGTGGGAAAAGCCCTCAATGCCCCGCAGAGCCTCGGGGACGCGGTAGGGCGGCTCAAAGATGATGGCGGCCCGCAGCTCCTCCACCAGCCCCGCCTGCCGAGGCACACCGAACTTGGAGGAAAAGTCGGAGCGGATGTGTGCGATCGCTTCCATGGGTCAGTCCACGTTGGGGCTGGAGCGCATCGCCAAAATGGTTTTTTCCATCAGCTCGTCCAGCTCCCAGCCCAGCATGGCCGCGCCCCGCTCGATGACCTCACGGGAGCACCCGGCGGCGAACTTCTTGTCCTTGTACTTCTTTTTCACCGACTTGACCTCCAAATCGCTGACGCTCTTGGAGGGCCGCATGAGGGCCGCCGCGCCGATGAGGCCGGTCAGCTCGTCCACGGCGAACAGCACCTTCTCCATCTGATGCTCCGGCTGGATGTCCACCGTCAAGCCGTAGCCATGGCTGGCGGTGGCGTGGACGACGGACTCGTCGATATCCCGCTCCCGCATCAGCTCCTGGCTCTTAACGCAATGCTGGTCGGGCCACTGCTCGAAGTCCAGGTCGTGGAGAATGCCCACCACCTCCCAGAAGTCAGCGTCCTCGCCATAGCCCAGTTCCTGGGCGAACCAGCGCAGCACGTCGCCCACGGTGCGGGCGTGTTTGCGGTGGAAGTCGCCCTCGTTGAATTCACACAAAAGCTCCCAAGCCTGTTCGGGGGTGGGGATCATGGCAAACAGCTCCTTTGTTTGTATTTGAAGGAATCATATACCTCTCCTCTGCCTTTTGTCAATCCCTCAGGCGGCCGTTTGCCTGGGACGTCATTCGTCCGCAGGACGAATGACGTCCCTAACGCCTCCCCCATTGACTTTCCCGGTGGAACACAGTACAATACAAGGACTGCCACGCCAACAGGAGGAGAACCGCCATGGATCAGCTCATCTATTTCGACTACGCCGCCACCACCCCCGTGAAACACGAGGCCGTGGACGCCATGGTGGACGCCCTCCGGCAGTTCGGCAACCCCTCCTCCCGCTACGAGTACGCCCGTCAGGCCGCTTGCCGGGTAAAGGAGGATCGGGTGACGATTGCCCGGGCCTTCGGCTGCTCCCCCGCCGAATTGTACTTCACCTCCTGCGGCACCGAGAGCGATAACTGGGCCATCCGCCGGGGGGTGGAGCTGGGCCGCCGCCGGGGGCGGCACATCGTCACCACCGCCATCGAACACGCCGCCGTGCTGGAGACCTGCAAGGATCTGGAGCGGCAGGGGTGCGAGGTCACGTACTTGAAACCCGACAAGGCGGGCCGTATCACCGTGGAGCAGCTCACCGCCGCCCTGCGGCCCGACACCGTTCTGGTGTCCATGATGCTGGTGAACAACGAGACAGGCGTTATCCTGCCCGTGGCGGACTGCGTAAAGGCCGTCAAAGCCTTTGATCCCGCCATCCTGTTCCACTGCGACGCCGTGCAGGGCTTTTTGAAAACGCCAGATCCCCTGGCCCGCTTGGGGGCGGATCTGGTGGCTGTCAGCGGTCATAAGGTGGGGGCGCCCAAGGGCGTCGGAGCGCTGTACATCAAAAAGGGCGTGCGCCTGCGCCCCCTGCTCACTGGGGGCGGCCAGGAGGACGGCCTGCGCTCCGGCACCGAGGCCACGGCCCAGATCGCCGGCTTCGCCGCCGCCGTCCGGGCCAACGCGGCAGACCCGGGCCGTCTGGAACGGGCCGCCGCCATCAAGGAATACACGCTGGCAAAGCTGAAGGAGACCCTGCCAAAATTAGAGGTCATCTCCGCCGGGGACGCTCCCCACATCTGCGCCGTCACCCTCCCCGGCTACAAGAGCGAGGTGGTCGTCCGGGTGCTGGGGGATCAGGGCGTGTGCGTCTCCTCCGGCTCCGCCTGCCACAAGGGCAAGCCCAGCCATGTGTTCGCCGCCATGAACCTGCCCAAGCCCTGGCTGGACGGGGCGCTGCGGCTGTCCTTCTCCCCCGACTCCACAAAAGAGGAGGCGGACGCGCTGGTGTCCGCCCTCACGGACGCGGCGGGCCGCCTGTTCACCACCTTATCCTGACGCTTTGTGCCCCCGGTGGGGCACCATCATCCTCAACGGCAAAGGAGTTTCCGACCAATATGTTCAAGCTGTTCCAGCGGGAAAAGGGCTTTTACCGCACGCTGCTGGCGCTCGCTCTGCCCATCCTGCTTCAAAATCTCATCACCAACTCTCTGGGGCTTGTGGACACCTTTATGGTGGGCACCATGGGCCAGCTTCCCTTGGCCGGGGTCACCCTGGCCAACATCCCGGTGTTCGTCGTCCAGCTCATGATGTTCGGCATCCAGAGCGGCTCCTCCGTCCTCATCAGCCAGTACCGGGGCAAGGGAGATCTGGGGGCCATCAACCGGATCATGGGCATCGGGATGTACACCGCCGGATTCATCGGGCTGGTATTTGCCCTCATCATGGGCTTCCTTCCCAACCAGTTTATGGCCCTGTTTGGCAAGGATCCCCAGGTCATCGCCACCGCCGCCCGGTACGCCCGGATCGTGGGCTGGTCTTACCTCTTTGACAGTTTCGTCCAGGTGTACAACGGCGTCCACCGGGCCATGGGCGACCCCCGCCGGGGCCTGTACATCCTGGGCGTGTCCATGGCGTGCAACACCTTCCTCAACTGGGTGTTCATCTTCGGCAATCTGGGCGCGCCCCAGCTGGGGGTAGAGGGCGCCGCCCTGGCCACCCTGCTGGCCCGGGTGTTGTCCTGCTCCATCGCCGTCCTGTGGGCCGTCCTGGACAAGGGCTTCCGCATCGACCCCGCCCTGCTCCTCCGCCCAGGCCGGGAGATGGTGCGGCGTTTTATCCGCTTCGCCACCCCGGTGATGTGCAACGAGACCTTCTGGGGCCTGGGCTCCTCCCTGTTCCCCACCATTATGGGCCACATGGACGGCTCGGAGCAGATTCTTGCCGCCTACGCCATCGCGGGCAACATCACCAATCTTTGTACCGTGGGCGTGTTCGCCATCGCGGGCACCGCCGCCATCCTCATTGGACAGGAGATCGGCTCCGGTCATGCGGACAAGGTGTACTCCCTGGGGGCGCTGCTCAACACGCTGGCCTTCCTGTTTGGGCTGGTGGCAGGGCTTCTGTTCCTGGGACTGCTCCACGTTTTTATCATCCCGGTACTCTATCCTCTGTTTAAGCTCACCCCTTCAGCGGGGGACATCTGCACCCTGATGCTCACCATGATGTTCCTGATGATGGCTCTGCGCTCCATGGAGTGTACCAACATCGTGGGGGTGCTCCGGGGCGGCGGGGATGTGCGGGCGGCCACCCTCATCGACCTGACGCCCCTGTGGGCGGTGGCCCTGCCCATCGCCGCCCTGTCCGGCCTGGTGTTCCAGCTGGGCATTTTCTGGGTGTATTTAGGCATGATGAGCGAGAATATGGTCAAGGCCGTGCTGGGCCTGTGGCGGTTCAAAAGCGGCAAGTGGATCCGGGATGTCACCGTCCCCAACTATTGAAAAGCGCAGACGAGGGCCTCCCAGCGGGAGGCCCTCGTTTTCCTATTCCCCTTTGTATTTTTTCCTGGTGGCGATGCCGCCCCGTATATGGCGCTCCGCCTTATTTTCCTCCAGGACTTTCTTTACCTGCTCATACAGCCCCCGGTTGATGGCGGGCAGGCGCTCACTCAAATCCTTATGTACGGTGGACTTGCTGATCCCAAAGCGGCTGGCGGCGGCCCGGACGGTGGCTTTGTTTTCGATGATGTACAGCGCCAGCTCCTGGGCGCGCTCTTCCATATTCCCCTTCACTGACAACACTCCCCACTGTGGTTCTCGTCACGGTGATTTATATGCGGGAAGGGGCGGGGATATGAGGAAGGGGTGCTCCGCGCTTCCTAAATAAAAAATTAAGCTTCCATCTCCTTTACAGCGCCGATGAAAAAGTATATAATGGTTCTTGTTATCGCATTCCGGGAGAGGGGGATCACCATGGCGGACGGCTACGGCACCGGCGGACAGGATCCGCAGAACAACTCACAGCAGGACAACACCTATCACTATAACTATAGCTATGGATCCGGCAAAGGAACCACTCCGTCCGGCGGATATAAGCCGCCCAAAAACTCTAACGACTGGGGCGAATGGGTGGGCATCGGCGTTTTGCTGTTCATCCTGCCCTTTCCCTTCCTCAAAATCATCGGCGTGATCTGGCTGCTGAGCAAGCTGAGCAAGATGTCCTCCAGCGAAAAGCGGCGCTATAAGCAGGAGGCCAGGAACGCGGCCAACCGGGCCAGGAACACGGCGGAGCGCTTTTTCCAGCAGAACGCCGAGGCGGCCCAGCGGGGGGCGGAAGCCGCCCGGCAGGCGGCTGACGCGGCGGCACGCCAGGCCGCTGACAGCACCCGTCAGCAGGCCCAGGGTTCAACCGGCGGCACCTATCACTATCAGTATCGGCAGGCCGCCCAGTCCCAGCAGAAGCAGCCGCCCAAGGCGGAGCCCTGGGAACAGGAAGCCCAGCCAGACGCCTGGAACCAGTCGGAGCGTGACCGGAAAAGAGCGCGGAAAAAAGCGGGACGCGGCACGGGCCTCATCATTGCGGGAAGCATCGTCAGCGGCATCTTCGCCCTGGGTTCTGCTGCAATCTCCATAGATATCCTTCAGATGATCGTCCACGGCTATGGCTGGGCTGATGAATTCATCGGACTCCTGGCCTGCATGATGTTTCTGGCGGGCGGTTTGGGGATGCTGTTCTCCGGCATCGGCAAAAACCGCAGCAGCGAGCGCTACCTCAACTATTTGGCCTATATCGGCGCCAACCGGGAGGTGGCCCTGGCCCCCATGGCCGCCAGCTTCGGCGTGCCTGTGAGCAAGCTGTGCAAGGATCTGCGGCGGATGCTGGCCAAGGGCATTCTACCCACAGGCTACCTGGATCTGGCCGAGGGCAAGCTGTTCCTCACCGAGATGGGTTACCACACCCCGGAGCCCAAGCGGGAGACCCCGCCCGTTCAGGAAGAGACAGCCCAGGAGGCCGCCGCCCGGGAGGACGATATCCTCCGGGAGATCCGGCAGGTCAACGACGCCATCCCCGACGCGGCGATGAGCGCCAAGATCGACCGCATTGAGGAGATCACGGGAAAGATTTTGAAGTATCAGAAGGAGCACCCCAACAAGGAGGGCCAGCTGCGCACCTTCCTGAACTACTATCTGCCCACCACCCTGAAGATCCTGCGGGCCTACGCCCAGCTGGACGCCCAGGGCATCGAGGGGGAGAACATCTCCGCCGCCAAAAAGCGCATCGAGGACATGATGGATCAGGTGGTGTCCGGGTTTGAGAAGCAGCTCGACAAGCTGTTCCAGGACGACGCCATGGACATCACCTCCGATGTGGAAGTGCTGGAGAATATGCTCAAGAAGGACGGCCTGTCCGACGAGGGCGGGATCACCATGACCCTGTAATAGGGAAGGAAACGATATGGAACCTATATGGAACGAATTATACCGCGCGGCGAAGGCCGTGCAAAATGAACGCAAAATATCCGATTATGTGTATGCCGGCGGGGTCGCCGCCGCGATACAATCCTCATCCGGAAAAATCTACACCGGCGTCTGCATCGACACCTGCTCTACATTGGGAATCTGCGCCGAACGCAACGCAATCTTCAACATGATTACCAACGGAGAGCAGGAAATCAGCAAAGTCCTCGCCATCATGCCGAACGGAAAGTCGGGCGCCCCCTGCGGCGCCTGCCGGGAGTTGATGGTCCAGTTGATGCCTGACCATTATCGGGAGATCGAAATCCTTCTTGATTTTGAGGCGGAAAAAATCATCACGCTGGGCGAACTCACGCCGGAATGGTGGATATGAGCAAAATAAGAGCGGCAAGGTCAAACGACCTTGCCGCTCCTGTTTTATTCAAACTATCAGGACTTCCCGCCCTTGAGGGCCTTCATCCGCTTCTCGTGGTTCAAGATGCGCTTGCGCAGGCGCAGGTTTTCCGGCGTGACCTCCAGCAGCTCGTCGTCCGCCAGGAACTCCAGGCACTGCTCCAGGCTCATGGACTTGGGAGGCACCAGCCGCAGAGCCTCGTCAGAGCCGGAGGCCCGCATATTGGTGAGCTGCTTCTTCTTGCACACGTTGACGGTGATGTCCTCCATCTTGGGGCACACCCCGACAACCATGCCCTCGTACACGGGCACGCCCGCGCCGATGAACAGCGCGCCGCGCTCCTGGGCGGCGAACAGGCCGTAGGTCACGGACTCGCCCGTCTCATGGGCCACCAGGGAGCCGGTGTTCCGGCGCTGGATCTCGCCCTTAAATGGGGCGTACTTCTCGAACACGGAGGCCATGATGCCCTCGCCCTTGGTGTCCGTCAAAAACTCGTTGCGGTAGCCGAACAGGCCCCGGGAGGGCACCAGGAACTCCAGCTTGGTGCGGCTGCCGATGGGGTCCATGGACAGGAACTCGCCCTTCCGGGCCCCCAGCTTCTCCATCACCGCGCCCACGTTGTCGGCGGGCACGTCGATGACCACCCGCTCCACCGGCTCGCACTTCTGGCCGTCCACCACCTGGTAGACCACGCGGGGGGGCGACACCTGGAACTCATACCCCTCACGGCGCATGGTCTCGATGAGGATGGACAGGGACATCTCGCCCCGGCCCGCCACGTTGAAGGCGTCGGTGGACGCCTCCACCTCGGTGACCCGCAGGGACACATCTTTCAGCGTCTCCCGGAACAGCCGATCCCGGAGCTGGCGGCTGGTGACGTACTTGCCCTCCCGTCCGGCAAAGGGGGCGTCGTTGACGGAGAAGGTCATCTCCAGGGTGGGGGCGGAGATTTTGACGAACTCGATGGGCTCAGGGACGGCGGGGGCGCAGATGGTGTCGCCGATGGTGATGTCGCCGATGCCGCTCATGGCGATGATCTCGCCGGCGCTGGCCTCGGTGACGGGGGTGCGGGCCAGGCCGTTGAAGGTGTACAGGGAGGTGGCCTTGGCCTTTTTGGGGGCCTCGTCCTGCTTGTGGTAGTTGCACACCACGATCTCCTGGTTCTGCTTCACGGTACCCCGCTCGATGCGGCCCACGGCGATGCGGCCCACAAACTCGTTGTAGTCGATGGAGGACACCAACATCTGGAAGGGGGCGTCGGGATCGCAGTCCGGGGCGGGAATATAATCCAAAATGGTCTCGAACAGGGGCACCAGGTCGGTGCCCGCCACGTCGGGGGAATAGCTGGCGGTGCCCTGCCGCCCGGAGCAGAACAGGGTGGGAGACTCGAACTGCTCATCGGTGGCGTTCAGATCCAGCAGCAGCTCCAGCACCTCGTCCATGACCTCGTGGATGCGCTGGTCGGGGCGGTCGATCTTGTTCACCACCACGATGACCTTGTGGCCCAGCTCCAGGGCCTTGCTGAGTACAAACCGGGTCTGGGGCATGGGGCCCTCGGCGGCGTCCACCAGCAGGATGACGCCGTTGACCATTTTCAAAATGCGCTCCACCTCGCCGCCGAAGTCAGCGTGGCCCGGGGTGTCCACGATATTGATCTTGGTATCCTTGTAGTGGACGGCGGTGTTCTTGGCCAGGATGGTGATGCCCCGCTCCCGCTCCAGGTCGTTGGAGTCCATGACCCGCTCCACGGTGGCCTGGTTCTCCCGGTAGATGCCGCCCTGCTTGAGCATCTCGTCCACCAGGGTGGTCTTGCCGTGATCCACGTGGGCGATGATGGCGATGTTGCGCAGCTTTTCGTTTTGCATATCCGTACCTTCTATCTGAATTTTAGAATCATTTCTCTAAGCACAAGATAGTATTATATCCTCAGTTTCCTGCGATTGCAACAGTCGGAAAAGCGGAATTCCTGGACTTTTCGGAAAATTTATTGTGCCGCATTGACAGAAGGCGGAAAATTGGTTACAATAAAGGTCGCTTAACAGCGGCACACGCCCGCGTAGCTCAGGGGATAGAGCATTCGCCTCCTAAGCGAAGGGTCGGACGTTCGATTCGTCTCGCGGGTGCCAGTGAAGCCGGCAGATTTCCACAAGAAATCTGCCGACTTCCCCTTTTGCAAACGTTTCGTTCGGTGCGTCTTTTTTGTCAGAGGAAGAAAGCCGCCAGTGAATGGGAACGCCGCAGGCGTGGACATTTAGAGGTTTGAAAGCCCTGCGGGACAGGGAAACGCACGTTCTAAAAAACATGAGGGGAAAAGGAAACTTCGTAATCCGGGCCAAGTTCTGCACAAAGTTGCTCATAAGCAGATTTGGCTTCTTCTTCAAATATTGTTTGCTGCATCTTATCCCAAAGCAACTCGCCTCCCGGATTATCCCAATTCAATGCTGTATCATGTTGGGCAATTAGTTTGTTAAGCAGATTTACAAGTTCTTGGGAGATTGGTAAATCTGTAGTTTCAATCGGATAATGATTAAACTTCGCCTTGGCAGCAGCATTCGCACTCCAAACACATACCCCACTACCCCAATCATACATAAACTTTAATTCATATTTTCCCATGTAATACTCCTCATAACAACTGATTTGTTGATGGGCTGTACTTTTTTATTGTTAGTTTATCACAACAGCCGCCATTTTTCCACCGCTATTCACTAAAAATTTCAAAGTACAAACCTGTGCCTGCTATGCAAACAGCTCCATTCTGTGCTACTATAAGCTCTTGTTTCGGGACGAGCCAGCCGCTATTTGCACAGAGTTTGCAAAAGAATTCTTTGGTGCAGATTGTATTGTCAAGGCTCCTGTTTCTCAAGACGGTTGGCCTGATGGGATAGGCGAAAACAGCACTTGGCAGGAATGGGTACAGGCAGGCGGGAGAATATTAGATATAACAATATGGTTCTGTGATTTTCTCCCGAAGGATGATGAATTTATTGCATTTGCCGATGCTCTTGCGGAAAAACTCCCAATCGCTGTTTCTATTAAATGCAGGGGGTTGACAGCAGAGGGATACAAAGAGGTATCCGAACAGCGGGATGTACCAGGCACAATTTGGAATGAACATCGGGAATGGATTATCGGACGAATAGATTATATCCTCGAGGACCGCGAAATTGTACTATCACAGAGATATTCCACCGATTGACAATCAATCAAAATCCAATCAGTCGCTCGAACTCAAAGCGTCATTTTGACGCTCTGATTTTCGGGCGGCTTTCTATTTTTCAAACAGGTGCGGCAGCGCATCACAATCGTACCGCCGCGGCACAAACAGCACCCCCACGGAAACTACGCAGAATTTATAGCCTGTTCATTGCTTTTTTCTCAAAAAAGGTGTAAACTATATTGATTCAACAAAATTTTCCCATAGGAGGCTGTGACCATGGCTTACACATTTGCACAGTATCAGGAGAGCGCTGATTACATCAAGGAAAAAATCGGAGGTTTTATCCCCAAAGTTGCCATGGTACTGGGCTCCGGCCTGGGCTTCCTGGGCGACGTGGTGGAGAACCCCACCGCCATCCCCTACGGCGAAATCCCCCACTTCAAGGCGTCCACCGCCCCCGGCCACAAGGGCCAACTGGTGTTCGGCGTTCTGGCGGGCAAGAACGTGGCCGTCATGCAGGGCCGGATGCACCACTACGAGGGCTACGGCTATGACGACGTGTCCTACGCCGTCCGCGTTCTGCGTCTGCTGGGCTGCGACACGCTGATCGTCACCAACGCCGCCGGCTGCGTGCGCACCGACTGGCAGGCGGGCGACCTGATGCTCATCACCGACCAGATCAAGATGTTCTCCGAATCCCCGCTCCGGGGGGCAAATATCCCCGAGTTCGGCGTGCGCTTCCCCGACGCCTCCCACCTGTACACCGTCCGGCTCCAGGACGTGGCCCGTCAGGCGGCGGCGGAGCTGTCCATCCCCCTGCGGGAGGGCGTGTACTTCTATTGCTATGGCCCCCAGTACGAGACTCCTGCGGAAATCCGCGCAGCTCGGATTTTGGGCGGCGACGCGGTGGGTATGTCCACCGCCCCGGAGGCCATTGTGGCGGGCCACTGCGGCATGGAGATTCTGGGCTTCACCCTGCTGAGCAACATGGCGGCGGGCATCCTGGACCAGCCCCTCAGCGAGCAGGAGGTGCTGGACGCCGCCGCCGCCGCCAAAGATAAATTCTCCCGGCTGGTGCTGGCCTGTCTGGAAAAACTGTAAGGGGGCCGTTTTTATGACCACGCTGTTTACCAACGTCACCGCCCTGCTGATGGACGAGGGCTTTACCACCCTGCGCAGCGGCTATGTGGCGGTGGATGGGACAAACATCTCCTATGTGGGCACTGCGTGCCCACCAGGGAACTTTGACCAGACCATCGACTGCACCGGCAAGGTGATGATGCCCGGCTTCGTCAACTGCCACACCCACATCCCCATGACCCTCATGCGGGGCTACGGCGGCGGGCACGATTTGCAGAGCTGGCTCAATGACTTCATCTTCCCTGCCGAGGCCAAATGGGATGACCGGGCTGTCGCCGCCGCCACGGGGCTGGGGCTGGCGGAGATGATCGCCTGCGGTGTCACCTGCATCGCGGATATGTATATGCGCACCGGCGTCATCGCCAAGCAAGTGCTGGATGCGGGCATTTCCGCCAACCTGTCCGTGGGCGGGGTCTACTTTGGCGCGCCCGAGGATTTCTCCCCCGGCACCTGCGGCGACTGCGCCAACCAGAAGGCCCTCACCGAGGAGTGGCACATGGCCGGGGACGGGCAGATCATGGCCGACGCCTCCATCCACGGGGAGTACACCTCCTCCGTCCCCCTGTGGCAGTGGATGGCGGACTACGCCCTGGAGCACGGCCTGGGTATGCACGTCCACATCTCCGAGACGAAAAAGGAGCATGAGGAGTGCAAGGGCCGCCGGGGCGGCCTCACCCCCATCCAGACGCTGAACCAATACGGCGTGTGGGACACCCGGGCCATCGCCGCCCACTGCGTGTACACCACCCCCGAGGACTGGGCCATCATGGCGGGCAAGGGCGTGTCCTGCGTCCACAACCCCTACTCCAACCTGAAGCTGGGCTCCGGCGTGGCCCCCATCCCCGCCATGCTCCGGGCCGGGGTCAACGTGGCCCTGGGCACCGACGGCGTCAGCTCCCACAACAGCGTGGATCTGTTCGCTGACATGAAGCTGGCCGCCATCCTCCACAACGGCGTGGCCTGCGACCCCATGGCCCTCACCGTCCGGCAGGCGCTGGAAATGGCCACCGTCAGCGGGGCGAAGGCCCTGGGCCGGAACACCGGGCGCATCGAGGCGGGCGCTGTGGCCGACCTGATCCTGGTGGACTTTGACGCCCCCAACCTGACCCCCTGCCACGACGAGGCGGAAAACCTGGTGTTCTCCGCCCACGGCTCCAACGTGTGGATGAATATGGCGCGGGGCAAAATCATATACAAAAACGGGGCTTTCCTGACCCTGGATCTGGAGAAAATCAAGGCCGAGGTCAAGCAATACGCCCTGCCCCTTATCTTCCGTTGATGGGAAAGGTCTGAGGATATGTCTGCATCCACCCCAAAAAAGAATACCTTTTTCGGCGGCGCCGCCATTTTGGCGGCCAGCGTCGTGCTGGTCAAGGTCATCGGCGCGCTATACAAGATTCCCCTGGGCGGCATCCTCACCGACGCGGCTTTTGCCGACTTCAACACCGCCTATTATATCTACTCCCTGCTCATCATCATCTCCACCGGCGGCCTGCCGGTGGCCCTGTCCAAGATGGTGTCCGAGGCCCAGGCCCAGAACCGGGGCAATCAGGTGCAGAAGGTTTTTCGGCTGGCCATGGGGGCTTTCTGCGCCCTGGGCGCGCTGAGCTGCGCCATCATGCTCCTCTTCCCTAAGCAGTTGGCGGCTCTGATGAACAACTCCCACAGCTATTGGAGCATCCTGGCCCTGGCCCCCGCCCTGTTCTTCATCTGCCCCATGTCCGCCCTCCGGGGGTATTTCCAGGGCCACTCCCTCATGACCCCCACCGCCGTGTCCCAGGTCATCGAGGCGCTGTGCAAGCTGGTCATCGGCCTGGCCCTGGCCAAGATGATGGTAGGCGCGGGGATGGACGAGTCCCAGACCGCCGGCGGCGCCATTCTGGGCGTGTCGGTGGGCTGCGCCCTGGGCATGGTGTATATGTTTTTCTGCTACGGGCGCTTCCGCCTGTCCCTGCCCAAGTTCCGGGACAAACCGGATGAGTCCGACAAGATCCTGTCCACCCTGGCCAAGCTGGCCGTCCCCATCACCCTGGGCTCGTCAGTGATGGCGGTGGTCAACCTGCTGGATTCCAGCATCATCATGGGCCGGCTCCAGGACGCCGCCGGCTTCACTGAGGAGGCCGCCCGCACCTTAAAGGGCATCTACGACAAGGCCATGACCCTCTATAACCTGCCCGCCTCCTTCATGGTCCCCCTGACGGCCAGCGTGGTCCCCACGGTATCCGCCGCCCGGGCCACAAAGAATTACCGGCAGGCCGCCCAGGTCAGCGAGACCGCCCTGCGCACCACCGCCCTGCTGGCCCTGCCCGCCGGGGCGGGCCTGTTCGTGCTGGGCGAGCCCATCATTCGGCTGCTCTACCCCAGCACCGACGTGGCCCTGGCGGGCTGGATGTTGTCCATGCTGGGCCTCGCCTCCATTTGTGTGTGCGTCATGCTGGTGTGCAATTCCATCATGCAGGCCCACCGGCTGGTCTCCATCCCCGTGCTCACCACCGCCATCGGCTGCGTCCTCAAGATCATCATCAACTTCATCCTGGTGGGCAAGCCCGACATCAACATCCAGGGCGGCCCCATCGGCACCCTGGTATGCTTCGGCGTCATCGCCATTCTGGATCTCGTCATCATCAAGCTGGCCCTGCCTCGCTCCCTGAGCTATGTCCGGGTGTTCGCCAAGCCTGCGGCGGCCACCGCCGCCATGGGCGCGTCCGTCTGGGCCGTCTACGGCCTGGCCTCCAAGCTGCTGGTGAAGCTTGACGCGTTCCAAACCATCCCCGGCGAAGGGCTGGAACCCGTGCTGTCCTGGAAGGGGAACGCCCTGTCGGTGATCGCCGCCATTGGGGGGGGCGTCATCGTCTATTTCGCCCTGGTGCTGCTCACCCACGCCATCTCCCGGGAGGATCTGGCCCTCATGCCCAAGGGGGATAAGATCGCCCGGCTGCTCCGTATCCCGTAATTTTCCCGCCTCAAGCCCTGTTTTTACGCCAAAAAGGCAAATTCCCGCGCAAAATCTATTGCAATTCAGGTGACACTATGGTAAACTGGCCAGAGAAATCGTCCTATAACTGTAAGGATCTGGAAGAAATTGTCCGCATCCTGCGTCATCCCGGCGGCTGTCCCTGGGATCAGGAGCAGACCCACCAGTCCATCCGCCGCAACTTTTTGGAGGAGGCCTACGAGACAGCCGAGGCCATCGACCGGGACGATGTGGACGGCCTGAAGGAGGAGCTGGGCGACGTACTCCTCCAGGTGTACTTCCACACCTCCATTGAGGAGGACGCGGGCCGGTTCACTCTGGACGACGTGGCGGACGGCGTGTGCAAAAAGCTGATCTACCGCCACCCCCATGTGTTTGGTAATGTGTCGGTGGATTCCACCGACCAGGTTCTCTCCAACTGGGAGGAGCTGAAAAAGAAGGAAAAGCACCAGGATACCCAGGCCGACGCGGTGGATGCCGTGGCCCGCACCCTGCCCGCCCTGTGGCGTGCGGAGAAGATGAAGAAGAAGGCGGCAAAGGCCGGCTTTGACTGGCGGGAGGTCTCCGGCGCGTTGGACAAGCTGTCCGAGGAGCTGGACGAGCTGAAAGCCGCCGCCCTGGACGGAAAGGGCGACCCGGCGGAGGAGCTGGGCGACCTGCTCTTTGCCGCCGTCTGCGTGGGCCGCTTCCTGGACGCCGACCCGGAGGACGCCCTCCACGCCGCCTGTGACAAGTTTTCCGTCCGCTTCCGCAAGACGGAGGAGCTGGCGGCACAGCGCGGCCTTGAGCTGGACAAGCTGTCCGACCAGGAGCAGATCGCCCTGTGGAACGAGGCAAAGCACAATCCCTGAGCAACTTACAGCGTCATTCGCGCTTTAAGTTTATATATTCTGCGGCCGGTGCCGCAATCATGGAAGGCAGCGGCGCGCCACCGCGCGGCTTGCCGGAACACAAATTTTAGGAGGAAGAGAAAACATGAACAAAACCGAACTGATCGCCGCCGTGGCGGAGAAAACCGGCCTGTCCAAGAAGGACAGCGACGCCGCCCTGGCCGCCGTAGTGGACACCATTACCGAGTCCCTGGTGAACGGCGAGAAGGTGCAGCTGGTGGGCTTTGGCTCCTTCGAGGTGAAGAGCCGCGCCGCCCGCATGGGCCGCAACCCCCACACCAAGGAGCAGATCGAGATTCCCGCGTCCCGGGTTCCCGTGTTCAAGGCCGGCAAGGCGCTCAAGGACACCGTGGCGAAATAATATAATATATTCCCACCTCCTTTGGGGGTGGGAATATCTGTTATGGAGGATTACCATGAGATTGGATAAATGGCTAAAAGTGTCCCGGCTCATCAAGCGGCGCACCGTGGCCAACGAGGCCTGCGACGCAGGGCGGGTGTCCGCCAACGGCAGGCCGGTGAAAGCGTCCTATGACGTGAAGCCCGGGGACGTGCTGGAGCTGAAGTTCGGCGAAAAGCTCATCCGGGTGGAGGTGCTGTCCACCGCCGACATCGTGGGCAAGGCGGACGCGGAGGCCATGTACCGCCAGATCGTATAACACATAGATAAACACTATAGAGAGGAAACGTTTCAAATGGAGAAGCAGAACAAGAAAAAGCTTGCCCCGGTATTGGCTGCGGCGATTTTCGTGGTGCTGGCCGTGGTGCTGGCACTGGTGTGGCAGTTCACCAAACCCGAGCCGGCCCAGGGCGCTAAACACATCACCGTAGAGGTGATCCACAAGGACGAGAGCACCAAGACCTTCACCTATGACACCGATGCGGAATATCTGGCCGAGGTGCTGGTGGACGCGGGGCTCATCTCGGGCGACGAGGGCGAGTTCGGCCTGTATGTCAAGGTGGTGGACGGCGAGACCGCCGACTATGACGTGGATCAGAGTTGGTGGGCCCTGTCTATTAATGGGGAGTTTGCCCAGACCGGCGTGAGCTCCACCCCGGTGTACGACGGGGACGCCTATACCTGGACCTACACCGTCGGCTGACATGGCCCGCACCCTTGCCCGGAGGATCGCCCTCTTCGGCCTGCTGGGCGGGCTGCTTTTCGCTGCCAAAATGGCCATGGCCCCCCTGCCCAACATCGAGCCGGTGTCCCTGCTGGTGATGCTGTACGCCGTGTGCTTCGGCTGGCGGGGGCTGTACGCCGTCTACGTCTACGTACTGCTGGAATACGCCGTCTGGGGCCTCCAGCTCTGGTCTGTGTTCTACTTATACGTGTGGCTGGTGCTGTTCTGTCTGGCCCGCCTGCTGCGAAAAATGGAGTCCCCCTTAGGCTGGGCGGCGCTGTCCGGCCTGTTCGGGCTGGGCTTTGGGGCGCTGTGCGCCCTCACCTACTGGGTCGTGGGCGGCTGGGCAGCGGCGCTGTCCTGGTGGCTGTCTGGCATCCCCTGGGATCTTGTCCACGGCATCGCCAACTTCGCCATCGCCCTGGCGCTGTTTAACCCCCTGCGCAAACTGCTCACCAGGCTGTGCGGTCAATACGGCTTCAACCTATAAAAGAATCGGGCTCCGGCTTACGCCGGAGCCCGATCTTTTTACCGCAATTCTTTCATGATCCGCGCAATCAGTTCCACCCGTCGGAAGGGGGTCATGAGATACCACCCGTCGGTATAGGACTCCATGTCCCGGGCGGTTTTCACCGACAGTTCCACCGCCAGCTCCTCCGCCGCCTCCCGGCCCAGGCCCTCGTATCGCCTCACAATCTCCTCCGGCACGGATACCCCCGCCACCTCGTTGTTGAGGAACAGGGCGTTGCGGTGGCTGACAATGGGGAACACACCGCCCAGAATTTTCCCCTTCAGCGTCTGACGGGCCAGCGCCAGGTTTTCCAGCGCCCGGGGGGAGTGGACGGGCTGGGTGAGGAACCCCGCCGCCCCGGCCTCTTCTTTTTCCAGCGCCAGCTCCAGCTGCTTCTGAAAATTGACGGCGTTCACGTTCAGCGCCCCAAAAATCTGGAAGGGGACGGACAGACCGTGGTCGGTGAGCCCGCTGACATAGCGGATCAGCTTCCGGGAGTTGAAGTTGAACACGCTCTTCACCTCGTCCCGATCCTCGGTGGGGACGGGGTCGCCGGTGACCAGCAGCACGTTGCGCACGCCCTCCATGCTCAGCCCCAGCAGCAGCGCCTTGGTGGCATTCAGGTTGCGGTCCCGGCAGGTCATGTGGGGCAGGGGCTCCATCCCCGTCTCCCGGCGGATCTTGCAGGCCAGCAGGGAGCTGTCCGCGCGGGGCCGGCCCACCGGGCAGTCGGACACGGTGATGGCGTCCGCCCCCGCGTCCCGCAGGGCCCGCACCCCCTCCATAAACCCGTCCACCTGGTCGTCCGCGGGCGGGTCCAGCTCCACGGCGATGACCCGCTTCCCCGCCTCCAGCTTGTCCCGCAGGCGGTTGCGCCCAGGTTGTTTCTCCATCCTGACCCTGGGCTGGGCCGGGAGGACAGCGGGCGCTATGGATAATCCCTCCAGCGCCCCGGCGGTGGCGGCGATGTGCCGGGGCGTGGTGCCGCAGCAGCCGCCCACAATGGCCGCCCCCGTCCGGACGATGTCCGCCATCTGGGCGGCAAAGTAGTCCGCTTGGCCCTGGTATACCACCCGCCGGCCCAGCACCGTGGGATAGCCCGCGTTGGGCATCACAGAGAGGAATTTGCCGTTCAAAACACTCAAATCCAGCCCCCGGACAAATTCCAGCAGGTGATGGGGGCCCGACACGCAGTTGAAGCCCACCGCGTCCACCCCATCCAGGGCGGCGGCGCGCTCAAAGAGAGCGCGCCCTGGCAGGCCCTCCCGGGTCATTCCGTCCGCCCCCACAGCAAAGGATACCAGCAGAAACGCCTCGGGACAGCGCTCCTTGATGTACCGGGCCAGCTCGGGGATACCCTCGTCGGAGGACAGGGTCTCCACTACGAAATGGGTCAGCCCCTGATCCAAAAACACCTCCGCCTGTTGGCGGTAGCACTCCCCAGGGGACTGCGCCCCCTCCTGGGGCGCGGGGCCCAGGTCGGCGAACACGTAAGCGCCGAAGGGCCGGGCCGCCGCCAGGGCAAGGCGGCATCCCGCCCGGATAATGCGTCCGGCGGCCTCCCCGTCCGTCCCCACGTCGAAGGTGTTGGTGCGGATGGCCCGGCACCCCGCCTCCAGATAGGCCCGGTGGATGGCAGCGATCTCCTCTGGGTGGTTCACGTTTTCCGGCTCACACCGGGCCTCGATCCGGCCGGGGCGGGAGGCAAAGTACGTCCCCATGGCCCCGTCGAACAAAAGGGGCCGGTCTTGCGCCAAATACTCTCGAATGTTCATGCTCCAAACACCTTCCGGGCGATCTCCACCGACTGGCGGGCGTCCTTCGCGTAGTAGTCCGCCCCCATCTCCTTGGCGTACTCGGGGGTGACCACCGCGCCGCCCACCCAGACCGCCGGGGGATCGGGCAGGGCCTTGAGCTGCTTGATGGTCTCCTCCATGGCGGGCAGGGTGGTGGTCATCAGGGCGGACAGCCCCACCAGCCCGATATTCTGCTCCTTCACCGTGCCCACAATGACCTCTGGCGGCACATCCCGGCCTAAATCTACGGCCTCATAGCCGTAGTTCTCCATCACCGTGCGCACGATGTTTTTACCGATGTCGTGGATGTCCCCCTTGACGGTGGCGATGGCAAACTTGCCTTTCTTCACCGGGGCGCCGCCCTTTTCCGCAATGGAGGCTTTGATCACGTCGAATACCGCCTGGGCGGCCTGGGCGGCGCTCAAAAGCTGGGGCAGGAAGGCCCGCCCCGCCTCGTAGTCCTCGCCCACCTTGTCCAGGGCGGGGATGAGCCGCCCCTCCACCAGGGACAGCTCGTCCTGGCTTTGCAGCGCCTCTTTCGCCAGCCGTCCGGCGTCCCCTTCCAGTCCCCGGATAATGGCGTCCTCCAGGGTGAGACCCTTCCCCGGCGCGGCGGGGGCGGTTTTCGCCGCCGGGGCAGCGTCGGCAAACCGGGCGATGTAGTCCCGGCTGCCCGCGTCCTCGCCGGACAGCACCTTGAACGCCGCCACCGCGTCCATCATATCCCGCTGGTTCGGGTTGATGATGGGCAGGGTGAGCCCCGCCGCCATGGCCTGGATGAGGAAATTCTGGGTGACCAGGGGCCGGTTTGGCAGGCCGAAGGAGATGTTGGACACCCCCAGCACCACCTGGAGGCCCAGCTCCTCCCGCACCATGCGCACAGCCTTGAGGGTCTCTTGTGCTTGCTCCTGTTGGGCAGACACGGTGAGGGTCAGGCAGTCGATCCACACGTCCTCCGCCGGGATGCCATAGCTGAGGGCCGCGTCCAGAATGCGCCGGGCAATGGCCACCCGGCCCTCGGCGGTCTGGGGGATGCCGCGCTCATCCAAGCACAGGCCCACCACGCTGGCCCCGTACTTTTTCACGATGGGCAGAATGCGGTCCAGCACCGCCCGCTCGCCGTTCACCGAGTTCACCGCCGCCTTGCCGTTGTACACCCGCAGGCCCGCCTCCAGAGCGTCAGGGTTGGAGGAGTCCAGTTGCAGGGGCAGGGAGACGGCGCTCTGGATCTTCTTCACCACACGGGGGAGCATGGCCACCTCGTCCACTCCGGGGAAACCTACATTCACGTCCAGGATGTCCGCCCCGGCGTCCTCCTGCTGGACGGCCACGTCCAGGATGTAATCCAGGTCGTTTTCCAAAAGGGCCTGCTGGAAGCGTTTCTTGCCCGTGGGGTTGACCCGCTCGCCGATGACCCGCACCCCGTCCAGGGCGCAGGGGGTCATGGCGGAGCACACAAAGCCCGTAGACCAGTACGTCCTGGGGGCGGGCATTTTGTCCTCCAGCGCCTTCGACAGCGCCCGGATATACTCCGGCGAGGTGCCGCAGCAGCCGCCAAAGATGGTGACGCCCACGTCCAGGCAAGGGGCCAGCGCCTGGACAAAGTCCTCCGGGTTCATGTCGTAGGCCCCGGTGGCCGGGTCAGGCAGGCCCGCGTTGGGCTTGGCAATGACGGGCAGGCGGGTGTTCTCGCACAGCTCCTTGAGCAGCGGAGCCAGCAGGTCGGGGCCAAGGGAGCAGTTCAGCCCGATGGCGTCCGCCCCCAGACCCTCCAGCGTCCGGGCCATGGAGGCGATGGTACAGCCGGTGAAGGTGCGGCCATTTTGCTCAAAAGACATGGTGACGAACACCGGCAGATTTGTGTTCTCCTTCACCGCCAGCAGCGCGGCTTTGGCCTCGTAGAGGTCGGTCATAGTCTCGATGACCGCCAGGTCGGCCCCCGCCTTCTCCCCGGCAACGGCCACCTCTTTGAACCACTCATAGGCCCGCTCAAAGGGCAGGGTGCCCAGCGGCTCCAGCAGCTCCCCCAGGGGGCCCATGTCCAGGGCTACGGCAGTCGGCAGACTGTCGGACCGGTCGTTGGGGCGAAGCCCCAATGACGGTCCCCCGGCATCGGTCCCAGCGGCGGCCTCTTTCGCGATGGCGATGGCGGCGGACACCACCTCGTCCACGCTGTGCCCGGTGGAGGCCAGCTTGGGGGCGCTGGCCCCGAAGGTGTTGGCGTAGATGATATTGCTCCCGGCGTCGATGTACTCCCGGTAAACACTTCTCAGCAGGTCGGGCTGAGTGAAGTTCAACAGCTCCGGCTTGCCCCCAGGGGGCAGGCCCTTCTGCTGCAATACGGTGCCCATAGCGCCGTCCAGAATGACGATCCCATCATATAAAAAATCAAGCTCCACAGGTTTTCCCCTCCTTGCGGTATTGGCAGCTCTCTCGCAGATTGCAAAACCCGCAGCCCCGGATGCGGGCGGGCTGGGGACGGTCAGACAGGCCGATGACGGCGGTGACGGACTTGGTGGGGTTCATCAGCAGGCTGTCCGTCACCTGCACCCCCAGCCGCCGCTGTGCGTCCAGCAGGGCACAAATTTCCGTTTGTAAGACCAGCGGCAGGTCGCCGTAGCCGGGGCTGAAGCGGTCGGTCAGATACAGCCCCGGGTAACGGGCGGAAATCTCCTGCTCCGCCTCATCGCAGCCCGCCTCCACCCAGGCGGAACCGCACACGTCCAGCATGGCCGCCCGGGCCATGCTCCGGGCCTGCTCGGCCCGCAGCAGCGTCTCGAACCCCGCCCCCAGGGTACAGGCCAGCAGGACAGCCTGGGAACAGTCGGCCAGCATTTTGCGGGCCATCTCCCCGGTGAGGACGAGGCCCGTCCCCGTCAGCCCCTCTCCATCAAACATATGTTTCACATGAAACACCCGCCACACCCACCGGGGCGTCACGGTTTGGGTGAGCCTGTCCGCCACAGCGGACATCTCAGCGTACAGCCCGGGGTCAGGCTCGCCCCGCACCCCCAGGTAGCGCAGGGGCTCCGATAAATCCAGCTTCATCCCATCACCCTCTTGTGAAAAGGCCCCGCGCCGTCAACGCGGGGCCGATTTTGCTTCCTCCTCGGCCTCAATGGCCCGGAACCGGGACATGATACCGATCTTGTCCGGGGTGTGGACGGGAAGCTGATAGATGTCATGGCCGGGGAACTGGTTGCCCTCCACCAGGCAGGGGCCGTCCGGGGTAAAGCACACATCCCAGCCCACGTATCCCACCTCCGGGATGATCTGGGCGGCTTCCGTCACCAGGGCCTTGGCCTTGTCCCAGTCGGGGAAGGCAAAGCCCTTGATCTGCGTCCCCGTGGCGGGGTGGTCGGCGTACAGGTTTTTCTGCTTGTCCAGCGCCCGGTCGATGACGGTGCCCGTGTCCGGATCCATGGGGGCCACCATGCCGCCGCTGTTGAAGTTGTCCACGAACTTGCCGTTGCCGATGCGGAACATGGCGGTGACCAGATACACCTTGCCGCTCTTCCCCCGGATGGTCACCATGCGCACCGTGTTGATGGAGCCGGGGTAAATGGCCGCCACCGCGGGGTGCTGGACGATGACCTCCTCCAGCTCCAGCAGGGGGGCTTTCTCCGCCAGGTGGTCGTAGAGGGCGTCCAGGGAGGGAAAATCCTCTGTTTTCAGCTTTTCGATGCCCCAGCCGCAGCTTCCCTTTGAGGGCTTTGCCATGAACACCGGATGGCGGCTCAGGAACGCCAGCACGTCCTCTCTGTTGTCCCCGGTCACCGGCACCCACTCCCGGTGGAGGAACCGCTCAAACCGGGCGTTAAACCTGATTTTGTCCCCGAAATCGTCCATATGGGCCTTATCATTGTATTTCACCACGATCTCGTTGTTTCGTCCCCGGGTCAGGTAGGTGTCCCGTTGCTCTGGGGTGAGATTGTACATCTCAAACAGGTCGTAGTCCATATAGCCCGCGCCGTACTTCACCGCGCAGTCCCGCATGTCCCGGAAGATAGACAGGCGGGAGCGGCCCGTCTTTTTATGGATGGAGCTGATTTTGTCCAGCATGGCTTTATAGTTCATATTCAGCGCCCGCTGAACCAGATATTTTACCTTCATGGAGACCTCCCAAGTAACCAAAAAAGAACTTTAACCCGCTGACGGCCCAAGCAAAAGCCTATCCTTTACCGCCCGGCAACAAACATTTACCATATGGTAACACATTGCGGGGAAAAACGCAATGCCGGGAAAAACGGTCTTGACAAGGCACCGCCCTCATTGTATACTCTAACTCGAAAATCAGTTTACAATCGGAGTGATTCTAGTATGACAGCGAAATCCTTCGTGGACACCCGGCGGCTTACCCTGTGCGCCGTGATGGCGGCGGTGACGTGCGTGATCGCCCCCATCTCCATCCCCATCGGGCCCATCTCCATCACCGGGGGCACCCTGGCCATCTATCTGACGGCCTATATGCTAGGCGGCGTGTGGGGGACGGTGAGTACCCTGGTGTATCTGCTGGTGGGTTTTGTGGGCCTGCCCGTGTTCAGCAACTACATGGGGGGCGCGGCCCGTCTGCTGGGCCCCACGGGGGGCTATCTGGTGGGCTATCTGCCCATGGCCCTGCTGGCGGGGGCGGTGATCCAGTGGTCTGCCCACCGTTTTGATGAAAAAGGGAAGCCCGGTATGGCCACCACCTTGGCGGTACAGTTCGCCGGGATGGTGCTGGCCACCGCGGTGCTGTACGCCTTTGGCACCGCCTGGTACTGTATCCAGGCGGGGGTGGATCTGCAAAAAGCCCTGGCGGCCTGCGTGTTCCCGTTTATCCCCTGGGATCTGGCCAAAATGGCGGTGGCGCTGATTGTGGGCACCCCCATCCGCCGCCGGCTGGAACGGGCCAACCTGCTGTGAGTCCAGCGCCCTGTCCCGGTACGCGCGCCGTACCGGGGCAGGGCTTTTTTCGGGTTGATCCACCTATGGCGAAAAGAGTTGGCAAAAAAGGGCTTTCTTTTCCCGCCGGTTCGTAGTAATATATTGAGGTTGAGGATTTTCCCGTTTTACAGACGTGAGCGCGCCCGGCGCGCATGGAGGTTCCCATGATAAACTTACTGGCTTTGACCGCCCCGGCAACCCGGTCGGAGAGCGCCCCGCTCACCCTCCCGGAGATCTGGGACGCGGTGGTATACGGTGTGTCCTGGTTTTTCGGCAATCTGTCTCCCGCCTTTGTGTGGTTCTTTTTGGGGCTGGCGGTGTGCGTCTCCTTTTTCGTCTACTACTGGTGGTGCCTGCGTCCCCGGCCCCACAGCCTGGAGTGGATCGCCATGGCGGAGGAGCGCTCCAAGCCCCGCCGCATGACCCTCACCCTGCCCTGCCACCCCATGGAGCGGCGGGACGTCCTGCCCGTTCTGCTGCTGACGGCGGTGTACGCTTTCACGGCCTTTTTCCGGCTGGGGGATTTTTCCGCTCCCCAGAACCCGGCCAAATTCCAGCAGGGGGACAGCTATGAGTTCTCTTACGACCAGCCTGTCACGGTGGACACGGTATCCTTTTATACCTCCCTGGGCACCGGGTATTACACTCTGGAGTGGCAGGACGAGAATGGGAACTGGCAGGGCGTCAAGCTGGATCAGCCCTATAACTCTCTGTTCAAGTGGCGGCCGCTGAATCTGGAAACCGTAGATCAGAACGGCCTGTCCATCAGCGCGGAGAACAAAAACGAGGATATGGAGCCGGTGGGCGTCATCATGGCCTCCAATTTCCGCCTCACCGCCTCCAGCGCCCCCCGGCCAGAGGGGTTGTGGCTGTCCGAGCTGGCCCTGTGGAGCGGGGCGTATGTCACCGTGGACGGATCCGGCGGGGAACACCGGGGCGATTCCGTCCCCCTGCCCATCCCCGACCATGTGGATGAGGGCGCCGAGGCCCTGTTTGATGAGTACGATCTCTGGGATACCAAGGCCACCTATATGAATTCCTCCTACTTCGATGAAATTTACCACCCCCGCACCGCCCTGGAGCATTTGAACAACGTCTATCCCTATGAGGTGTCCCACCCGCCCCTGGGCAAGCTGATTCTGTCCATCGGGATTATGATCTTCGGCATGGTCCCCTTCGGCTGGCGGTTCATGGGCACGCTGTTCGGCGTGCTGATGGTGCCGGTACTGTATCTCTTTCTCAAAAACCTGTTCGGCAAAACCCCCGTGGCCCTGTGCGGCGCGGCCCTGTTCACCTTCGACTTCATGCACCTGGTGCAGACCCGCATCGCCACCATTGACACCTACGGCGTGTTCTTCATCTTGGTATCCTACTACTTCATGTACCGCTGGCTGGCGGTGCCCGCCGGAAAGAAGCTGCGGTATTACATCCTGCCCCTGTTTTTGAGCGGCCTGTTCTGGGGCATCGGCTGCGCCTCCAAGTGGACGGTGGTGTACGCCGGGGCGGGGCTGGCCCTGCTGTGGCTGCTGGGGATAATCTTCAAGTATGGGGACTGGCACGAGGCCGACAACAAGGCCCGGCTGACGGCGGCTCCCCCGGAGCTCCGCCAGGAGGTGACGGAGGCCATGTTCCAGGAGGCCCCACCCCCCTGGGAGCGGCCCCAGGTTCCCTCTTTCACCATTCACGTGGCGGGCACCATATTACTGTCCGTATTATTCTTTGTTATCATTCCCCTTTGTATTTACACGGTGTCTTATTTTCCCTACGCCATTGCCAAGGGAAACGAGGGCGGCTTCCTGGCTCTGGCGGGTGAGGCCCTCTCCTGGCCCTTTGCCCAGCTGCCAAAGCATATGGAGCAGCTGGCCAAGGCCATGGCTGCGGAGGGCAAAACGCCCGGCCTGTTGGATAGGGTGGACACCTTCTTCAAAATCATCCCCGGTGATAGCAGCAACCCGGTGGACATCATGCTGAAAAACCAGCACTTTATGCTCACCTACCACCAGGGCGTTCACACCCCCCACCCCTACGAGTCCTACTGGTATCAGTGGATCTTCGACGGACGGCCCATCCTGTACTACCGGGATCTGGATGTGCCGGGGATGAAGAGCCTGTTCGCCTCCTTCAACAACCCCCTGGTGTCCTGGGCGGGGCTGGCGGCCTTCTTCGGCGTGGCCATCCAGACGGTGCGCCGCCGCTGCGGCAAGGGGCTGTTTATCCTCATCGCGATGCTGTCCCAGTTCGTCCCCTGGCTGCCCATCGGGCGCATCCTGTTCGCCTATCACTACTTCCCCACCGTGCTGTTCCTGTGCTTCGCTATTGCCTATCTCATGGACGACATGATAACCCGGAAGCGGACGGGATACCGGCTGGCGGTCTATGGCTTCACCGGCTGCGCCGCGGGACTGTACGCCATTTTCTATCCCGAACTCATCGGCATTTACGTGCCAACCTGGTACGCGGAGTACTTCCTGCGTTGGTTCCCAAGTTGGCCCTTGTGAGGTGATTTTTTAATGTATCTCTGCGACATCCACAGCCACACAAAAATCTCCCACGACAGTCAGGCGGAGCTGTCCGACACCGCCCAAGCCGCCATTGCTGCAGGCCTCCGGGAGTTCTGTGTCACCGACCACCATGACCTTTTGAACTTTGACGGGTCACCCGCCGGCCCCTTCGACTGGCCCGCCACCAAGGAGCAGTACCGGGCGGTGAAGCGGGAGGTGGGGGACAAGCTCATCCTCCGCCTTGGAATCGAGCTGGGCTCCGCGCCCTATAATCCGGACATGGCCCGGGCCGTTCTGGCCCAGGGCGGGGAGGAGCTGGACTTTGTGCTGGGCTCCCTCCACAACTGGATCGGCATGGAGGGGGATCGGGATCTGTACTTCTCCGACTTCCACGACAATATGGAGCTGGCCCGCCGCGCGGTGGAGAGCACCCTGGCCCACACCTGGACGCTGGTGACCCAATGCCCCGACTGCTACGACAGTCTGGCCCACATCGTCTACCCCCTGCGGTACATCCACCGGGACGGGGTAGAGCTGTCCATCGCCGACTATGAGGAGCGGGTGCGGGCCATCTTCACCGAGGTGGCAAAAACCGACCACGCCATGGAGGTCAACGTGTGCCGGGGGGAGGACCTGGACTCCTGGCCCCCCCTGCTGGCCTGGTTCAAGGAGTGCGGCGGAAAGCTCGTCACCGTGGGGGCGGACGCCCACCGGGCCGAGGACGTGGCAAAGGGCATCCCCCAGGCTCTGGAGATGATAAAAGCCGCGGGATTTGACTGTGTGACCACCTACGAACGGCGCAAGCCAGTGCTGCACAAGCTATAAAGCAGAGCGAATATTTCACGCAAATGATAGGAGGATATGACATGAAAATTTCCATTGCCTGCGACCACGGCGCCTATGAGCTGAAGGAGCGGCTGAAAGCGCATCTGACAGAGCAGGGCCATGAGGTCATGGACTGCGGCACCAATAGCACGGATAGCTGCGACTACCCCGACTTTGCCCGCCCCGCCGCCCAGCTGGTGGCGGACGGAACCTGTGAGCGGGGCGTCGTCTTGTGTACCACCGGCATCGGCGTGTCCATGGTGGCAAACAAGGTGAAAGGCGTGCGGTGCGCCCTGTGCCACGAAACCCTGTCCGCCGAGATGACCCGCCGCCACAACGACGCCAACGTGCTGGCCATGGGGGCCGGGGTCACCGGCGGCAACCTGGCGGAGCGGATTTTGGACGTGTTCCTGTCCACCGAGTTTGAGGGCGGCCGCCACGTGCGCCGGGTGGACAAGGTCATGGAGACGGAACAATAAACACTTTTTGTCATATCGCGAAGCAATATAACAAAACGGAGTGCCTTCCAACATGGAACGCACTCCGTTTTCATTGATTCAGCAGTTCGTCCAGCTCATCCGGGGTATACAGCGCGTTCAGCGCCGAGAGCAGGGCCTTGGCGCTCATGTGCTCGGGCAGCTCCAGCTTACGCAAAAGGGCGGCCCGCCGCTGGGCCGCGTCGGGCGTCCCCGACAGCCCCAGGGCGAACAGATCCGCTGGGGTCAGGTTCCCCTGGGGCCGGGCGGGCGCTTCCCCGTCCAGCACCGTGGCCCCGGCCCGGAGGATGGCGTTTCGCAATACGTCCGGGGGCATCCCCTCCACCCCCAGCTTGCCCTCCTTGCCGGGGGCCCGCTTGCGGCGCTCCTTGCCGTACACGTCGGGCACATAGGCGTGCTTGAGCTGTTCCTTTGGGATGGCCCCTTTGAGGTAGTTGCGGATGACGAATCCCGCCCCGTCCGGGTCGGTGAGGACGATGAGCCCCCGCTTTGCCGCCAGCTTCCGCAGCAGGGCCAGCCGCTCCCCGTCCTTGAACACGCCGAACCCGGCGGTGTCTAGGATCAGGGTGTCCACCACCCCGGCCAGGGCGGACTTATCGTACCGGCCCTCCACTACAATGGCCTCTTGAATTCTCATATCAGTCTCCCATAAATATAGTTTATACCACAGCTCTTACCTTTTCAATAAAATCTTCTGTAACATACCTTACAGACGGTACATGTATAAAAATTACATGACAGTTATATTTTCTTAACATATACCAGTAGGCTTCGTTACATAAGGATTGGGTTGGGATATTCCCTGCATGAGTAATAATTCCGTTTTGATTCAATTTTATAGCAATCGAATCAAAATCCACAGTTGAATATAAGCACACTTCACCTCTTTGGGCTACGCAATCTATTCTAATACTCCCTTTTAGCTTTTTGTCCAACCCAAACATGTAGACTAAATCATATGTACCACTGATATTGTCAATATCTTTTTTCAACCCATCATATGAATTTGTCAAAAACAATTTATCGCCGCTAAGACTTTTTACGATTTTATTAGATGAATTGCCGTTCCCCTTAAAAGCAACGTATAAAACAGACATATGTTTACCTCGCTAAATCCCAATTTGCAAACTTGTGTACTTTTTGTGTACCAGGCACCGCCCAACCCCATGAACCCGTTGCAACACAGAGGGTTCGGGCGGTTGGTACCTTTAACTTTCAAGAAAAAGGAACCACCCGCCGGCCGGAGGCCAGCTCCATCAGCAGGGCGGTGAGTACCTCATTCTCCTGGCCGTAAGACGATTTCAAGGTGATGTCCGTCTCGGCGCACCGGCGCACGGCGTACCGGCACCAGGGCAGGGAGAACCGCCGGGCGGCGTCCAGCAGCTTGTCCGCCGGGTAGGCCGACTTCATCCCCCACAGCTCCATGAACTCCCCCCGGCCCTTCCCCGCGTCCAGGTACAGCCGGGCGGTGTACAGCTGCCGGAAGTACTTGCCCATGGCGGCCAGGATCATGATGGGGGCCTGCTGGCTGTGGAGCAGGTCGGCCAGCACCGACGCGGCCTTGTCGAAGTCCTTGCGGGCCATGGCGTCCGTCATCTGGAACACCACCGCGTCCAGCTTGGGGATGACCACCGCGTCCATGTCCGCCCGGGTGACCCTGGGGTGGGCGGCGTAAGCGGTCAGCTTGCCGATCTCGGAGGCCAGGTCGTGCATCAGGTCGCCGCACAGGAAAATGAGGTACCGGGCGTCCTCGGTGTCCACGCTCTTGCCCGCTTTTTTGAACTGGCGGCAGATCCAGTCGGTAAGATCGCCCTGCTCCTGGCGCTGGAAGTTCACCACCGCCCCCTCTTTTTTCAGCAGAGCCGCCAGCTTGGACCGCCCGTCCGCCTTATAGGGCAGCAGGTCGTACACAAACACCAGACAGCAGTAATCCGGCAGGGCGGAGAGAATCTCCATCAACCGCTCCTTCGCCTTGTCTCCTTGGGCGAACAGGTCGAAGTCGGTGACCACCACCAGCGTGCGCCCGCTCATCATGGGCAGGCAGTCCACCGCCTGCTCGATCCAGTCCACCGAGCAGTCCTTTCCCCGGGCGGTGTGGAGGTTGAAATCCTCCAGCCCCTCGGGCAGGATGGCCCGCTTCAGCTGGGCCAGATAGTAGTCCCGGAGGAACGCCTCCTCCCCGTGGAAAACATACAGGTTTTTAGGCGCGCCCTCCTTCAGGGCCCGCTTCAGCTCCCGCATGGCGGTGTTGTCCACTTTATCCCGTTTTGGCGGCATGGACGCCGCCCCCTTTCTCAGCAAGTATGGAACCGTTCTTTCTAATATACCCCTACCCGATCCCCCTGAATCCGCACAGTGACGGTTCCCTCCTGATCGGTGCGGTAGGTCTCCGCGCCCAGCGCCTCCAAGCGCTCCAGCGTCTCCTGGGCCGGGTGGCCATAGGAGTTGTTGGCCCCGGCGGAAATCACGGCAAGCTCCGGGGCTGCGGCGCGGAGGAACTCCTCGCAGCTGGAGTATTTGGAGCCGTGGTGGCCCACCACCAGCAGCTCAATGTCAGGAATGGGGCAATACTTCACCAGCATTTTCTCCACGAAAGCATCCGCGTCCCCGGTGATGAGGGTGTCAAACTCCTGACAACTGCACAGGGCAAACAGCCCGGATTCGTTGGAGGTGCCCCCGCCCAGGGGTGGGAACAGGGTGAGGGACGATTTGCCCAGGACCAGCTCCACCGTGTCGTCCACCAGAAAGACCTCCGCGCCCTCTGCCTCCGCCAGCTCCAGCAGACGGGCGGCGTCCTCGGGGTCTGTATCGCCCCCGGGAACCGCCACCCTGTCCACCTTCATGCGGTAAAACAACTGCTCCACCCCGTTGAAATGGTCGCTGTCAAAATGGGTGAGTACCAGCAAGTCCAACCGGGCGCGGCCCATGGAAGCG
Source organism: uncultured bacterium (assembly GCA_947176765.1). Taxonomy (GTDB): domain Bacteria; phylum Bacillota; class Clostridia; order Oscillospirales; family Oscillospiraceae; genus Enterenecus. The sequence continues at coordinate 39,022 of CAMWRX010000015.1, forward strand.
AAGTAGTCGGCGGCGACATCCCCGGCGCTGCGGGAGCCGTCCCCGCCGCAGTCCACCAGCGCCGCCCGCCCTCCGGACAGCAGGGCGGTGGACGAGCCCTGGCCCACGTCCAGGGCGGTGACGGTGAGGTCGGCGGTTTCCACTTCCAGCCTGCCGAACCCGATGGCGGCGCACAACAGCGCAATCAGCCCGCAGGCGCAGAGCAGGGGCCGCTTTGGCTTCTCCCGGCTGGCAAACGCCGCCAGCAGCGCCAGGTACACCGCCCCCAGCCAGATGACGCAGTACCGGCTGTCGGTACTCAGGGAGGCGAAGGGGAATCTGCCCAGCCACAAGGCCACCCACCGGGCGTAATGGCCCAGCAGTCCGGCAATCCCGCCCAAAAAGGCCATGGGAACGGGGAGAAAAACGGCCAGCGTCCCCAGGATTAGGGCGCACATCATCAGAAGGCTCAGCGTCCACAGCGCCAGCACATTGGACACCGGGGAGAGCAGCAGGATCTGTCCAAAATACAGCGCGATCAGCGGCACGGTGAACAGCATGGCCCCCAGAGAGACGGACACGCTGGTCAGCGCTGCCCGCCCAGCCTTCCACAGCATGAGCTTGAGCTTTTGCTCCTTTGAGGGCCGCAGGGGCTTCAAGGGCCGATACATCCATTGAAACAGCGGCCTGGATGCCAGCAGGATGCCCGCCACCGAGGCAAAGGACAATTGCAAGCCTACGCTGGCGGCGGCAAAGGGGTTCTGAATAAGCAGCACCAGCAGGGCGAGGCCCAGGGCGGAGGGTCCATCCTCTTCTCTCTGGGCGACGGGCGCGGCCAGCAGGGCGCTCTGCATGATGACCGCCCGGAACGCCGACGGGGTGCCGCCCGCCATGAGGGCGTAAAACACCAGCAGCGGGATCATGGCCAGCGCCACGCGCCGGCGTTTGCCGCACAGAACCAGCACAATTTGCACCAGAAACGAGATGTGAAAGCCGGACACCACCGCCGCGTGCATCAGCCCCGCCCGGTTGAAGGCGGAGAAGAGCGTATCGTCCAATCCCGTCTTGTCCCCCAGGGTGACGGCGGCGGCAATGGGAGCGGCCAGGTCGTCAAAGGCGGCGTAAATGCCGTCATGGAGCTTGCGGGCGCACAGGGCGGGCCAGTGCCGGAAGGGCACGCGCTCCGCAGCGGTGATCTCCGGCTCGTCATTGCAGTAGGCCAAGAGATACACGCCCTTGGCGGTGTAGTAGGTGGTCTCGTCGCCGTAGGCCCGGGTGGACAGCTTGACCCGCGCCGTACAGTCTACATGATCCCCTGGTTTCAACCCGCCCCAGTCCGCCGAGCCGTACACCAGCGCGTCCGGGGCGAAAAAGCCGCCGTCCAAATGGACTGTTACCGAATAGCCGCCAATGGAGGTGGGGGCGGGGTAGGAGGACACCTCGCCGGAGATGGTCACCTCGTCCCCCACCCATTGTTCAGCCGGGGCGCGGAACAGGGCAAAGTACGCCCCGGCCCACCCGAAGGCCAGCACGCCGCCCAGGCACAGGGCCAGTCCCCGCCGGGAAAATTGGTACAGCGTCCACCGGGACAACGGGCCCTTCTCTCTGGGGCGGCGCAGGAGGATGGGGTGTTCGTCCTCCCGGGGCCGGGTGGTCAGCCACACCGCCAGCATGAGCCCCAGCAGGGCGGCGGCAATCGCCACAGGTACAGGGCCCAGGTCAACATAGCACGCCCACAGGCAGGCGGCCCCGAAGCCAGCCGAAAACCATGCCAGCTTCCGCATGCCGCCGCCCCCCTTCTCTGTCTTTTTCCTATTTTATCCGCAAAGACGGGACAAGTCAACGCCAGGGAGAAAAATGGCGAAAAGGCTTGCCAGAGGGGGGCGGGTCTGGTATGCTGACAGGGACGAGGAGATGATATTGTGTACATATTCGATCTGGACGGCACCATTACCGATACCAACGGCCTATGGCTGGAGGTGGATCGGGAATTTCTGTCCCGCCGGGGGCTGACCCACACACCGGAGTACCAGCGGGTGGTGGAGCGCTCCATTTTCCCCATCGCGGCCCAATTCACCAAGGAGTACTATGACCTGCCCGACAGCCCGGAAGACATCATGGCGGAGTGGGACAGCTTGGCCCAGCGCCATTACCAGGAGCTGGCCCCCTTAAAACCGGGGGCGGAGGAATTTCTCCGCCAGTGCCGCGGGGAAGGCCGCCCCATGGCCATCTTCACCGCCTGCCGCCCCGCCCTGTGCGGTGCGGTGCTGGAGCGCTTCCACCTGCGGGAGCTGTTTGACCAGGTGATCTTCGCCGAGAAGATCGGGCTGGAAAAGCGGGATCCCCGGTGTTTCGTGCGGCTCAGCGAGCTGCTGGGCGCGCCGCCCGAGGACTGCACCCTTTTTGACGACAGCCCGGACAACTGCGCCACCGCTATGAAAGCCGGCATGACCGCCGTGGGGGTATACGACGACTATTACGCCGCCCGCCAGGACGAGCTGAAGTCGGTGTGCCGCCGGTATGTACGCTCCCTGGAAGAATTGGTGAAACAATAGGCCCATTGGCAAAAGCCTCCTCTGTCACATAGAATGTGGGGCAAAGGAGGTGTTTTACCACATGGAAGAAATGATCCCATGCTCAGTGAAGGATCAGGAGGTGTTCCAGCGGGTGTGGCAGCGGGTGATGGGAGACCGCGACCAGGAAAGCAGCCCCATCCGCTCCGGCCCCCTCAATATGGAGGGCGACCTGTCCTGCGACTGCCTGAAGGCCCTGGCGCGGCAGCAGGGAACCGGCTTCCCCCCGGAGTGTGAGCGCCAGGAGCCACCGGCTCAAGAGCAGCCGGCCCGGCCCATGGAGCCGGAGATGCCGATGGAGCCGGAGATGCCCATGGAACCGGAGCCGTCCCTTCAGCCGCCCAACTGCTGGCGGCCTATGGGGGGCCCAGCGGCCCAAGAGCCACCGGCTCAAGAAACCCCGGCTCAAGATCAGCCAGTCCCGGAGGAAACCTGCGAGGACTGCGCCGAAACAGAGGGACTGCCCGAGGCAAACGGCCCCGACCGGGGGAACGACCTGCCCCAGCTGTGGGAGGAGCCCCAGCCTGCCGACGACCGCACCGCCCGGCTGCGCCGCCACGTGATGGACGCGCTGGAGGGCTGGCAGTTCTACCGCCACCTGGCCAGGAGAACCCGGGGGACGGACGCCCGGACGCTGAACAGCATGGCGGGGGAGCAGCACAAGGATGCCCGCAAGCTGTCGGCGGCGTATTTTCTGCTCACCGGGCTGCGGTACTGGCCCTCTGAACTGCTGGGCGTCCCGGCCATCCCGTCCTACTGGGGGGCGCTGCGCACCCGCCATCAGGCGGAACAGCGGCAGGAGAACGCCTACCGGCTGGCCGCCGACGATTGGGACGACCCGGATCTGCTGGCGCTGTACAACGAGCTCATCGAGGGCAGCCAGCGCCGGAGCCACCAGCTGCGGAGTTTGTTAGAACAGGCAAATACTTAAAACCGTAGCGCCGGGGCTAAAACCCCGGCGCTCCCTTTATGTCGTCAAACTGAACGTTGTCTATCTCGTTCCTCTATTCTTTTCTGCATATGATACTCGAAATGGCAACAATAGCGACCGAATATGCGGCCATAAACCATATATCAAAATTTGCCGCAGCATGGAACAGCTGTAATTCATACGCGTACAATGTGCCATTTAACATTGCGTGCAGCAGTACACTCAATCCCAAAAACAGCGCTTTTTTCTTTTGATAAGAAAGATAGTCTATCTTGGTTAATCCCATCATTGCCACAAAACAAAGCATTCGTGAAGCAACAGAAAAAATAAATACCCTTATATTTGTAAACGCAGCGACGATCGTTGCCATATCATATAAAGTGTGCAGCAGGCTTCTGCCTAATCCAAACCAAAAGGGCAGACTTTCTGACTGCTCATTTCGTGAAAGTTGTTTTAGAACAAAATAATACCCACACTCTTCCGATACTCCTTGTATTATACCAACGATCACACACAAGCTCAGCGTATGTATCGCAAAAAACTGTTTGATCGGTGTGTCTATGATCACCAATAACGCCTGTATTGGCTGTGGCAATAAAACGCCAAACACAACTAAGCTAACTGCCCCTATCAACACCAGCTTAACTTTTTTCATCTAAAACCTCCGTCAAAATTCAATTTGCATCGCTCAGCTCTTTTAACAGGATGATCTCCAGCGGCTCACCGGGCAGCAGCAGGGAGCCGCAGTCCACATAGCCGTTTTTTCGGTAAAAGAACTGGGCCTGCTCGTTGGACAGCGTGGAGGTCAAGACCCGCTCGCAGCCCCGCTTTGCCATCTCCTCCTCCCAACGGCGGGTGAGCCGGGTTCCAAACCCCTTCCCCCTGTATTCCTCCAAAAAATACAGCATATTCATAAAAGGGATCTCATCCCAGAACAAATTGAACCTGAGCCAGCCCGCAAAAGCGCCCTGGTCAAACATCACGAGAACCCGCCCGGCCTCTATGCCGCGCGCCAATTCGTCCCCGCTGATGTGGCGGTCATGCTCTCTCAACCGCTCAAAATCACTTTGGTCAGCGTATCGTATCATGCTTTCACTCCTCCCGATCTGTTTTGGTTATTCTACCATGGCAGGCCCTCCCCTGGCAACCCAGGGTTGCATAAATGCCAGCCAAACCTGCTTGACCCGGTTTGGGGCAGCGAATAAGATGGACTTACTTCCCCTGTACTTTTCGGGCGGGGTCTGATATAATGTCTCCACTTGACAAAAGGAGAATGATACCATGCTGACACAGCAGCAGGAGCTGGAATTCTGCCGCCTCCGCCGGGAGGTCATCGGCTTAAACTATGCGAACCTCAACCCCGAACAGCGAAAGGCCGTGCTGGCCACCGAGGGGCCGCTGCTGCTGCTGGCGGGGGCTGGGTCGGGCAAAACCACCGTGCTCATCCACCGGGTGGCCAACCTCATCCGCTACGGCCGGGGCTCGGACAGTCTGGAGGTGCCCGAGTGGGTCACCGAGGACGATCTGGCTTTTTTGAAGGGCTACGCCGCCAATCCCACAAAGGACGGCCGCCTCCAGGCCGACCGGCTGTGCGCCCTGGAGCCCGCCGCCCCCTGGACCATCATCGCCATCACCTTTACCAACAAGGCCGCCGGGGAACTGAAAAACCGCCTGGAGAAAATGCTTGGGCCCCAGGCCCGGGACGTGTGGGCCTCCACCTTCCACTCCGCCTGCGTGCGCATCCTGCGCCGGGACATCGAGAAGCTGGGCTTCCCCTCCTCCTTCACCATCTACGACACCGACGACTCCCAGCGGGTGATGAAGGACTGCATCCGGGAGCTGAACTTTGACGACAAGCAGTTCCCGCCCCGCTCGGTGCTGGGCACCATTTCCCGGGCAAAAGACAAGCTCCAATTGGCGGCGGACTTTGCCAAGGAGTGCGACCAGTCCGGCGACTTCCGGCTGCAAAAGATCGCCAGGCTGTACACCGCCTATGAGAAACGGCTGTGGGAGGCCGGGGCGCTGGACTTTGACGACATTATCCTGCACACCGTCCGGCTGCTCCAGCAGCATGATGACGTTTTGCAATATTACCAGAGAAAATTCCGCTACGTACTTATCGACGAGTATCAGGACACCAACAACCTGCAATATCTCCTCGCCTCCCTGCTGGCCGGGGGGCGGGAGAACATCTGCGTGGTGGGCGACGACGACCAGTCCATCTACCGCTTCCGGGGGGCCACCATCGAGAACATCCTCTCCTTTGAGGATCAATACAAGGGCTGCCGCACCATCCGGCTGGAGCAGAACTACCGCTCCACCAAAAACATCCTGGACGCCGCCAACGCCGTTATCCGCCACAACCAGGGCCGCAAGGGCAAGGAGCTGTGGACGGCGGGGAACGAGGGGGATAAGGTGTCCCTGTATACCGCCATGAACGAGAACGACGAGGCCCGGTACGTGGCGGACAAGCTGATGGAGGACTACCGGGCGGGGGTGAAGTGGAATTCCCACGCCATCCTCTACCGGATGAACGCCCAATCCAACCAGTTGGAAGTGGCCTTCAAGCGCAGCGGCATCCCCTACCGGATCATCGGCGGCACCCGGTTCTTCGACCGGGCCGAGGTCAAGGATATGCTGGCCTACCTGTGTACCATCCAGAACCACGCGGACGACCTGCGGCTCACCCGCATCATCAACAACCCGCCCCGGGGCATCGGGAACACCACGGTGGAAAAGGCCCGGTTTATCGCCGCCCAAAACGGCCTGTCCCTGTGGAACGTGATCGCCAATGCCGGGGCGTACCCGGAGCTGCAAAAGCCCGCCGCCAAGCTGGGACAGTTTGTCACCATGATAAGCGAACTCACCGCCCTGTCCCAGACCATGGATCTGCCCAACTTCTACGAAGAGGTCGTGGCCCGGACGGGCTACGCCGCCATGCTCCAGGCGAAAAATGACATCGAGAGCCGCACCCGTCTGGAGAACGTGCGGGAACTGCTCACTTCCATCAACGGCTACATGGAAAACGCCGAGGAGGCGCCCACCCTGGCGGGCTTTTTGGACGAGATCGCCCTGTACACCGACCTGGACAGCCACGACCCCGACGAGGACGCGGTGGTCATGATGACCATGCACTCCGCCAAGGGGCTGGAGTTCCCCGCCGTGTTTGTGGTGGGCATGGAGGAGG
>CAMWRX010000016.1 GCA_947176765.1 uncultured bacterium
ATTTGGCTTTGTTCGCAAGGCCCGCGGCCTTCCGGCGGCGGGAAAAGCGCTCAGGCGCGCCGGGGTGAGGGGGCGGTGGGGGAAATCCAGATTGTCCAGAAACTTTACCGAAAAAATGAGCTTTTCCAATTGCAAATTCGGCGGGAATGTGATAAGCTTAACAATGCGAAACGGAACGAAACCGTATGAGGGACGTTCTCATATGAAAAGGAGGAAAACGCCTATGGCACGCAAGTTCAAGACCATGGACGGCAACACCGCCGCCGCCCATGTGTCCTACGCATTTACCGAAGTGGCGGGCATCTATCCCATCACGCCGTCCAGCCCCATGGCGGACAACGTTGACCAGTGGGCCGCCGCAGGCCGGAAGAACATTTTCGGCCAGACCGTCAAGGTCATTGAGATGCAGTCCGAGGCCGGCGCCGCCGGCACCGTCCACGGCTCCCTGGCCGCCGGCGCCCTGACCACCACCTACACCGCCTCCCAGGGCCTGCTGCTGATGATCCCCAATATGTACAAGATCGCCGGCGAGCTGCTCCCCTGTGTGTTCCACGTGTCCGCCCGTACCGTGGCCAGCCACGCGCTGAACATCTTCGGCGACCACTCCGACGTCATGGCCTGCCGCCAGACCGGCTTCGCCATGCTGGCCGAGGGCAATGTGCAGGAGGTCATGGATCTGGCCGCCGTCGCCCATCTGGCCGCCATCGAGGGCCGCGTGCCCTTCCTGAACTTCTTCGACGGCTTCCGCACCTCTCACGAGATCCAGAAGGTCGCCATCTGGGATTACGACGATCTGGCTGAGATGGTGGATTGGAAGTCCATCGAGGACTTCCGCGCCCGGGCCCTGAACCCCGAGCATCCCATCATGCGCGGTTCCCACGAGAACGGCGACATCTTCTTCCAGCACCGCGAGGCCTGCAACAAGTACTACGAGGCGGTTCCTGAGATCGTGGAGAAGTACATGGGCAAGGTCAACGAGAAGCTGGGCACCAACTACCAGCTCTTCAATTACTACGGCGCTGAGGACGCTGACCGCGTCATTATCGCCATGGGCTCCATCTGCGACGTGGCCGAGGAAGTCATCGACTACCTGAACGCCCACGGCGAGAAGGTGGGCCTCATCAAGGTCCGTCTGTACCGCCCGTTCCGCGCCGACAAGCTGCTGGCCGCCATCCCCGCCACCTGCAAGCAGATCGCCGTGCTGGACCGCACCAAGGAGCCCGGCGCCCAGGGCGAGCCTCTCTACCTGGACGTGGTCACCGCTCTGGCCAACGCGGGCCGCACCGACATCTCCGTCATCGGCGGCCGTTACGGCCTGGGCTCCAAGGACACTCCCCCCGCCAGCGTGTTTGCTGTCTATGAGGAGCTGACCAAGGCTGAGCCCAAGCGCCAGTTCACCATCGGCATCGTGGACGACGTGACCAATATGTCCCTGGAGGAGAAGCCCTCCCCCAACACCGCGGCCGAGGGCACCATCGAGGTCAAGTTCTGGGGCCTGGGCGGCGACGGCACCGTGGGCGCCAACAAGAACTCCATTAAGATCATCGGCGACCACACCGACAAGTACGTGCAGGCGTACTTCCAGTACGACTCCAAGAAGACCGGCGGCGTGACCATCAGCCACCTGCGCTTCGGCGACCAGCCCATCCGCGCCCCCTACTATATCAACAAGGCCGACTTCGTGGCCTGCCACGTGCCCGCCTACATCGTCAAGGGCTTCCCCATGGTCCGCGACGTGAAGGACGGCGGCACCTTCCTCATCAACTGCCAGTGGTCTGACGAGGAGCTGGATAAGCATATGCCCGCCGTGGCCAAGCGCTACATCGCCGAGCACAACATCCAGGTCTACACCATCAACGCCATCGACCTGGCCATCGAGATCGGCATGGGCAAGCGCACCAACACCATCCTCCAGTCCGCCTTCTTCAAGCTGGCCAAGGTCATGCCCGAGGAAGAGGCCATCGGCTACATGAAGGACGCCGCCACCCACTCCTACCTGAAGAAGGGCCAGGACGTGGTGGATATGAACCACAAGGCCATCGACATCGGCGCTTCCGCCTTCAAGAAGTTCGAGGTTCCCGCCTCTTGGGCCACCGCTCAGGACGAGGACAAGGGCGAGCACCTGGAGGGCCGTCCCGAGACCGTGAAGATGGTGGAGAACGTCATGGAGCCCGTGGGCCGCATGGACGGCGACAGCCTGCCCGTGTCCGCCTTCACTGACTACGTGGACGGCACCTTCCAGCAGGGCGCCGCCGCCTATGAGAAGCGCGGCGTGGCCGTCAGCGTTCCCGCCTGGAACCCCGACACCTGCGTACAGTGCAATATGTGTGCCTATGTCTGCCCCCACGCCACCATCCGTCCCTTCGCCCTCACCGAGGAGGAGGCCAAGGCCGCTCCCGAGTGCGCCCAGATCGTGGACGTCAAGGCCGGCAAGGGCAAGGGCGTGTACAAGTACTCCCTGGCCGTCAGCGCCATGGACTGTATGGGCTGCTCCGTCTGTGTGGGCGTGTGCCCGACCAAGAGCCTGAGCATGGTGCCCCTGGAGAAGGAAGCCGGCCGTCAGCCCGCTTTCGACTACATGGTGGCCAAGGTCGCCCCCAAGGCCGACATGGAGGGTACCGGCTCCGTCAAGGACAGCCAGTTCAAGCAGCCCCTGCTGGAGTTCTCCGGCTCCTGCGCCGGCTGTGCCGAGACCGCTTATGCCCGCCTGGTCACCCAGGTGTGCGGCGAGCGTATGTATGTTTCCAACGCCACCGGCTGTTCCTCCATCTGGGGCGGCCCGGCCGCTACCTCCCCCTACACCGTCAACAAGGACGGCAAGGGCGTGGCGTGGGCCAACTCCCTGTTCGAGGACAACGCCGAGCACGGCCTGGGCATCCACCTGGGCCAGAAGGCCATCCGCAACGCGCTGGCCGACAAGACCCGTGCCCTGATCGCCGTTGACTGGGCTTACGCGCCTCTGAAGGAGGCCGCCCAGAAGTGGCTGGACACCATGGATGACGGCGAGGCCAACCAGGAGGCCACCAAGGCTTATATCGCCGCCCTGGAAGAGGGCCTGTGCACTGCGGACGAGCTGCTTGCCTGCCCCAAGGAGGAGATCCAGGCCTATGGCAAGAAGCTGAAGGACGCCGGCAAGGAGTACTGCGATTGCGATGCCTGCAAGCTGATCCAGGAAATCCTGGCCCAGAAGGACTACCTGAACAAGAAGTCCATCTGGATCTTCGGCGGCGACGGCTGGGCCTACGACATCGGTTACGGCGGACTGGATCATGTGCTGGCCTCCGGCGAGGATATCAACATCTTCGTGTTCGACACCGAGGTGTACTCCAACACCGGCGGACAGGCGTCCAAGTCCTCCAACATCGGCCAGGTGGCGCAGTTTGCCGCGGCTGGTAAGAACATCAGCAAGAAGTCCCTGGCTGAGATCGTCATGCAGTACGGTTACGTGTATGTGGCCCAGGTGGCTATGGGCGCCAACCCGAACCAGACGCTGGCCGCCATCCGCGAGGCCGAGGCCTATCACGGCCCGTCCCTGGTCATCGGCTACAGCCCCTGCGAGATGCACTCCATCAAGGGCGGTATGGCCAACTGCCAGAGCGAGATGAAGAAGGCCGTGGCCTGCGGCTACTGGAACCTGTTCCGGTACAACCCCGCTAACAAGGCCGAGGGCAAGAACCCGTTCACCCTGGACTCCAAGGCCCCCGCCGGCGGCTATCAGGAGTTCCTGCTCAACGAGGCCCGTTACTCCTCCCTGACCCGTTCCTTCCCGGAGCGCGCCGACAAGCTGTTCAAGGAGAACGAGGCGGCCGCCATGGCCCGCTGGGAGCACCTCCAGAAGCTCATCGAGCTGTACGCGTAATTCCCCGATTTGTGCAACAAAACAGCCCCCCTCGAAAGAGGGGGGCTGTTTTTACATGCCAGAGGCAAAAAAATCCCGTCGGAACCCTCCGACGGGATTTTTTCATTTCTTATTGCGCACAAATACCTGGGTGCCCTGATAATTGGCGTTGTGGCGCTCGTCAATCTCAAAGCCGTCCAGGGCGGCAATAAATCGGGACAGCTTCGTATAGCCGTAGTTGCGGGAATCGAAGTCGGGCTGCTTCTTGATGAGCAGGGTGCCCAGATCGCCCAGGTAGGCGTAGCCGTCTTCGTCCGCCAGATCCTCCACAGACTGGGCGATCAGCTCCTTGACGGACAGCGTGGCGGTCTCCGCCGGGGGTGTGGACTTCTTTTTCGCGATCTTGCCGGAGGGCGCGGGAGCCGCTTGCTCGGCGGCCTTCAGCGACTCAATGTACACGAACTTGTCGCAGGCCACGATGAAGGGCTTGGGCGTCTTTTTCTCCCCCATGCCGTACACCTTCATCCCAGCCTCCCGCAGGCGGGTGGCCAGCCGGGTGAAGTCGCTGTCGCTGGACACCAGCACAAACCCGTCGCAGTTGCCAGAATACAGGATGTCCATGGCGTCGATAATCATGGCGGAGTCGGTGGCGTTCTTGCCGGTGGTGTAGCTGTACTGCTGGAAGGGGGTGATGGCGTGTTCCAGCAGCAGGGGCTTCCAGCTGCCCATGTTGGGGGCGGTCCAGTCGCCGTAGATGCGCTTGATGGTGGCCGCACCGTACACCGCCACCTCCGCCATGATCTCCCGCAGGGCGGTGCGGGGGGCGTTGTCCGCGTCGATGAGGACAGCCAGTCTCAGTTCATTTTCCATGATGGTTCTCCTTCTTGCTTCGTTGCGCAGCGGGCAAATATAGTATATCATATACAGTGAGGAAAGGCCAGAACAAAAAATTTTCTCCCTGGTGCAACGATTTAAGGGCCTGGGGCGTGTTATAGACAGAGAGGAGGGACGAGATGAACCACTCCAACCGGTTGGAAGAATTGGTGACCAAACATGAACATACGCTGTTCCGGGCGGCGCTGGCCATTTTGGGCGACGCCCAGGAGGCGGAGGACGCGGTGCAGGACACCTTCCTGCGCTATCTGGAAAAGCGCCCCGAGCTCCGGGACAGCGACCACGAGAAGGCGTGGCTGCTGAAGGTGACGGCCAACCGCTGCAAGAGTATCCTGCGTATGAGGAAGCGCCACCCTGCGGTGGAGCTGCTTGACGTGTATCCCGCCCCGGACACGGACTGCCGGGAGCTGATGGAGGCCATTCTGGCCCTGCCCGCCAACCAGCGCTCGGCGGTACATCTGCACTACTACGAGGGCTACACCTCGGAGGAGATCGGGGCGATCCTGGGCCAGCGGCCCGGGACGGTGCGCTCCCACCTCAGCCGGGCCCGGGACACGTTGAGACGCTATTTGAGCGGGGAAGAGGGCGAGTAAAAATGGGGCCCCCGCAAAGCCGCTCTTCAGGCTTTGTGGGGAGAGGAGGAGCAAGGAAGCGAACGCAGTTTTCGCCGCCGTGGGCCGCGCTTTGCGCGGCTTAGGTCTGGGGCGGCTTTACCACCTAGCGGCAGGCGGAAACGAAGTTGAGCGGACTTTGTGACGACGAGACGACGAAGGGGAGAATTAATATGAAAAAATACAGGGAGTATATGGACAACGTGAGGGCGTCCGACACCCTCCACCAGCGGCTGCTGGGGCTGGAGACGTCCGGGACGCGGCCCGTGACCTGGAAGAAGTACGGAACAATGGCGGCGGCGCTGGTACTGGTTGTGGGCCTGGGGGCCTGGGGGCTGGGCAAGTCGGGCGGTTGGGACGCGCTGGCCGCCAACTTCCGGCCCGCCGCCACGACGGTGCCGGAAATTGCCGACGAACCCGTGCCAGACATCGCCTTGGTGGCGCCCGGCGACGTGACGGAGCCGGGGGAAAAGACCATCGGCGGGTATGAGGTGGTCTCCGGCAGCGGGGAGAATGCGATGGTGTCCTACTATGTCCTGCCCTATATCGAGTACGGCCCACCCTCTGACATATCGGCAGCCGCCTCGCTTGTCCCGCCAGCCGGCGGAATTCGGGAGGCCACCAGGGACGATGTGCTGGCTTTGGTGGGCAAGGAGGACGCACTCACTGCCCATCTGGACTGGGGAGGACGAGAATTGCGCGGCACAGTGGGCTTTGAGGCCGACGGAACGGTGTGGATGCTGAGCCTTTGGGGGGAGGGGCAGGACACCGCGTTCAGCCTGGAGCTGTCCCCCGGCCGCCTGCCCCCCACCTGCTGCGTGGTGATAGGTGAGCAGCGCACCATCACCAACGTGTGGGGCGTGGAGGTCAGCGGCGTGAACTGTAGGGGGGCGGCCTACGGCGACACGGAGCGGGGCGTCTACATGGACGTATGCCGCGAGGTGGAGTTTATCGCCAACGGCGTGGGCTGCCGCATGAAGGCCTACGGCACGCAGGACGGGGCGGTGGAGGAACTCGTCTCCCGGTTCGTCCGCTGGGCCGTGCTGGAGGGGCTGGAGCTGTCCGGGATCGGCCCGGACAATGGTATATGCGGGTATCCTCTTGCGCCAAGCGGGGAAACAGGGGACAGTGTGCCAGATATGAGCGAGCCGCCCATCCTGCGGGTGCTGTGCGCGGAGGGCCTGGTAGACGGCCGCAGCGGCAATTACCACTGGAACTATCCCGGGGAGGACGGCCAGACCGTGGGCGCCATTGCCTGCGGGCTGCACCCCCTGGACTTCCGGGAGGCCCCCAGCCTGACCACGGCGGACGATGCTGTTACGCTGGACTTCGGCCGCCGGCCCGACCGGGTGAGCGCGGTGTGCTGGCCGGACAGCCAGTGGGGAAACACCTCCGCCGCCAGCCAGGCCGCCGAGGTGGGTCATGTAATGGGCCATGTAAGGGATGGCTATGCCCTAAGGCTGGAGGAGGGCGGCTGGATCTACGAGATCAGCGCCGAGTGGGACGACTATGGTACGGCCAGCTATGTGTTCTATCTCATCAAAAACTAAATGGACGCGGAACCGCCCCGGCAAAGCCGGGGCGGTTTTTTGCCTTGCGCCGCCGCCCCGCGTCTGTTATAATATCCCTGAATATCGGACTTTATGTCTGCTAGGATACAGGTTGAAAGGAGGCGGTGGCCATGGCAAAAAGCGCGAATTACAAACGGAAGCTCCCCATTCTGGCCAAGCTCCTGCTGGAGCGCAGCGACGAGGAGCACCCCATTTCCCGGCAGGAGATGCAGGAGGAGCTGGAACGGTGGGGGCTGGGCGCGGAGCGCAAGAGCATTTACGACGACATGGAGCAGCTCCGTGAGCTGGGCCTGGACGTGCAGAGCCGCCGGGGCAAGGGGGGCGGCTGGTTCGTCGGGGCGCGGGATTTTGAGCTGGCGGAGCTAAAGCTGCTGGTGGACGCGGTGCAGTCCAGCCGATTTCTCACCAAGCGCAAAAGCGACGCTCTCATCCACAAGCTGGAGGGACTGACCAGCGTCCACCAGGCCCGACAGCTCCAGCGGCAGGTGTACGTAGACCGGCGGGTCAAGACCATGAACGAGAGCATCTATTACAATGTGGACAAGCTCCAGGGGGCCATCGCCGGCAACAAGGTGGTGACCTTCCGCTACTTCGAGTACAACGCCAAGAGGGAGCGGGTGTTCCGCCGGGAGGGGGCGCGGTACAAGCTCACCCCCTATGGTCTGATCTGGGACAGCGAGAATTACTACGCGGCCGGGTGGGACGAGCTTCGGAAAGAGGTGCGCCACTACCGGGTGGACAAGATGGCGGACATCACCGTCACCGGCATGAAGGGCCACCCCCAGGGGGACTGGACGGCGGAGGGCTATACCCGGAAGCACTTCGGGATGTTCGCGGGGACGCCCTGCCGGCTGCGGCTGCGGTGCGAGAACCGGCTGGCCGGGGTACTCATCGACCGCTTTGGGCTGGAGGTTGCCCTGATCCCCGATGGGGAGGAGCATTTCACCGCATCGGTGGATCTGGTGGTCAGCCCGCCGCTGTGGGGCTGGCTGTTCGGCCTGGGGCCGGGGGTGGAGGTACTGGGCCCGGACTGGGCGGTGGATGAGTTTGCCGCGCGGCTGGAGCGGGCGGCGGCGCTGTACCGAAACCGGCCGTCTCAAGAGGTGCAGGCGGAAGAAAACGCGGCGGAGGAAGCGCCCCAGGAGGGGGCGCGGCAGGAATAAGCCGGCCGAAAAGTGGGGAGACTTTCCAAAAACGGGGACGTGACCACCCCCGAATTGGAGGGAATCCCATGGATCGAAAGAAGCTGGGACGGGAATTTTACGAGCTTGGCCTGCGGCTGGGCGGACTGGGCGCGGTGGCCATCGGCAGCGGCGGCGGGGAGCTGGCAAAGGCGCTGGCCCGGGCGGCGGGCTGCGGCGTGGCCCTGGCCGGAGGCGAGGCAAAATTCCACGACGGCGGCTGCGCCGCCTGTGGGGCGTGGCTGGCGGAGTACTATGGATTTCCCGCCTCCCTGTTCGTCCGGCAGGAGGGCGAGCAGGTGGAGCTGTTCCTCATGGACGGACAGGGCAAGCGCCTGACCCCCGTGGAGACGGATGGGGCGGCCAAACCATGTACGGGGGAATGGGATCTGCTGGTTGGGGCGGACTGCGCCTGGGCGGCCCACCGGGCGGGAAAGTACCAAAGGGGGCTGGGGACGGTGTGCGCTGTCGGCCCCGCTGCCCTCACCCTGGCGCTGGAGCGGATGGGATACGAGGTGGCGGACCGCCCCGTCCCCGGCGCGGCCCTGTTCCAAGCCGACCGGGAGGGGTTCTCCCTCCAGGTGGAGGAGGGGGACGGGACACTTGCCCTCCAGGGGGAGGATGCCCTGGCCGGGCTGGCGGACTATGTCCGGCGGCCCCAGGCGGTGCCGGCCTTCCGCCCCGACGACGGGACGGAGCCCAATGCGCCCCTGTGAGCGGCATGGCAGGCTGCGCCAATTTCGCCGGGATGGCTTGAATCGGGCTGTGGCCTGTGCTAGAATGGAGGCCGTGGCCGGAGACAGATCAAGAATGGACGGGGGAAACGACGATGAAAACCGCGCTGATTACCGGGGGAACCGTGTTTGCCAGCCGCTACGCGGCGGAGTACTATGTCAAAAAAGGATATGACGTATTTGTGTTGAACCGGAACAGCAGGGCGCAGCCGGAGGGCGTCACGCTGATCGAGGCGGACAGGCACAGCCTGGGCGACCAGCTGCGCCAATATCATTTTGACGTGATTTTCGATATTACAGCCTACACCGCCGAGGATGTCAACGGACTGCTGGACGCGGTGGGGGGCTTTGACGACTATATTTTGATCAGCTCCAGCGCCGTCTACCCGGAGTACGCTCCCCAGCCCTTCCGTGAGGACACGGAGCTGGGCGCGAACCAAATCTGGGGAGTTTATGGAACCAACAAAATAGAAGCGGAGCGGGCCCTGATGGAGCGGGCCCCCAACGCCTACATCCTCCGCCCGCCATACCTGTACGGGCCGGAGAACAACCTGTACCGGGAGGCGTTTGTGTTCGAATGCGCGCTGAAGGACAGGAAATTTTACTTACCCCGGGACGGGGAGATGAGGCTCCAGTTTTTCCATGTGGACGATTTGTGCCGGTTCATGGACATCATACTGGAGCAAAAGCCGGCCCAGCACATATTCAATGTGGGGAATAAGGAGACGGTGTCTGTCCGCGACTGGGTGTCCCTGTGCTATCAGGCGGCGGGAAAGCAGGCCGAGTTTGTCCGGGTGGACAGCGGCGTGGAGCAGAGGAACTATTTCAGCTTTTATGACTACGAGTACTGCCTGGACGTGGCCGCCCAGGAGAGTCTGATGCCGGAGACGAAGCCGTTGGAAGAAGGGCTGCGGGAATCCTTCGCGTGGTATCTGACCCATCCCGAGGAGATAAACGGGAAGCCCTATCTCCAATACATCGACGCCAATTTGGCCTGAACCAATTCCGCAAGCATACCCGGACGGGGTTGCTTGACTGCGGACCACCCGTGAGAAAGGAGCGCTATGGAACCAACCAAACCAAAGCAGGGCCTGTGGACGAGGGACTTCACGATTATCACCCTGGGCAGCGTGGTGTCCATGATCGGCAACGCCCTGTCCGGCTTTGCGCTGAGCATCATGGTGCTGGACTACACCGGCTCCACCTTCCTCTATTCCCTGTTTATCGTGTGCTACCAGCTGCCCATGCTGGTGTGTCCCATCCTGGCGGGGCCGTACTTAGACCGCATGAGCCGGAAAAAGGTGATCTACCGGCTGGACTTCCTGTCCGCTGGGATCTATTTCGGCCTGTTCCTGCTGCTGCGGGGCGGGTGGTTCAGCTATCCGCTGCTGCTGGGGTGCTGCCTGCTGGTGGGGGCCATCAATTCGGTGTACGCTGTGGCCTACGAAAGCTTCTACCCTAACCTCATTACCGAGGGAAATTATTCCAGGGCATATTCCATTTCCAGTATGCTCTGGCCCCTGGCGGCCATGTCCACCCCCCTGGCTGCCCTGGTCTATGAACAGGTGGGCAGCGCCCCGCTGTTTGCCTTCAACGCCCTGTGCTTCCTCATCGCCGCCTGCTTTGAGCGCACCATCCGCTATCAGGAGACCCACATGGACAAGGCCCCCCCGGCGGACGGCATGGGGGCGGTAAAGCGGTTTGGCCGGGACCTGAAGGAGGGGCTGGATTACATCAGGGGGGAGCGCGGCCTGCTGGTCATCACGCTGTACTTCATGGTGTCCGGCATTTCGGGAAATGGGGGGAACAGCCTTCATCTGCCCTTTTTCCGCAGCAACGCCGCATTGTTCCTCGCGTGGCCGGTGGCGGCGGTGACGCTGTACACCATTGTGTCCAACTTCGCGGTGGCGGGGCGCTTTTTGGGCGGGCTGATCCACTATAAGGTCAAATTTCCCACGGAGAAAAAGTTTACCATCGCCATTGTGGTATATCTGGTGGTGGATGTGCTGGAGGGGACTGTGCTGTATATGCCCATACCCGCCATGGCTGCTGCCTTTTTCTTCTACGGCCTGCTGGGCATGACCTCCTACAACATCCGGATTGCCTCCACCCAGTCCTATATCCCGGACACCAAGCGGGCCCGGTTCAACGGCACCTTCCAGATGCTCACCTCCCTGGGGGGCGTCACCGGCACCCTGCTGGCGGGCAGTCTGGCCGAGATCATGCCCGAGCGGCGGGTGTGCCTGCTGCTCAGCGGTATGACCTTCTTCGCGGTGTGGCTGTTCATGTTCCGGGGCCGGAAGGCAGTGGCCGCCATCTACAATCGGGAGGTGTGAGGCTGGGAGTTGACAGGCCGCCCCAACCCTGCTATACTAATTTGCGGATGTAATTTGTTTTCCCCCTTCGGGCGGGGAAAATAATGGCATTCAGAAAAAACCGAAAAGGGTGAAAAGATGCGCAAGTAAGTCGAACTTCAAGCTGTGAACACTGAGTTAAGACCCATTTTTTTGATGGGTCTAAGCTTTCATGGCGCGAAGGGCGGCTTGCTTGACCGGGGACGTATTGTCACGCCCCTGCCTTTTCGTCATGTAATCCGTCTTTCCGCCAGGAAAGACGGATTTTTTGCTATGCCTTCGCATAGCAAAAAACAGGATGCGCCAAGTCCTCGCCCCTGCGGGGCAACCGGACTTGATGCGCAATACGAAAAGGAGCGGATGCGTATGTTACAGGTGAAAAATCTCACCGTCACCCATAAAAAAGACCTGACCACCCTGGTGGAAGGGCTGTCCTTTGTCCTGGCCCCCGGCGACCGGGCGGCCCTCATCGGCGAGGAGGGCAACGGCAAGTCCACCGTCCTCAAGCTGCTGTACGATCCCACTTTGGTGGAGCCCTATGTGGAGTGGACGGGGGAGATCGTGGATAAGGGCTTAAGGAAAGGCTATCTTGCCCAGGAGCTGACCCCGGACGAGCTGAAGCTGCCCGTGTGGGAGTTCTGCCAGCGGGTTCCGGCGTTCGAGGAAGCAGACCCGAAAGCCTTAGACCGCGCCGCCCGGCAGATGGGGCTGAGCGCCGACCTGTTCTGGGACGGGAGGCCCATGTCCACCCTGTCCGGCGGGGAGCGGGTGAAGCTGCGGCTGGCCCTGCTGCTGCTGGACAGCCCCGACGTGCTGCTACTGGACGAGCCGTCCAACGACCTGGATTTGGCCACCCTGGAGTGGCTGGAGGGGTTCCTGCTGGGGTGTAAAGTACCTGTGCTCTATATCTCCCACGACGAGACGCTGCTGGCCCGCACCGCCAACGTCATCATCCACCTGGAGCGCCTGCGGCGGCGCACCGTGTCCCGGTGCACGGTGTCCCGGATGGGGTATGGGCAGTACGTGGAACAGCGGCAGGCGGGCTTTGCTCACCAGGAGCAGGTGGCCGGTCAGGAGCGGCGGGCATATGAGGCGAAAATGGAAAAGTACCGTCAGATCCGGGACAAGGTGGATCACCAGCAGGCCACCATCACCCGGCAGGACCCCCACGGCGGACGGCTGCTGAAAAAGAAAATGCACGTGGTACAGTCCATAGGCCGCCGGTTTGAGCGGGAGAAGGAGAACATGACCGCCATGCCCGAGTGGGAGGAGGCCATCCTCACCGCCTTTGATGAGGGGCGTTCGGCTTTCCCGGCGGGCAAGACGGTGCTGAGAATGGATCTGCCCGAGCTGGCCGCCGGGGAGCGGGTGCTGTCCCGAAATGTGCGCCTGTGGGTTACCGGGCCAGAGAAAATCGGCATTGTGGGGGCCAACGGCGCGGGCAAATCCACCCTGTTGAAGCTGGTGGCGGAGGAGCTGCTGCCCCGGGCCGACCTGCGCTCGGCCTATATGCCCCAGGACTACGGCGACCTGCTGCTGGGGGACAAAACCCCGGTGGAGCTGCTGGCCCCGTCGGGGCACCGGGACGATGTGACCCGGGCCCGCACCCTGCTGGGGAACATGAAGTACAAGGCGGAGGAGATGGAGCACCCTGCGGCGGGACTGTCCGGGGGGCAGCGGGCCAAGCTGCTGTTTCTGGCCATGGTGCTCAATGGGGCCAACGTGCTGGTGCTGGACGAGCCCACCCGGAACTTCTCGCCTCTGTCCGCGCCGGTGATCCGGCGGGTGCTGGCGGATTTCCCCGGGGTTATCATCAGTGTATCCCATGACAGATTGTATTTGGATCAGGTGTGCACCCGGGTGGTGGAGCTGACCGAAAACGGCCTGTCTGAACATTAAAGGAGGAACATGAAATGCGAAAATTTGCGGTTATGCTGTACCCTGACTTCTCCTTGCAGGAGATCACCTGTCTTACCTCCGCTCTGACGGTTTGGTTTGGCGAGACGGTTGATTTTATCGCAACGGAAAACAGGGAGTACCGGAGTGAAGAAGGACTGCGGGTTCTGCCCACCAAAACCACAGCTGACGCGAGGGTCACGGACTATGACTGCGTCATCCTGCCGGGAACAATCAATCCGCTGCCCGCGCTGTTCGATGAGAAGCTGATCGAGTTTCTGCGGGCCGGGGCCGGTTCGGACGTCATATTTGCGGCGATCTCATCCTCCCCTATATTGCTATCCAAGGCGGGGGTGCTGAACGGGAAAAAGTTCACGTCGGGCTACTTCATGCAGATGGCCGAGGTATTCCCATTTGTTGAACAGGAAAATTTTATACATCGGGGAATCGTGGAGGACAGGAATGTGATCACCGGGATCGGGATGTTTTTCCGGGAATTCGCGGAAGCGGTATTGAAAAGGTTTGACTATGACATCGGCGCAGACTTTATGCGGTACAGCCCGGCGGAATTTACGGAGGATGAGCTGACCTTTTACTGGTCTGAGGAGGAATACCGGGAATTTTTAGAGGAACTGAAGGGGTATTCTGTATAACAACGAGTCAAAAAAGGGAGCGCACGCTATGCGTGCGCTCCCTTTATCGCTTTGGGGTGTCTGCTTACGGGCGCAGGCCCATGCCGCCCTCCAGGGTGAGAGTTTCGCCGGTGAGATACTTAAAGTCGGGATTGGTGAGCTGAACGCAGACCCGGCCGATCTCAGTCTCGGGGTCTCCGTAGTGGCCCATCGGAGGCATTTTCACGTTGGCCTTAAAGGCGTCGGGATAGGCTTTCTGGAAGTTCTCCAGCTGGGCGGTCCAGGCAATGGGGCAGATCACGTTCACGTTGATGCCGTCGGGACCCCACTCGGTGGCGGCCACCCGGGAAAGGCCCCGGATGCCCTCCTTGGCGGCGGCGTAAGCGCACTGGCCGTAGTTGCCGAAGAGGCCGGCGCCCGAGGCAAAGTTGATGACAGAGCCCCGGGTCTCCTTCAGATGGGGGTAGCAGGCCTGCATATAGTAGAAGGCGGCATACAGGCCGGAGTAGACAGCCAGATCAAACTGCTCAGTGGAGTGATCCGCCAGGGTCACGCCGGAAGCGGAGGCCTGGGCGTTGTTAATGAGCGCGTCGATGCGGCCGAAGGCCTTGATGGTCTCATCCACCACGTGTTGAACCACGGCCTTGTTGTCCGATCCTGCGGATACGTCGGCCTGGACGGGGAGCACCTTCACGCCGTAGAGCCGCTCCAGCTCCTCTTTGGCGTCCTCCAGCTTCTTCACATTCCGCCCGGTGATGACGATGTTGGCCCCCTCCTTGGCAAAGGCGGTGGCAATGCCGTAGCCGATGGAGCCGCAGCTCGTGCCGTCACTGAGGACAGCCCGGCCGGCGCCGGTGATGATGACAGTTTTGCCGTTCATAGTGCCCATGTCTGTGTTCCTCCTCATAAAATTGTCCCGGGGCGGTGCGCCTCAGGGATTGAATGGTAATCTATTACTAATTTACCACATTTTTTTGTAAATTACCACCCTCTTTTGGTGCAAATCAGAAAAAAGTTTTGGGAAGGCGGCAGTTCGGCGCCTCTTTTGAGATAATGGCTGCTGGGATAAAACACTGGCAGTTTCACCAACTCGTATTGAATTTGCTGGATGCTTATGATAATATTTTAGAGCGCAAAATCGGAATTTGGGGTGATGATTATGAGTGATGAAATGTATAAATACACAAAAATCTATGACAATGTATGGCAGATTGCGGAGGACGACGGTGTATATTGTACACTTGTGAAGGGGAGTGAGCTCGCCGTCCTGATAGATACAGGATATGGGAGGCGTAATTTGAGAGCCTTTATCGAGAAAAATATATCCACTCCATACATAGTGATAAACAGCCATGGACATCCAGACCATATCGGTGGAAATCATTGGTTTGATACTGTTTATGCTTTGCAGGAAGAATGGGACGTAATACAGTATTTTGAAGAAAAGAAACCAAGGACATATGATCTGAAAGAAATACGAATTGGTCAGAAAATTTCGTTAGGAGATATCAATATTATCGTAGTTTCTTTAGCGGGGCACACAAAAGGCTCTGCTGGTTTTTTAATACCAGCAAAAAAACTTTTGATTGCAGGCGACGCTTTGAATGAGGGATTGTGGCTGTTTAATTATGGATCATTATTGATGAATGATTTATACGAAACAATCAAGAATACGTTGGAATTGGATTTCAGAGAATATATATGTGGGCACAGCAATGAAAAATATGTCAAGGATCGTTTGATGTTACATCTAAGAAATATTGAACAATTAAAAGTAGAGGATGATACAAAGCAAAGCATATTTGGCTTCGAAACTTATTGTAGTAAATATGAAGATCCTAATGGGAAATCAGAAATTGTATTTACTTTGGATAAAGTTTAACTCAATAATTTCCAGTTTATCGGGCAGTTATCCGTTATGGGTAATTGCCCGTTCTGACACTTTGGCAAAGAATTCAAAAACCAAAGCATCAGCAGCCCTGATCTAAAAAAAGAGGGTTCGGCCTTACTCTTGACTTGTCCCGGCCCAAAGCGTAAAATAAAACGGTTAATGATTGAAAAAACCGGCAGGGCTGGGCAAGGGCGCCCGGCGCAATGGGGCCGCGCCTGCCGCGCGGGAGGAATTGTTATGGCAACGGGTACGAAATTCATCTTTGTCACCGGCGGCGTGGTGTCCGGGCTGGGCAAGGGCATTACGGCGGCGTCCCTGGGGCGGCTGCTGAAGCAGCGGGGCCTGCGGGTGCGGGTGCAGAAGCTGGACCCCTATTTAAATGTAGACCCCGGCACCATGTCCCCCTATCAGCACGGGGAGGTGTTCGTCACCGACGACGGGGCGGAGACCGACCTGGATCTGGGCCACTACGAGCGGTTTATTGACGAGAATTTGACCTTCAACTCCTCCGTGTCCTCCGGCAAGGTGTACTGGAACGTGCTGAACCGGGAGCGGGCGGGGGATTACCTGGGGGGTACGGTGCAGATCATCCCCCACATCACCGACGAGATCAAGCGGCACATCTACTCCCTGGAGGCCCCCGACGTGGACGTGGCCATCGTGGAGATCGGCGGCACCGTGGGCGACATCGAGTCCCAGCCCTTCCTGGAGGCCATTCGGCAGGTGGCCGCCCAGCGGGGACGGCAGAACGTGATGTTTATCCATGTGTCCCTCATCGTGTCTATCCCCGGTTCCGGGGAGCTGAAGTCCAAGCCCACCCAGCACTCCGCCAAAGAGTTGTTATCCCTTGGGATTCAACCAGATGTTATCATGTGCCGCAGCGATTACCCCATTCCCAAGGATATTTTGGACAAGATTTCCCTGTTCTGCAACATCCCGGAGGATCACGCCATCCCCAACCTGACCGCCGACATTCTGTACGAAGTGCCGTTGATGCTGGAGCGGGAGGGGCTGGCCGACGTGGTGGTGCGGCGGCTGGGGCTGATCTGCCATATGCCCGACCTGACCGAGTGGGCCACCATGGTGCATCGGGCCAAGCATCCCAAAGGCACTGTAACCATCGCACTGGTGGGCAAGTATGTGGCCCTCCACGACGCCTACCTGTCGGTGGTGGAGGCCCTCACCCACGGCGGTATTGAGAACGACGTGTCGGTGGAGGTGCGCTGGGTGAACTCGGAGGAGGTCACGCCCGACACCGTGGACGGCCTGCTGGCAGGGGCCCAGGGCATCCTGGTGCCCGGCGGCTTCGGCGACCGGGGCATTGAGGGCAAGATCGAGGCCATTCGGTACGCAAGAGAGAATAAAGTCCCGTTCCTGGGCATCTGCCTGGGGATGCAGATGGCGGTGGTGGAGTTCGCCCGGAACGTGTGCGGGCTGACGGGGGCCCACTCCAGCGAGCTGGCCCCCCAGACGCCCTATCCCGTCATTGACCTCATGCCCGACCAGGTGGGGGTGACGGCAAAAGGCGGCACCATGCGGCTGGGCAGCTACCCCTGCCGGCTGGCTGAGGGCTCTCTGGCGGCGTCCATCTATGGCACACAGGAGATCAACGAGCGCCACCGCCACCGCTATGAGTTCAACAACGACTACAGGGAGGCGCTGACAAAGGCGGGGCTGTCCCTGTCCGGCCTGTCTCCGGACGGGCGGCTGGTAGAGATGGTGGAGCTGCCGGATCACCCCTGGTTCGTGGCGGGGCAGTTCCATCCGGAGCTGAAGTCCCGGCCCAACCGGGCGCATCCGCTCTTCCGGGAGTTCATCGGGGCGGCGAAGGAGTTCCCCAAAGTGTAGGAAATCATAGCTTTTCTAAGCAAGCATCAGCCAGCTGAACACCCAGCTGCACCCCCTGATAAAATGACCACAGACCGTGGCCTCTTACTGGGTCTTTCCGAAGATATTCGGGCCAGAAGTCTGGATTGGGTGCGGTGACGAAATAGCCATAGAACATTTCTGTTACCATAGGAATTTCAGGTTCCATATGGCATCCCTCCTGAATGCACAGTTTTCTATGTGCTCGGGATAGCACACAGAAAACTGTATGTCAAGGGGGTATTTTATGTTTGCAGAACGAATCCGCGCCCTGCGGAGTGAACGGCATTTGACCCAAGCGGATGTAGCCGCACAGGTGGGACTGTCCATGCGGGGCTATCAGGACTTGGAGCTGGGGGCAACACCCCGGGGAGATACCATGCTAGCGATTGCGGAGTTTTATGAAGTGTCCATCGACTGGCTTGTGGGCCGAACGGAGGTGCGCCAAGTCAACCGATGAATTAAAAAACCCCGGACGGTACGCCGTCCGGGGTTTTTGTTCAATGTTCAGTTTACTCAACGGGCACGATCCAGTCGTGGGTGTCCTCCACGGTGCCCCACTGGATGCCGGTGAGGGTATCATACAGCTTCTGGGTCAGCGGGCCGATGTTCCCGCCGCTGACGGTCTCCTTGCGGTCCTCCCAGGCCAGCAGGCCGATGGGGGATACCACCGCCGCGGTGCCGGTGCCCCAGGCTTCCTCCAGCGTGCCCGCCTGGGCGGCGTCGAACAGCTCCTGGGCGGAAATGAGCCGCTCCTCCACCGGGATGCCCCAGCCGCGGATCAGCTCCAGGCAGCTCTTGCGGGTGATGCCGGGGAGAACGGAACCGGTGAGCTCCGGGGTAATGACGGTGCCGTTGATCTTGAACATGACGTTCATGGAGCCGACTTCCTCAATGTACTTGCGGTGGACGCCGTCCAGCCACAGCACCTGGGAGAAGCCCTGTTCCTCCGCCCGTTCCCCGGCGCGGATGGAGGCGGCGTAGTTGCCGCCGCACTTGGTGAAGCCGGTGCCGCCCTTGACGGCGCGCACGTCCTCGTCCTCCACGTAGATCTTCACGGGGTTAATGCCCTCGGGGTAGTAGGCCCCCACGGGGCAGCAGATGACGGCGAACAGGTAGCTGTGGGAGGCGTGGACACCCAGGCCGTTGTCAGTGGCGATGATGAAGGGGCGGATATACAGGGAGGTGCCCACCTTGCCGGGCACCCAAGCCTGGTCCACGCCCACCACGGCCTTGACGGCCTGGACGAAGTCATCCTCGGGAATCTCGGGGATGCACATACGGCGGCAGGAGGAGTTCATCCGCTTGGCGTTCTCATAGGGGCGGAAGAGCTGCACCTTGCCGTCCGGGGTGCGGTAGGCCTTCATGCCCTCGAAAATCTCCTGGGCATAGTGGAACACCATGCAGGACAGCTCAAAGGGCAGGGGGCCATAGGGGACGACCCGGGGGTCGTGCCAGCCCTGGCCGGCATCGTAGTTCATGAGGAACATGTGGTCGGTGAAGGTCCGGCCGAACACCAGGGTGTCGGGATCGGGCTGGGGCTTCAAGGTTTCAGCGCGGGTGATTTTAATGTCCAGCATAAGGATCGCTCCTTTGACGATGTAAAGTAAAGATATTATATCAGCGTCGCGGGTGGGACGCAATGGTGAATTTGCTGAAAAGCTCGGTCGGAAGCCAAAATAAAAGCGCCTGCAAAGCAGGCGCTTTTATTTTGGAGCGAGTGACGAGGCTCGAACTCGCTACCTCCACCTTGGCAAGGTGGCGCTCTACCAGATGAGCTACACTCGCAACGAACAATAGATATTTTAGCAGGAATAAGAGTGTCTGTCAAGAGAAAAACAAAAATTTTTTTCCGGCGTTCTTGGCCTGCCTGGCCTTTGCTGGGAAAACGAAAAAACTGCCGTCGAGCGTTGGCCCGACGGCAGTTTTCAAGCAAATAGATAGAATAACAGGACAACCAGTCCCAGTCCTCCGATAAACGCCAGAGCAACCAGCATGGAGGCCTTCAGCGCGCCCAGGATATACCACCGGCGCTCCTCGGGGCTTAGCTCCGACGTTTCCCATGGACGGTCACGATCAGGCTCAGGCTGCGCCGGAGGGGCAGGGAGATCCCGCTTGGGCAGGCGGGGAAAAAAGAGGGGCTGGCGCTGGATCCCGCTCATATCCGCGATGGTGCGCCCATCATCATCACCGTAAACTTTTTTTGCCATTACTTGTCAAACAGATGACAGACCACATAGTGCCCAGGCTCCACCTCAATCTGGCGGGGCGCCTCTTCCTTGCACCGCTGGGTGCAGTGGGAGCAGCGGGTGTGGAACTTACAGCCGGAGGGCGGGTTCGACGGAGAGGGGATAGAGCCTTCCAGCACGATGCGGTTCATTTTCGCCTTCGGGTCGGGGATGGGAATGGCGGAGAACAGTGCCTCGGTATAGGGATGCAGCGGATTACGGAAGATGTCATCGGTGGCACCGTACTCCACCAGATTACCCAGGTACATGACGCCCACGGTGTTGGAGATGTGTTCCACCACGGACAAATCGTGGGAGATAAAAAGATAGGTCAGGGAATACTTCTCCTGCAGTTCCTTCAGCAGATTGATGATCTGGGCCTGGATGGACACGTCCAGCGCGGACACCGGCTCGTCGCACACCACGAACTCGGGATTCAGAGCCAGAGCGCGGGCAATACAGATACGCTGGCGCTGGCCGCCGGAAAATTCGTGGGGATAGCGGTCTTTGTGGAAGGGCTGGAGGCCGCAGTTGTCCATGACATGGTCAATGTAATCGTCAAACTCTGCCGCCGGAACCAGACCGTGCTCCCGAACAGCCTCGCCGATAATCTCGCCGATGGGGAGACGGGGGGACAGGGAAGAAAACGGATCCTGGAAAATGATCTGCATCTTGGTCCGCAGGTCGCGCATCTCCTTGGGCGACAGGTCATAGATTTCCTGCCCATTGAAGAGCACCTGGCCGCTGGTCTTGGGGCCGGACAGGCGCAGGATAGTGCGTCCGGTGGTGGTCTTGCCGCAGCCAGACTCGCCAACCAGGCCCATCGTGGTGCCCCGCTTCAGGTTAAAGGTAACACCGTCCACCGCTTTCACGTGACCGACGGTTTTGGACATCAGACCGCCCTTGATGGGGAAATACTTCTTCAGCGCGTTGACCATCAGGATATACTGGGGATCGTAGGTCACGGGCTCAAAATCATGGGAGATTTGCAGATCGCCCTTTGCCGGGGGATTCGACGCCTCCTTGAGCCTCTTTTCCCGTTTTTCCTGCTCCGCCTTCCTGCGCTCCTCATCGCTTGGATCGCCGGGATGGAAACGGCCGGCGCCGCCAGCCAGACCTTTATTGACGCTCATGCTTCAGCCCCTCCCTTCTTGTCCTCATAGTAGCGGTAGCAGCTCACCTTGTGGGTGGGGGAAATGCTTACCTCGTGGGGATACTCCCCGCGGCATCCCTCGCACTGCATCTCGCAGCGGTCCTTAAAATAGCAATAGTCGGGCATATTGATGGGGTTGGGCACCTTGCCGGGAATGGAATAGAGCGAATCTACCTTCTTGCCCACCACAGGCTTGGAGGCCATGAGGCCGATGGTGTAGGGATGGGCAGGATGGGCGAAGATTTCCTCGGCGGTTCCCTTTTCTACGATGCGCCCGGCATACATGACCACCACATAGTCCGCCATCTCGGCAATCACGCCCAGATCGTGGGTGATGAACATGATGGAGGAGTTGATCCGATCCTTCAATTGGCGCAGCAGGTCCAGGATCTGGGCCTGAATGGTCACATCCAGAGCGGTGGTGGGCTCGTC
The DNA here is from genome assembly GCA_947176765.1 of uncultured bacterium. Lineage (GTDB taxonomy): Bacteria > Bacillota > Clostridia > Oscillospirales > Oscillospiraceae > Enterenecus. Next base: position 21,282 of record CAMWRX010000016.1, read on the forward strand.
GGCGATGATGATCCGGGGATTGCAGGCCAGGGCCATAGCAATCATGACGCGCTGACGCATACCGCCGGACAGCTCGTGAGGATACATCTGATAAACGCCTTCAGAATTGGCGATTCCCACCATCTCCAGCAGCTGAATGGAGCGGGCCTTGATGTCGTTCTTGCTCTTGCCCTCGCCGTCATGGAGCTCAATGACCTCATTGAGCTGGTCGCCAATGCGGAACACCGGGTTCAGCGCCGTCATGGGCTCCTGGAAGATCATGGAGATATAATTGCCCCGCAGATCCTGCATTTTCTCGTTGGGGATCTTGGTCACGTCATAGGCCTTGTCGCCCAGGTTCAGACGGATCTCGCCCTCCACGACCTGGCCCTGGGGCCGCTGGAGCAGCTGCATCAGGGAGAGGCTGGTCACCGATTTGCCGCAGCCGGACTCACCCACAACGCCTACGGTCTTTCCAATGGGAATCTCAAAGGTTACGCCGTCCACGGAGCGGACCGTGCCCGCGTCCGTAAAGAAATAGGTGTGCAGATTATCAAATTCCACCGCGTTGTTGGGGTCGTGCATAGTGGTGAGATACTCGCTCTCAGGGACATTTTTGCGCTTGCGCTGCTTCTCCATTTTATTGGTGATGCGGCGGTTTTCCTTAGAAATGCGCCGGGCCTCTTTGCCGGAAAGGTAGCCCTCATGGTTTTTCTTAGCCATTGTTCTTCCCCTTTCTCAGCGCTTCATCTTCGGGTCAAAGGCATCCCGCAGGCCGTCGCCCACGAAGTTGAAGCCCAGGACCGTTACCAGCAGGCAGACGCCCGCAGGGATCCATACCCACAAATACTCTGTCAGAACATAGGAGTTGTTGACCTCGTTGATGATATTGCCCCAGGAGGCGAAGGGGAACTTGACGCCCAGGCCCAGGTAGCTCAGCGTGGCCTCGGTGAGGATGATGGAGCCCAGACCCATGGTCATGTTGACAATGAGCTGGGGGATGACATTGGGAATCAGGTGGCAGAAGATGCGCCGCTTCACGCTCAGGCCAGTGGCCTCGGTGGCGGTCATGAACTCCTGCTCCCGCAGGGAGAGGATCTGGCCGCGGACCAGGCGGGCGATGCCCGGCCAGCCCAGGAAGCCCAGCAGCAGCATCAGATACAGCATCCGGATCTGGGGATCCACCCGCATGGCATCCATGGCCGAACCCAGAATGATCATCAGCGGCATGGAGGGGATGCAGTAGAAGATGTCCACGATACGCATGATCAGGTTGTCCACCCAGCTGCCAAAATATCCCGAAATGCCCCCCATGACGACGCCGATGCTCGTCTCAATGATAATGACGATGAATCCGATAATCAGTGACACGCGCCCGCCGTACATCAGGCGGGTCAGCACGTCCATGCCGTTCCCCTCCGTGCCCAGCAGATGGATCCGGCTGGGGGGGGCGTACTTGTCGTAGACCTGGGTGGGGGTGTCCTCCATCACGGAGTAGAGCAGTTTGGCGGGGTCGTAGGTCATGGTGTACTCCCGCTCCTGGCCGTCCACCGTCAGCGTGAACTCGGTCTCGTGGTTTTCGATGGCCTGGGCTACCCGGTCCTTAAAGGCCTGGGGGATGCTGCGCCCGCTGATTCGGGACTGGACGATGACGCGGCCCACGTCGGCCACATCCTGGCCGTTCTCGGTGATGACACCGTGCTCAGTCATATCATAGTTCTTGCCGTCGGCCTGGAAGCTGCCGCCGCCCTGGGCGTAGGTCATCAGGGCGTTGTAGCTGAACTCATAGCTGAGGCTGGCGCCGGACTGGGTGGGGTTGATAATGTCCTTGAAGGCCAGGGCCAGCAGGGTGCCCTCGTCGTTGGTTATCTGGTAGAGCTCCTCGCCCACGGTTTCGATGTGATAGTTCGCGCCCTTGTATTGGAACACGTCGTCCTTGCCCAGCACCAGGCCCAGGTTGGCCCGCACCAGCGTGGGCAGCTCCTGGTCCGGGGTGATGAGATAGCGGTATTCGGTGTTCTCCGTAACACCGGCGTACTCCTTTTTCTGGGACTCCATAGTGTAAAAGAACTGGTCCTCGCTGTACGGGACGATCCAGCCGCCCACGAAGGAGAACAGGAACATGATCACCAGCATGGTCAGGCCCACAACGGCCAGGCGGTTGCGGAAAAAGCGCTTGGCCACCAGGCGGCCGGGAGAGAGGACCTTGACGCGGCGGTCATCGTTCAGGGAGTAGTGCTCCTCTTCCTGAACGCCGTCCCGCTTGTCTATATCCTTGCTCATCTTTCGTTCACCTCCTTATGAGATGCGCACGCGGGGATCTACTACCGCGTACAGGATGTCGGCGATCAGGTTGCCCGCCAGCGTCAGCACCGCCATAAAGGTCAGGTAGAAGAACGAGAACGGAATGTCGCCGGCCACCATGGCGTCGTAGGACACCTTGCCGATGCCCGGGATGGCAAAAATGGTCTCCGTGATCAGGGCGCCGGAGAACAGGCCCGGCAGCGAGCCGCCGATGATGGTCACCAGCGGGATGAGGGTGTTGCGGAAGGCGTGATGGTAGACGACCTTGCGCTCGTCCAGGCCCTTGGCCCGGGCGGTGCGGATGTAATCGGCGTTCATGACCTCCAGCATATTGGTGCGGGTGTAGCGCATCAGCGAGCCGATGCTCAGCACCACCAGGGTGGTGATGGGCATGATCATATGCCAGACCCCGTCCAGGAAGGTGTCCCACGCGCCCAAGTTGCCCACAATGGCGGCGGTGGAGTGCAGGCCGTTGAGTTCAAACCAGCCCAGCTTCACCGAGAGCACCAGCTTGAGCAGCGTGGCGAAGAAGAAGGTGGGGAAGCTGATGCCCGCCAGGGCCACGGCGGAGATGGTATAGTCCGTGCCGGAGTACTGCTTTGTAGCGGCGATGATGCCCAGCGGGATGGCGATGATGAGCTCCAGCACCAGGGAGATCGCGCCCATGGCGAAGCTGATCCAGATGACCTGGCGGAACTTCTCCAGCACCGGGATGGTGAACTTCCAGCTGTCGCCGAAGTCCAGGCGCAGCAAGTGCCCCAGCTGCTGGAAGAAGCCCGGAATGATGCCCTGGTCCAGGCCGTACTGGGCCTTCAGCTGGGCCATCCACTCCTCAACGGGCTTGGACCCCGGCTGCTGCGCCAGACGGATGGCCTGCGCCTCCACATAGCTGGTGGGCAGGCAGCGCATCAGCACATAGATGATGAAGGTCACGAAAAACAGGATGACGACGGACAGCAGCAGGCGTTTGATGATAAACTTTCGCATAGTGGTTCCCCCTTTGGTATAGTTTTTCCGCCGGGGCCGGCGGTGTGCGGTGGCAGAAATCAGAAACTGTCCCGGTCGCGGGCAAGCGAAACCGGACCATTTGTCCGCGTGCGGCACATTTTCTCCAATAAGGGCAAACGGAGGGGAGAGAGACCTCTCCCCTCCGTTCTGCGTTTGCCTATACGGGCTGCGGCATACGGGTGCGGGAAATGGGGTTTAGTTCATCTCCAGCTTCTCGATGTCGTTGTACCAGCTCCAGTAGGTGGTGATCGCGGGGGTCAGGGTGCTGATGTTGATGCGCTCGGTGGAGAAGCAGATGGCGTTCTGGCGCTGATACAGCGGGATCTCCACGGCCCAGTCGGCCACGATGTCCAGGCACTCCTTGTAGATGGTCTTGCGGTAGGTCTGGTCGGTGGAGCTGCGGGCGGCCATGATGAGCTCATCCAGCTCCGCGTCCTTCACCCAGTAGCTCTTCTCGTTGGAGCCGCCCTGGCTGTGGTAGATCTGGTACATATCGGGGTCGGGGGTGGCATTCCACGCCATGGCGAACATCTCCGCCTCGCCGGCGTTGACGGCGTTGGACATCTGGGCGAAGTCGCTGATGTCGTTGACGATCAGGTTGAAGCCGATCTCATTCAGGGCCTTGCTGGCCTCGCTCAGGGCCAGGAACGCCGGGTGGTCGCCGGTACCGGCGCCGACCACGGTGACCACATAGTCCATCTTGGCGCCCTCGGGGGCGGCGGTGACCTTGCCGTCCTCGACGGTGTAGCCCGCGGCCTCCAGGAAGCCCAGGGCGGCCTTCTGGGCGGCGGCGTAGCGCTCCTCGGCACTCATGCCGTCGGTGTAAATGGGATCGCCGTTGACGTCAACGGAGAAAGCCTCCCGATAGCCCTCGTCCGTCACCTGGGGCGCGGCCCAAGAGGTGTCGGAGATGGGGTAGTTGATGACGTTGGCCAGCTCGCTGCCGTAATAGGAGTCCACGGCCAGGCTGCGGTAGACCGCCACCTCGGTGCAGATGGCCTTGCGCAGGTTCTTGGAGGCCTCGGAGCCGCTGTCGTCGCCCACCTTGATGTTCTTGGCGGCGATGCCGGCGTAGCCGTAGCCCAGGTTGGCCACGCTCTGGGTGGTGATCACGCTGCCGGTGACGCCCTCGCCGTTGTTGATCTTGCTGATCTGCTCCACGGCCTGCTTGTTATAGCTGGGGCTGACGACGTCCACCGTGCCGGCCTCCAGGGCGGGGATCAGATCCTTGTCGTCCATGGAACGGAAAACGATGTTCTTGATTTTGGGCTCGCCCAGGTAGTAGTTGGGGTTGGCCTTCAGGGTGACGGTGTTGTTCTCCCAGGACACGAAGGTGTAGGGGCCGAAGCCGATGGGGGAGGGGGTCTTGTCGCGCACGATGCTCAGGTCGCCCTTGGTGAAGCCAAACTTGTTGTTGTCGTAGTCATACTGGGCGGGGTCGCCGTAGTAGTGCATGGGGTTGATGCTGATGCCCAGCTGGTACTGGGCCTGCACGTCCAGCTGCTCCAGGGTGACTTCCATGGAGTAGTCGCCGGTGCGGACGATGCCCGCTACGTTGGGAGCAGCCTCACCGGTCTCGACACCCACCTGATACTCGGCGGGCACCAGGCTCCAGAAGGAGGTGCCGGCAGTCTCGACATCCACTGCAGTGACGATGTCGCCGTCAAAATTATCGACGATGGCGTCCCAGAAGTCGGCCACCGTGGCGTCCTCCGCCACCTCATAGCCCCAGTTGGGAGCCTGCTCGGCAACGGTGCCGCTGTAGCCGTTGGCCTCCAGGTAGTCGAGAATGGTCTGGGCGAACTGCTCGCCGGAAGCGGGCACGACATCGTTCCAGAAGGTGTTCTGCTCCGCCTCCGTCCAGAAGGTGAAGTCGGTGTTGTCGGGGCCGGCGGCGGCGATCAGGCTGCCCTTCGGCTGCATGGAGCCCAGGTAGTCGGCCAGGCCCACGATGGGCAGGGAGGGCAGGCTGGACACGCCGTCAAAGGTGGGATCCAGCTGCACGTACATGGAGAAGATGGCATCGTCGATGGTGACGGGCTCACCGTCGGAGAACTTCAGATCCTCGCGCATCTTGAACTTGTAGGTAACGGTTCCGTCGGAATTTTCCACCACGTCCACGTCGGACACGCCGTTCTCATACTTGTACTCCACACCGTTATACGCACGGGTCTCGCCGGTGAGGGCCTTGAACACGGGGGCGCCCACGCGATCCGTGCCGTACATGCCGCCCACGATGAAGCTCAGCACGTCGCTCTCATAGGCGTTGGTGTAGAAGAAGCTGGAAAATTTGCCGTCAAAGTAACTGGTACCGATGGTCAGGGTGTCCAGCTTGGGCCCCTGTTCGTCAGTGCCGGGCTCGCTGGCGTTGCTGTCGGGCGTGGCGGTGGGGTCGGCATCGCTGTTAGACTTGCTGCCGCAAGCAGACAGCATGCCGAGACACATCACCAGCGCCAGCAGCAAAGCCAGCAGTTTCTTTGCGTTTTTCATGTTTTGCTATCCTCCTATTAATATATATTGGAACAAACAGGTTTCCCTGTGTTCACCAAAGCGAGTTTCTCCCCCGCGCGGGGGAGAAACCATCGGGCCCGGGCCCGATGACGGATGTTCATGCCTATCTTACAAAAAGAGCAACGAAGAGACAAAAACATATTATGCATTATACACCACCTTTAACGCTTTAGTCAAGTGTTGTATACGATGTTGGTTGGAGGGGAATTAATATTCTTTATATTTAAAAGGAAGGAAAAAATTTCTTTCCGAGTAAAATTTTTTGGGCTGCCTGATTGCAGCGCTTTTGTGCAATGTGTAGAATTGCCGCGACGTGTCTGCCACCGATTCTAGCAGAAATGCCGGTTCCGTTTCCACCGCAAAGCGCAGCCCGGTCCCCGGAGTGGTATCCTTTTTCAAGACAGGACAGAAAAACAAAGTTTTTTCATAGATGAGCAAAGAATTTTCTATCGTCTTCTCTGGAGAAAACCGTTAAAATGACCATATGGGAAGCGTAGTTTTCCCGAAAATTCTAAAGTTTCAATAGGAGGAACATGAGGATGAAAAAGATTATTGCGCTCTTGCTCTCTGCCCTGATGGTTATGAGCCTGTTTGCCGGCTGCAGCAAAAAGACGGACGACGGCGGCAAGTCTTCCGGCGGTGACGGCGAGAAGGGCACCATCGGCGTGTGCATCTACAAGTTCGACGACGCTTTCATGACCACCTACCGCAACAGCCTCGAGGAGATCCTGAAGGGCAAGGGCTACAAGGTCTCTGTCGTGGACGGCAACAACGACCAGGCCAAGCAGAACGAGCAGATTGATACCTTTATCAGCCAGGGCGTCCAGGCGCTGATCATCAACCCCGTCATGACCTCCGCCGCTGACGCCATCATCGACAAGGTCAAGACCGCCGGTATCCCCACCGTACTCATCAACCGTGAGCCCACCGCCGAGCAGATGGCCGCTTATGACAAGCTGGTCTACGTCGGCTGCGATGCCGCTCAGTCCGGCACCTTCCAGGGCGAGCTGATTCTGGACACCCCCAACAAGGGCGACATCAACGGCGACGGCAAGGTCTCCTACATCATGATCCAGGGCGACCCCGAGAACATCGACGCGCAGCTGCGCACCGAGTACTCTGTGAAGGCGCTGAAGGACGCCGGCGTTGAGGTGGAGCAGCTCAACCTCACCCGCGGCGACTGGGACCGTAACCGCGGCCAGGAGATCGCCGCCAACGACCTGGCCCAGTTCGGCAACCAGATTGAGGTCATCTTCTGCAACAACGACGACATGGCCATCGGCGCCCTCCAGTCCATCCAGACCGCCGGCCGCAAGGTCAACGAGGACATCTACCTGGTGGGCGTGGACGCCCTGGACGCCGCCCTCAACGAGGTGAAGAACGGCAACATGACCGGCACCGTGCTGAACGACGCCGTGGGCCAGGCCACCGAGGCTGTCAACCAGATGGAGAAGCTGCTGAGCGGCACCACCTACTCTGAGGGCAACCAGAGCGTGTACGTTCCCTACGTGAAGGTTACTCCCGATAACGTTGGCGACTTTATGAACTAATTTTAGAAGCGGCTGCTTCTGCGGGGTGCGTGGCGCTTGTGCGCACGCACCCCGCCTTATATAACGCCGCCCGTCCGGCCAGGCCGGAGGTAAAGGCGGAGAAAGAAACGGGGGATTGTGAATTGTCAGAATATCGTTTGGAAATGCGCGGCGTGGTCAAGACATTTCCCGGCGTCAAGGCGCTGGATCATGCCCAGCTGAAGCTCCGCCCCGGCAGCGTCCACGCCCTGATGGGGGAGAACGGCGCGGGCAAATCAACCCTGATGAAGTGTATGTTCGGCATCTATCACATGGATGAGGGCGAAGTGATCTACGAAGGGGAGCCGGTTCACATCCGGGGGCCGCTGGACGCCCTGCACCGGGGCATCGCCATGGTTCACCAGGAGCTCCAGCCCATCCCCGAGCGGAGCATCGCCGAGAACATCTATGTGGGCCGCTATCCCATGAAAATGGGGTTCCTTGTGGATCACGAGAAGATGTATAAGGACGCGGCCGAGGTGCTCAAGGAGGTTCATCTGAACTTTGACCCCAAGGCGAAGCTGGGTTCCCTCAGCGTGTCCCAGATGCAGCTGGTGGAGATCGCCAAGGCGGTGTCCGCCGACTGTAAGGTGCTCATTCTGGATGAGCCGACCTCCTCCCTCACCGCGGCGGAGGTGGAGGCGCTGTTCACCATCGTGAACGAGCTGCGCAGCAAGGGCGTATCTATTGTGTACATCTCCCACAAGATGGACGAGATCCTGCGCATCAGCGACGAGGTCACCATCATGCGGGACGGGCAGTACATCGGCACCTGGAACGCCAAGGAGCTGACCACCGACTTCATCATCACCAAGATGGTGGGCCGGGAGCTGTCCAACCTCTATCCCACGCGGTCGAACACCCCCGGCGAGGTGGTGTTTGAGGTGGAGGACTTCACCTCCATCAACCCCAAGAGCTTCCGCCATGCGAGTTTCAACGTCCGCAAAGGGGAGATTCTGGGTGTGGCCGGTCTGGTGGGCGCGCAGCGCACCGAGCTGATGGAGGGCCTGTTCGGCCTGCGGTGCCACTCTGCTGGAAAGATTACATACCAGGGCAGGGAGCTGAAAATCAACCAGCCCAAGGATGCCATTGACGCCGGCATCGCCATGCTCACGGAAGACCGCCGGGCCACCGGTATCCTGGGGGTGCTGTCCATCGCGGACAATGTGTCCATTGCCTCCCTGAACCAGTACCTCATCGGGGGCATCATGCTGGACGACAAGAAGATTGAGGAGCTGGTGCAGGACAACGTGGCCAAACTCTCCATCAAGACCCCCTCCTCCAAAACCCAGATCCAATCCCTGTCCGGCGGCAACCAGCAGAAGGTGCTGATCAGCCGCTGGCTGGCCCGTGATCCGGACGTCTTTATCCTGGATGAGCCCACCCGCGGCATTGACGTGGGCGCCAAATATGAGATCTACTGCATCATTGCCGACCTGGCCAAGAAGGGGAAGAGCGTGATCATGATCTCCTCCGAAATGAGCGAGCTGATCGGTATGTCTGACCGCGTCATGGTCATGTGTGACGGACGGGTCACCGGCTTCATCGACGGCAAGGACGCCAACCAGGAGAATATTATGGCCCTGGCCACCCAGTTTGAGTAAGGAGGAGAGAAAAACATGGAGAGAATCAAATCGTTCAACCCCAAAAAGTTTGTGTCCGATAACGCGATCATTCTGCTGATCCTGCTGCTGGCGGTGTTCACCGCTTTCAACTCGGACAACTTCATCAGCCAGAGCAACCTGAAAAACCTGATCATCAACGTGTCGCCCCGGTTCATCATCGCCTGCGGCGTGTCCGGCTGTCTGATCATCAAGGGCACCGACCTGTCCGCCGGCCGTCAGGTGGGCCTGGCCGCCTGCGTGTCCGCCATGCTGCTCCAGCAGATGGACTACGCGGCCAAGATGTTCCCCAACCTGCCCGACATTCCCTGGCCCGTCGCCATGGTCATCGTCATGGCCGTTATGGCCGTGTTCGGTGCCATCAACGGTGCTATCATCGCGTTTTTGAAGGTCCCTCCCTTTATTGCCACGCTGGGCATGCAGCTGGTGGTCTACGGCATCTGCTCGGTGACCACCGGGAACCAGCCCATGGGCGGCTACAAAAGGAGCTACTTGGGCGTGGCCAGCGGCACCCTGAAGACCGCTACCGGCATTGAACTCCTGGACTATATCCCCTATCTGGCTATTTTCGCTTTTATTATCGGACTTTTCATCTGGTTCCTTTACAATAAGACCCGTCACGGCAAGTATATGTACGCCATCGGCGGCAATGAGAGCGCCGCCCAGGTGGCCGGCGTCAACGTGCCCGCCACCATCATCCGCATTTACGTCCTGGCGTCCATGCTGTACGGCCTGGCCGGCTTCCTGGTGGGCGCCAAGGCCGGCGGCGCCTCCACCGCCACCGCCTATGGCTATGAGCTGGAAGCCATCGCTGCCTGTACCATCGGCGGTGTGTCCGCCAACGGCGGCGTAGGCAAGGTCTCCGGCGTGCTGGTGGGCGTGCTGGTGTTCGAGGTGCTGAAGATCTGCCTCCAGTTCCTCCGCCTGGATCCCGCGTACACCTTCATTGCCCAGGGCCTGGTCATCATCATCGCCGTGGCCCTCGATCTGCGCAAGTATCTGGCCAAGAAGTAAGCGCAGAAAACTATTATCACAGCCCCAAATGTCCGCCCGTTTTTGCGGGCGGACATTTTCTATTTTCAGAGCCACGCGTCTGTGATATAATGAATCATCGCCCATGGGCGATGGCGTTTTGCGGAGCAAAACGCCAAGCGGGCTTGTGTGCGGGGAAGGAGGTGGGCCGCAGATGGAAGAATACCGGGTTCTGCTGGTGGATGACGAGGAGGAGACCCGGGAGGGCATCCGCCACAAAATCAACTGGGCGGAGTTGGGCTTCGAGCTGGCCGGTTCCGCGGCCGACGGGATCGACGCCCTGGAGCTTGCCCAGCGGCTGCGCCCGGACGTGGTGCTCACCGACATCAAAATGCCCCGCATGGACGGGCTGGAGCTGTGCCGCAGGCTGAAGCCGCTGCTGCCCGAAACCAAGACGGTGGTGCTCTCCGGGTTTGACGAGTTTGAGTGCGCCCGGCAGGCGGTGGGATTGGGCGTATTCGAATACCTCCTGAAGCCCATCAGCGCCCTGGAGTTTTGCGGCGCGCTGGAGCGGCTGCGGGAACAGCTGGATCGGGAGCGGCAGGAGCGCCGGGAGCTTGAGTCGCTGCGCCGCCGGTATGAAGAGAGCCTGCCCCTCCTGCGGGAGCTGTTTTACACCCGGCTGCTGGACGGCCGCATTCCCCCCGAGCAAGTGGCGGATCAGGCCGCCCGATATGAGATCGAGCTGGCCCAGGGCTGCTGGACGGCGGCGCTGGTGCTGGCGGACGCGCAGGAGGGAACCGGCGGGACGGGCCGGGACGAATTACAGATGTTGGCCGTCCAGTCCTTTTTCCAGCGGCGTTTCTCCCTGGAGGGGTGCGCCCTGCGTGCCGTGCCCTACAACGACATGGTGGCTTTGCTGGTACAGATGAAGGACGAGGGACAGATTGATGCGCTGACGGAGGAATTGGAGCGGCTGTGCGCGTTGGCGGTCCCTCTGCTGGGCATGACCCTATTTGTGGGGGTGGGCCGGCCCCGCCCGGGTCCGGAGCTGCTCCACGAATCAATGGAGGGAGCCGCCGCCGCGGCGGACTACCGGGTGCTCATGGGGGCGGAGCAGGTGCTTTACATTGGTGATTTGAAGCCGGGACGATCCGCCTGCCTCACCCTGGAGGAGGCGGATCAGCGGGCCCTGTCCGCCGCCGTGAAGCTGGGCAGCCGGGAGCAGGTGGCCCAGTTCATCCACCAGCAGATGGATCGGGTGCGGGAGGCCCGGCCGTCCCTGGCCCAGGGCCATATGTTTTTTTTGGAGATCTTGACCGCCCTCACCCGAATGGCCCGGGCCGGCGAGGCGGATATGGAGGAGATTTTCGGCTCCGGCTTTACCGGCATGGTGTCCATCACCGACTTCCGCTCCCTGGACGAGCTGGAGGAGTGGCTGCTGGGGTGCACCCTGCGGCTGTGGGAGCAGCTCAACCGCCAGCGCAGCGATTCCACATGGAAAACGGTGGAGCGGGCCAAGAGCTTCATCGCCCAGCACTACGCCGACAAGGAGCTGAGCGTGGAAACTCTGTGCGCACATCTCCATCTGTCCCCCGCCTACTTCTCCACCCTGTTCAAGCGGGAGACCCAGAAAAGCTTCATCGCCTATGTCACCGACCTGCGCATGGAGCAGGCCGCACGGATGCTCCAGGACACCGATGAAAAGACTTACCTCATTGCGGAGCGCACCGGCTACGCCGACCCAAACTATTTCAGCTATGTGTTCAAACGGCACTTCGGCATCTCGCCGTCCAAGTTCAGGGCGGGGCAGCAGCCATAGAGCAGAACAGCACCCCGGAAGCTCCGCTTCCGGGGTGCTGTTTTGTGGTTCCGATTGATTTTTGCGCTTGATTACAGGCCGTACAGTTCGCTGTATTTCTTCTCCAGGTAATCGGCGAACACGGTGGGATCGAAGTCGCCGCAGGCGTTCTTCACCACATCGGCGGGCTCCATCAGGCCGCCATACTGGTGGACCTTTTCCCTCAGCCAATTGGACACCTGGGACAGGTCGCCCTTGGAGACGGGACCCCACACGTCGATGTCCTGTTCCATGTTGCGCAGCATCTGGGCGCCGTAGGCGCTGCCCAGGGCGTAGGAGGGGAAGTAGCCGAAGGAGCCGCCGGACCAGTGGCTGTCCTGGAGGCAACCCCGCTTGTCGTCGGGCACGTCTATGCCCAGGTATTCCTTATACAGCCGGTTCCAGGTTTCAGGTACGTCCTTGACCTCCAGCGTGCCGCCGATGAGCTGTTTTTCGATCTCGTAGCGCACCATGACGTGGAGGCAGTAGGTCAGCTCGTCCGCCTCGGTGCGGATGAGGGAGGGCTGGGCCTTGTTGACGGCGCGGTAGAACTGCTCCGCCGTCACGTTGCCCAGCTGCTCCGGGAAGAACTCCCGCATCTTGGGGAAGATGGCCTGGATAAAGGGCAGGGAACGGCCGATCAGATTCTCATAGAACCTGGACTGGCTCTCATGGACGCCCATGGACACGCCGCCCGCCAGGCAGGTGTACTGCAAATCATCGGAGATGCCCAGCTCGTACTTGGCGTGGCCGCCCTCGTGGATGACGGAGTACATGGAGAAGCTCACATTGCCCTCGTCATAGTTGGTGGTGATGCGCACGTCCTTGTTGTTGAACTCCAGGGTGTAGGGGTGCTCCGTCTCGCCAATGGTGCAGTGGGCGCGGTCAAGCCCCAGCACCTCCATGAGGTAATCGGAGAACTTCCGCTGGGCCTCCACGGGATAGGAGCGCCACAGAAAGCTGTCGTCGATCTGCTCTTTCTCCCCGATGGCGTGGATGAGGGGGACGATGCGCTCCCGGAGGGTGGCGAAAAACCCGTCCAAATACTTCATATCTACCCCGCGCTCGTACTCGTTGAGCAGGGCGTCATAGGGGGCCTTGGTGGTGTCATAGTAGCCGGCGAATTTGATGTTGAAGGCCACCAGCTTCTCCAGCACCGGGCGGAACAACTCAAAGTCGCTCTTCTCCTTGGCCCGATGCCACACGTCGCTGGCCTCGTTGGTCAGCATGGCGTACTCCATGTACTCATCCGCCGGGATGCGGGTGAGCTGGTCGTAGCTGCGTTTCAGCTCCTCCACCTGGCGGCGGACGGGATGCTCCAGCTCATCCTTGCGGGCGCCCAGGAAGTCCAGCAGCTCCCCCACCTCGGGGGCGGAGAACAGCTTGTGACGCTCCCCGGCCAGGATGCCCAGGGCCACGCCCCGGCCCTCGGCGGTGTCCTTGGGGGCCACGGTGGTGCCGTCCAGGTACAGGGAGGAGGATGCCGCCTGATAGGCATACAGCTTCTTTTGCAGTTCGGCCAGCTTGGCCAGGGCCTCATTCAATTCCATGTTGAATACCTCGTTTCCTATGTATTGTTAAATGTTTTTGCGTCAAACGTGATCCGGATCGTCGCCGGAGAAATGGACGCCGTTCCGTTTGGCCAGTGCTCGGGCCAGGGCCGCGCCGTCCTCGTCCAGGCCGCGGTTCTCAATGACCACCTCGCCCCACCAAAGCCCGGCGCGCCGCAGCCACAACAGGGCCTTGACGGTCTGTTCCAGCCCGCCGCCGTCCCCTTTCGCGTCTACCACCATCCGGGCGGGGCACACCCCCGGCAGCAGCAGCGCGCCCACCGCCAGCCACCCCAGGCTCACCAGCCCGAAGGCCGCCAGCAGCACTGCCAAAAATTGAAATACCTGCGTCATTTCCGCCGCCTCCTTTTAAAACTGAGGCATTCTATGGCGGCAGACGGTTTTTTGTCACCGATTGAAGCAGACCAGCTCCGCTCCGCCCTCGTCCACCCGGACGGCGGAATAGGTTCCGTGGCGGAAGGACCAGTCCGGTCGGAGCAGATCCTGCTCCCCCGCCAGCCCCAGGTGGTACAGGACGAGGGACAGCGAGCCGTTGTGGGCAACCACCAGGGTGTCCTCCCCCCGCTGGACAAGCTCGTCCACGCATCCGCCCACCCGCGCCAGCATATGGGCGGGCGGCTCTCCGCCGGGGGGCGTGGTGTGGAACCAGTCCGACAGCAGCACGCCGATGTGGTCGCCGAAGCGCGCCTCCGCCGCACCCCAGCTCAGCCCCTCCAGTTCGCCCATGTCCTGCTCCCGCAGGGCGGGGCAGGCTTCCGGGACCACGAACCGGCCCTCGGTGCAGATCATGGCGGTGTCCCACGCCCGGGACAGGGGGCTGGCCGCGCAGCGGGTGAACTGCACCTCGTCCAGCTTGCCCGCCGCCTGTTTTGCCTGCTCCCGGCCCAGCTCGGTGAGGGGGTAGTCCCGCACGCCGAAAAACAGCTGCCGCTCATTGCCGGTGGACTGGCCGTGGCGCACCAGATAGAGATACATGGGGGATTCCTCCTTAAAATAAGCTGGCCACACCGTAGGTCAAAATGCTGATGGCCATGCCGGCGATCACCACCCCGGCAATCACCGAGGGGAGAGCGCGGCGCAATGGCATATCCAGGAAAGCCGCCGCCATTGAACCCGTCCACGCTCCGGTGCCGGGCAGGGGGATGGCCACGAAAATGGCCAGCCCCAGGTATTTGTACTTGGTCACCCGCCGCCCCTTCAGGTGGGCTTTGCGCTCCAGCGCGTCTACCAGCCGGTTCAGCTTAGGCAGCTTCTTCCGCGTCCACTGGAAAATGCGCCGGATATAGACGATGATAAATGGAACGGGGATCAGGTTGCCAATCATGGCGGCCAGAAACGCCGCCCACACTGGCAGTCCGGCGGCCACCCCGAAGGGAATGCCTCCCCGCAGCTCCACCACCGGGATCATGGATACCAGCATGGTGAGGGTGAACTCCCCCATCATGGTCTCCGTCAGCCATTGCAGATTCAGTTCCATGGTCTGCTCCTTTTACTCCAGCACCGTTTTCAGGTATTTGCCCGTGTAGCTCTCGGGGTGTGCTGCCACTTCCTCCGGCGTGCCCGTGCATACCACGCTGCCGCCGCCCGAGCCGCCCTCCGGGCCCAGATCGATAATATAATCCGCCGTCTTGATGACGTCAAGATTGTGCTCGATGACCACCACCGTGTTTCCCTTATCCACGAACCGCTGGAGCACGTCCACCAGCTGGTGGACATCGGCGGTGTGCAGGCCAGTGGTGGGCTCGTCCAGGATATAGATGGTGGAGCCGGTGGACTGCTTGGACAGCTCGGTGGCCAGCTTCACCCGCTGGGCCTCGCCGCCGGACAGGGTGGTGGAGGGCTGGCCCAGCTTCACGTAGCCCAGGCCCACCTCTTTCAGGGTCTTGACCCGGTTGTATAGCTTGGGCAGATTCTCGAAGAAGGGCAGGGCTTCCTCCACCGTCATCTCCAGCACTTCGTGGATGTTCTTGCCCTTATAGCGCACCTCCAGGGTTTCCCGGTTGTACCGCTTGCCCTTGCACACCTCGCAGGGCACGTAGATGTCGGGCAGGAAGTGCATCTCGATCTTCAGCAGGCCGTCCCCGGAGCAGGCCTCGCACCGCCCACCCCGGACGTTGAAAGAGAACCGGCCCGGGCCGTAGCCCCGGCTCTTGGCGTCCGGGGTGGAGGCGAACAGCTCCCGGATGTCGTTGAACAGCCCCGTGTAGGTGGCGGGGTTGGACCGGGGCGTCCGGCCGATGGGGGACTGGTCGATGGCGATGACCTTGTCCAAGAACTCAATGCCCTCCATGCCGTCGTGTCTGCCGGGACGGGCCTTGGTGCGGTTGAGCTCCGCGCCCAGCCGCTTATACAAAATCTCGTTGACCAGGGAGGACTTGCCCGACCCGGACACGCCGGTGACGGCGATAAACGTTCCCAGGGGGAACCCTACGTCGATGTGCCGCAGGTTGTTCTCCGCCGCGCCCCGGATGGTGAGGGTGTGGCCGCTGCCCTGCCGCCGCTCGGTGGGCACGGGCACCTTCTTCCGCCCCGCCAGGTAGTCGCCGGTGACGGAGCCGGGGGTGTCCATGACCTCCTGGGCGGTGCCGCAGGCCACCACCTGGCCGCCGTGGACGCCCGCCCCGGGGCCGATGTCCACGATGTAGTCGGCGGCCCGCATGGTGTCCTCGTCGTGTTCCACCACAATGAGGGTATTGCCCAGATCCCGGAGGTGCTTCAAGGTGCCCAGCAGCAAATCGTTGTCCCGCTGGTGCAGGCCGATGGAGGGCTCGTCCAGGATATACAGCACCCCCATCAGGGAGGAGCCGATTTGTGTCGCCAGCCGGATGCGCTGGCTTTCGCCGCCGGACAGGGTGCCCGCCTGACGGGTGAGAGTCAGGTATTGCAGCCCCACCGAGCGCAAAAAGCCCAACCGGGAGCGGATCTCCTTCAAAATCTGGTCGGCGATCATGGCCTGGGTCTCGGTGAGGGTGATGGTGTCCAGGAAGGCCAGCGCCTCGTCCACCGGCTTCTCGCAGAACTCGTGGATGGAGCTGCCCCCCACGGTGACCGCCAGCGCCTCCCGCTTGAGCCGCTTGCCCTGGCACTCCGGGCAGGGGCACTCGCTCATGCACTCCTCGATCTCCCGCTTCATGGCGTCGGACTGGGTCTCCCGGTAGCGGCGCTCCAGGTTGTTCACGATGCCCTCGAAGGGCTGGTACAGCGTGCCTTTGCCCCGGGGCTGATCGTAGTTCAGGGTCAGCTTTTCTCCCTTAGTGCCGTAGAGGATGATGTCCATCACCTCGTCGGACAGCTTTTCCACCGGGTCGGTGAGCTTGAAGCGGTACTTTTTCGCCAGCGCGTCGAAGTACATCCGGGAGATGCCGTCCGACTTGATGTGGTTCCAGCCGGAGGCGGTGATGGCCCCTTCCAGGATGGACAGGGAGCGGTTGGGGATGATGCGGTCGGGGTCGATCTTCATCTGACTGCCCAGGCCGGTGCAGGCGGGGCAGGCGCCGAAGGGGTTGTTGAAGGAGAACATACGGGGCGTCAGCTCGTCGATGGACACGCCGCAGTCCTCACAGGCGTAGTTCTGGGAGAACAGGATGTCCCGCTCCTCGTCTCCCAGCACGTTGATGATGACGATGCCGCTGGACAGGTTGGAGGCCACCTCCACGCTGTCGGTGAGCCGCCGGGTGATGTCCTCCCGGATGACCAGACGGTCCACCACGATTTCGATGGAGTGCTTGCGGTTCTTGTCCAGCTTAATCTCCTCGGTGAGGTCGTATAAGGAACCGTCGGCGCGGACGCGGACGTAGCCGGACTTGCGCGCGTCTTCGAACACCTTGTTGTGCTCGCCCTTCTTGCCCCGGATCACGGGGGCCAGCACCTGGATGCGGGTGGCCTCGGGCAGGGTCATCACCTGGTCGATGATCTGGTCGATGGTCTGCTGGCGGATCTCCTTGCCGCAGTTGGGGCAGTGGGGGGTACCCACCCGGGCCCACAGCAGACGCAGGTAGTCGTAAATCTCCGTCACCGTGCCCACGGTGGAGCGGGGGTTCTTGGAGGTGGTCTTTTGGTCGATGGAGATGGCGGGGCTTAGTCCCTCAATGTAGTCCACGTCCGGCTTCTCCATCTGGCCCAAAAACATCCGGGCGTAGGAGGACAGGGACTCCACATACCGCCGCTGGCCCTCGGCGTACAGCGTCTCAAAGGCCAGGGAGGACTTGCCCGACCCGGACAGGCCGGTGAGCACCACCAGCTTGTCCCGGGGGATGGTGACGTCGATGTTTTTCAGGTTGTTTTCTCGCGCGCCTTTGATGACGATTTTATCCTGCATGGATATTTCTCCTTAGTATCTGTTGAATTTGGGCCCAAAGATAGAATAATGAAACAAATTTTTAATGTCAACACTTTTTTGTTGTCCGCCTATGGGGCAGGGGGAACAAACCCCGCCCGTATCAAGACATAAGGAATCGCGACCCAGACCAGCTCCCAGAGGGGCCCCCAGGTCAAAACGAGCCTGACCAGTTTTCGCCACAGGCGCGGCCAGCCCTGGACGCTGCGGATGTAGCCCCATTCCAGTTTTCCAGCCCGCTTCCATTTGAAGCGTACCACCAGCAGGACAACGAAAAGCAGCAGATTGACCGCGATCATGATTTGGAAGATCAGATAAAGCACTCCCGGCGTATTGAGCCAATCCAGAATGGGCTGGAGTACGGGCATAAAGGGCGCCATCAGCGTCCCCACCAGGACGTAGAGTAGCATCGCCGGAAGCAGGAGCAACGTGAAGAACAGGAAACCCACGGCAAACACTCCTTTTCCCAGGGCAGATTACTCGCCCTTCAGCTCCTTCTGGACGTACTTGGGCAGCTTGGACACCACCAGCTCATAGGACATATCGCACAAGTCCCTTAACACAATGTCGGGCAGATCCCCGTCCAGCAGGGCGGCCACCCACAGCCGCTTGTCGCAGTAGAAACCGGGCAAAATCTCCGGATACTGCTCCCGGAATGCCTCCGCCAGCCGGGGGTCGCACTTCAAATTCACCAGGTCGTGGTCGTTGTAGCGCTCGTCCTTCATCCCCCGGGGGGAGCAGACGGCGGCGAACATCTTGCCCCGCACCATGTAGCGGTGCCAGCCCCACTCCAGCTTGTAGTCCTTTTCCGCGCCGGGTTTGTCCAGCAGATATTTGTCCAGCCACTCATATTTCATGGGTTTGTCCTCCTTATCCGTCCAGCCCGGCGATGTACCGCAGGCAGCCGTCCCGCAGCAGGGCAATATTGGCCTTGTCCAGTATGGTGTCCTTGTTGGTGTGAATGCGGTCCATGTAGTAGCCAATCACTTTCTTATGTTTCAGCGCGCACACCCCAGCGCCCCGCTTGAAGTTGGCGTTGTCGGAGGGGTACATACTGAAACTGCGCACCACCTGCACGTCCTTACCCCTGGTGGGGAGGAAGGCGGCTTCGATGCGCTGGAGGACGGCCTCGTCCTTTTTCAGCTTTTTCTGGGGGAAGAACTGGATGGAGTCCCCGTCGGATACGCAGTCGAAGTTGAGCACGGTGGTGTGCTTTTTCACCTGCTTGTGCTTTTTTGAAAACGCGGCGGAGCCGAACATCCCCTTTTCCTCGTTGTCAAAGAACACGAAGCACACCCGATCCCGGTGCTCAGGCGGCAGGGCCAGGGCGGTCTCCAGCAGGGTGAGCACGCCGCTGGTGTTGTCGTTGGCGGTGTGCCGGTTGGCTTTGCCGTCCATGATCCACCAGATGAAAAAGACGCAAATACCCATGGAGGCCAGCGGCATCAGCCACCACTGCACCGCCTCCGGCGCAAAGGCAAGAAGTACGCCCTCCACCACCCCTATCGCAATGAACAGCGGCAGCACGATGGCAATCTGGTAAAGCAGATAGAAAAGCAGGTTCCGGGGCGTGATGAAGTTGGGAATGGGCAGGACGGCCTGGGTGTCGTAGTGGGCGGTGAGCAGCACCTTCGCCTTGTCCGGGTCGCCCACCACCACGTTCCGGGCGGCAAAGCCCTTCTCCACCGTGGGGGCGTACCCCGCCGCCTCCAGCTCCTTGCACAGCCATGCGCGGAAATTTTCCTTTTGCTTTTTGGACTTGCGTACCTGCATCTCCGCCATGATTTTGTTGGACTGATATGTCATCTCTCTATCCCTCCACAATCACATCCGCCGTCGATGCGCCCACCAGGGCGATGAGGTCCGCCGGCCTTACTTCTACCTGGAAGCCCACCTTTCCGGCGGACACGCAGATGGTCTCGTGTTCCAGGCAGCTCTCATGGAACACGGTGGGGAACCGCTTTTTCATCCCCACCGGGGAACAGCCGCCGTGGACGTAGCCCGTCAGGGGCAGCAGCTCACGGGCGGGCAGCATGGCGATGGACTTCTCGCCCACAGCTTTTGCCGCCTTCTTCAAATCCAGCGTCTCGGGCCCCGGGATGTCGAACACGTAGTACCCGCCGGAGGCCCCTTTGGTTACCAGGGTTTTGAACACAGCCTCTGGGTCTTGCCCCAGCATTTGGGCCACCGTCACGCCGTCGGGGGCGGTTTCGCCGACGGGATAGATGTGGGCGGTGTAGGGTATCTTTTTCTGGTCTAAAACCCGCATAACGTTGGTTTTTTCCTCTTTTTGTTTGGACATTCGCTATTCCTCCGGCTATACCTCCCGCCCGATGGGCGGGAGATACGCGTTATTTTCCTTCTCCCCGCAGTTTGATGATCTGATCCCGGAGGGCCGCCGCCACCTCGAACTCCAGCATCTTGGCGGCCTCCTTCATCTGCTTCTCCAGGCTGGCGATGGCCTCCATCCGCTGGATCTTGGTCATCTGAGACAGGTTCTTGTCGTTGTAGTCCGGCTTGTCCTCGCCGGACAGCGCCATCAGCTCCCGCACCGCCTTCTTCACCGTCTTGGGCACGATGCCGTGGGCCTTATTAAACGCGTCCTGGATCGAACGGCGGCGCTCCGTCTCGTCCATAGCCCGCCGCATGGAGGGCGTAATAGTGTCGGCGTACAAAATCACAATGCCGTCGGCGTTTCGCGCCGCCCGTCCGATGGTCTGAATCAGCGATGTCTCTGAGCGCAGGAAGCCCTCCTTGTCCGCGTCCAGAATGGCCACCAGCGACACCTCCGGCAGGTCCAGGCCCTCCCGCAGTAGGTTAATGCCCACCAGCACGTCGAACTCACCCAGGCGCAGATCCCGGATGATCTCCATGCGCTCGATGGTGTCGATGTCGTGGTGCATATACCGCACCTTGATGCCTGCGTTTTTCAAATAGCCGGTGAGGCTTTCCGCCATTTTCTTGGTGAGGGTGGTGACCAGCACCCGCTCGTCCCGGGCGGTGCGTTCGGTGATCTCCCCGATCAGGTCGTCGATCTGCCCGTCCACCGGGCGGACCTCCACCTTGGGGTCCAGCAGGCCGGTGGGCCGGATCACCTGCTCCACCACCTGGCCGGAGCGTTCCCGCTCGTACTCGCCGGGGGTGGCGGAGACATACACCACCTGGTTCAGACGCTTCTCAAACTCGTCAAATTTCAGCGGCCGGTTGTCAAAGGCGCAGGGCAGGCGGAAGCCGTACTCCACCAGGGTGGTCTTTCTCGCCCGGTCGCCGTTGAACATGGCCCGCACCTGGGGCAGGGTGGCGTGGCTCTCGTCGATGAACAGCACGAAGTCCTTCGGGAAGTAGTCCAGCAGGGTGTGGGGGGGCGAGCCCACGGGACGGCCCTCGATCACCCGGGAATAGTTCTCGATGCCGGAGCAGTAGCCCAGCTCCTGCATCATCTCGATGTCGTACATGGTGCGCTGCTTGACGCGCTGGGCCTCGATGAGCTTGCCCTCGCTCTCAAAGAAGGCCACCCGCTCCTCCATCTCCTTGTAAATTTCCTGGATGGCGGCGTCCATCTTCTCCTTGGGGGTGACGTAGTGGGTGGCAGGCCAGATGGGGATGTTGTTCAGCCGTCGGATGGGGGTGCCGGTCACCACATTGATTTCGCTGAGCCGGTCGATCTCGTCCCCAAAGAACTCCACCCGGATGGCGGTGTCCTTCCAGTAGGCAGGCCAAATTTCGACGGTGTCCCCCCGCACCCGGAACATATTGCGCTCAAAGGCGATGTCGTTGCGCTCGTAGCGGATGGCCACCAGCTTTTTCAGCAGTTCCTCGATTTTGATGACCGCCCCCACCCGCAGGGCCACCATCATCTTGCCGTAGTCCTCCGGCTCGCCCAGACCGTAGATGCAGGACACAGAGGACACCACGATCACGTCCCGCCGCTCCAGCAGGGACGCGGTGGCGGACAGCCGCAGCCGGTCGATCTCCTCGTTGATGGAGGAGTCCTTCTCGATGAAGGTGTCGGTGTGGGGGATATAGGCCTCGGGCTGGTAGTAGTCGTAGTAGGACACAAAATACTCCACCGCGTTGTTGGGGAAGAACTCCCGGAACTCGGCGCACAATTGCGCGGCCAGCGTCTTGTTGTGGGCCAGCACCAGGGTGGGCCGCTGGACGGCCTCGATGACCTTGGCCATGGTGTAGGTCTTGCCCGAGCCGGTGACGCCCAGCAGGGTCTGCTCGTCCAGACCGTTCTCAATGCCCGCCGCCAGGGCGGCAATGGCCTCCGGTTGGTCGCCGCTGGGGGTGTATTCCGAAACCACTTCAAATTTTGGCATAAGTCATTCTCCATAACCATGTATAGTGATTTGCCGGCGACCAGCAGCGGGCCCATGGCCCGCCGCCGCGAATGCGGCGTACAAGTGTTTTGGCGCAATTCAATAGCCTGTTCCTATCATAGAACGAACGTTTTAATATGTCAACCCTGTTTTTGGACAAATATCCGATCAGAATAAGCATATCATTATATCATGCCCGCCCATGGACAGCAAGGTGTTTTGCCGGAAGAAATTGTTTGATGATAGGAAGAAAATCCATCGGAGGGACGGCGCTCGGAAAGGTTCCGGATAGACCCTTCCAAAATCAGACCGGGAAGAGGGGCGGATTTTCGTTATTTTTTTCTCAATCCCGCCTTGCGTTTTGCGTTTTAAGGTGCTATAGTGTGTACCGCTCAAAAGCCACGCGGGCCCGTTGGCGCAGATACGGGTTCGCACTTTTTTTAGCATAATCGAGGTGTCTTTTATGGAAACTATTTTGATCCAGCTCTCCTTCTCTATGGTAGGCGGGCTGCTGATGTCCCGTTTGGCCAAGCTGCTCAATCTCCCCGCCGTCACGGCCTACCTGGTGGCGGGGCTGCTGCTGGGCCCCTACTGCCTGGGCGCGCTTCAGCTGACGCCCCTAGGCTTCACCACCGCCGAGTCGGTGGCCAGCCTGGATATCATCTCCCAGGTGGCGCTGGGCTTCATCGCGTTCACCATCGGAAACGAGTTCCGCCTGGAGCAGCTGAAGAGCATGGGAAAGCAGGCCATCACGGTAGGTATTTTGCAAGCAGTGATTACCACCGCCCTGGTGGATGTGGCACTGGTGGCGCTGCACTTCATCAACCCAGACTTTATCTCCATCTCCTCCGCTATTACCCTGGGCGCCATTGCCGCCGCCACCGGACTGGGGCTGGCGGAGATGATCGCCTGCGGTG
>CAMWRX010000017.1 GCA_947176765.1 uncultured bacterium
CACCCCGACCCCGCCGCCCATCCCTTACACCGATGTGCCCGAGGACGCACCTTACTATGACGCGGTGGTGTGGGCCTATAAGAGCGGCATCGCCTCCGATGGGGAAACGTTTGGCCCCGCCGATGCCTGTACCCGTGGGCAGGTCATGACGTTCCTGTGGCGGGCCATGGGTTCGCCAGAGCCCCAGGCTCTGTATAACCCCATCAGCGATATTTCCCCCTCGGACTGGTACTACAAACCTATTTTGTGGGCCTATGAAAACGATATTGTCACCAGTACCACATTTAATCCGGGTAATCTCTGCACCAACGGCGAGGCCCTCACCTTCCTGTGGCGGGCCGAGGACAAGCCCATGGCCGCTGTGGGCAGCAGCGCCATAGCCCTTGCCGCGTCCAACCAGTACTTCACCCGCCCGGTGGCCTGGGCCGAGACAAACGGCCTGCTGTCTGCCGAAGTCGGCTTCAATCCCTCCGCATCCTGTCTCCGGGCCGACCTCATGAGCTATCTCTACTGGGCTGAGGAGCAATGGACGGGCGCGGCGGAGGCAAAAGCGCTCCAGGCGGAATACGAGCAGATCATCAGTGACGCACAAATCTATGATGTCCATGGCTCCGGCCTAATCTACGCCGACTATGTGGACGTGGATGGGGACGGCAAGGTAGAGCTGCTGACGGTTGAAATTGACGAGGAGAAGTATAACAATATTGTGACAATATACGCGGACATTAACGGACACGCCGGGAAGTCCTGTGAGAGAGCCTTTGAGGCCCTTGTAGGGAATAGGGTCGCCGACTTTTCCCTATGCAAAGCGGATGGTCAGCTCTATTTATTTGCAAGTGGATGGTATGTCGAGCGCGCGGGGGAATATTACCAATATATAGATAAGTTTTATAGGCTTGGAAAGGATGCCGTCACCCTTGAGTACGATTTATATGCAGAAGAAACGGCTGTTTTTGATGAAGGTACTTATGAATATCTCTATACTGCGTATACCTATACTGCTTCCAGTAAAAAAGTCACCGAGGGTGAGTTCAAGGCACTTTTGGAAAAGTTTACAGATGAAAAGCTGCTTTATACATTTGATGTCTATGGCTTTGTAATTGGCATAGAGGATCGCGGGCTTGTGCCCACCCCCACCATCGAAGTAAACGGCGCAGCGGTGAAGCTGTCTGCCGACCCATACATTTCCAGAGAAGATAACGAGTTCATGGTTCCCCTCCGGGACGTGCTGGAAGCCATGGGGGTGGCCGTGTACGCTAATTCGGACGCTTCCGTTATCCTCGCGTCCACCAAGAGCGACACGCTGGTCATCGCCAACAAAGAATTTTCAAGTGGTATCAATGGGGAATCGTGGTGGAATTATGACAATTACAAATACACTTTGAACGGCGGCAACCCCCAGGATATTGCCCTGGAGTTCACTAATGGGAAAGCCTTTGTGCCGCTGCAGGCCATTGTACCGCTGTTCGGCGGAAAAGCGGCATGGGACGGCAAGGCGGGGGCCATACAGATCACCTCTAATATCCCCGACAGCAATCGCATGAGCCAAGATGCGCTGAAGAAAATGGCGAACTTTAGCCTTGATGACGCTATCAAAATCGGTGAGCGGAATGGCCATTCTTTTTGGGGAATGCAGGTTGCATACATCGAAGGAGGATACTATATCTCAAACGGAAAAGCAGTTTGGGAATACGCCGCGCTCCCGGCTGGGGAGGACCCGATTCGGAATCCTGCGTATGATGAGGATATCCCGGGAATCGCGCCTATTAATATGTATTACATACGGGTTGCAAATGATGGGACGATTACAAAGTCCTAAAGTCCAATGCTATAAAAATATGGAAAAAAAGGGAGCGGCAGCGATTACGGCTGCCGCTCCTCCTCTTTTTTAGATGATTCAGGGCTTGCCCAGCAGGGCGAACATATTCTTCTTGTACGCCTCCACGCCGGGCTGGTTGAAGGGATTGACCCCCAGCACGTGGCCGCTGATGCCGCAGGACAGCTCGAAGAAGTAGAGCAGCTCGCCCAGGGCGTGCACGTTCATCTTATCCAGCCGCAGCACCATGGAGGGCGCGCCGCCGTCCTGGTGGGCGGCCAGGGTGCCCTGGAAGGCCATCTCCCGGACGAAGCTCAGGGGCTTGCCCGCCAGATAGTTCAGGTTGTCGCCGTTGTCGTCGCTGTAGGGGATGGCGATGTCGCAGCCGGTGTCGTCCACATAGATCACCGTCTCAAACAGGTGGCGCTCGCCGTCCTGGATATACTGGCCCAGGGAGTGCAGATCGGTGGTGAACTGGGCGGAGGCGGGGAAGATGCCCTTGCCGTCCTTGCCCTCGGACTCGCCGAAGAGCTGCTTGAGCCACTCGCCCACGAAGGAGTAGGACGGCTCATAGGAGCAGAACAGCTCGATCTTCTTGCCCTGGCGGTACAGCAGATTCCGGGCGGCCACGTACTGCCACACGGGGTTGGACATATCCCGCTGGTCAAAGGCGTTCATGGCGTCCCGGGCGCCGGACATCAGCTCGTCGATGTCGGTGCCGCCCACGGCAATGGGCAGCAGGCCCACGGCGGACAGCACAGAGAAGCGCCCGCCCACATCGTCGGGCACCACGAAGGTCTCCCACCCGTTGGAGTCAGCCAGGGTCTTGAGGGCGCCCCGGGCCTTGTCGGTGGTGGCGTAGATGCGCTTGTTGGCCTCCTCGCCGTACTGCTTCACCAGCAGCTCACGGAACACCCGGAAGGCCACGGCGGGCTCGGTGGTGCCGCCGGACTTGGAGATGACGTTGATGGACCAGCTGCGATCGTCCAGCTTGCGGATCACGGTCTCCAGCTCGTTGGGGCTGAGAGAGCAGCCCACGAAGCAGATCTCGGGGCCGTTGGAGGGGAATACCTCCAGTGCGGCGCGGGCGCCCAGATAGGAGCCGCCGATGCCCACCACCACCAGCACCTGGGAGTCCTCGCGGATCTTGGCGGCGGCCTTCTGGATGCGGGCGAATTCCTCTTTGTCGTAGTTCTCGGGCAGGCGCACCCAGCCCACGAAGTCAGAGCCGGGAGCGGCGGGGTCGTAAAGTTTGGCGTGGGCGGCCTCCACCTCGGGGGCCATGGCGCTGATCTGCTCCTGAGAGATCACGCCCTCCAGCTTGGACAGGTCTAATTTCAGCATGGTGGATCACTCCTTATATGATTTGTCGGAACCTATTCGGTAAAAAACAGGGCCGCGCCGCCGAAAATTCCGGCGTTGTTGCCCAACTGAGCCTGGGCGAAGCGCACCTTGGAGCAGGCGTTCATCACGTTGGCCTGGAAGGATGCTTCTACCGGGTCCAGAAGGGCGCTGCCCGCGGCGGACACGCCGCCGCCCAGAAGGATCATCTCCGGGTTGACGACGCAGGCCACGATTGCGGCGCCATAGCCCAGGGCGTTGGCGGCCTCGTTCACCACGGCCTGGGCGTTCTCGTCCCCGGCGGCCGCGGCATCGAACACGTCCTTGGCGGTGACCTTTTCCATCTCCTTGAAGGGGGAGAAGGCTTTGGCGGCACGGATGATGCCGGTGGCGGAGGCGGTGGCCTCCAGGCAGCCCTTCCGGCCGCAGCCGCACTGCCAGTCGGGGTGGAAGGGGACGGTGATGTGTCCAACCTCGCCGCCGCCGCCGGTAGCGCCGGCCACGATGCGCCCGTCACAGATGATGCCGCCGCCGACGCCGGTGCCTACGGTGAACAGCACCAGGTTGCGGCACCCCTTGCCGCCGCCCTGCCAGCACTCGCCCAGGGCGGCCAGATTGGCGTCATTGGCCACACGGACGGGCATATCGGCCCGGCTGGCCAGTTCCTGGGCCACGTTGAGGTCGTTCCAACCCAGGTTGACGCAGATGGGGACCACAGACTGGTCCACCACCGGCCCGGGCACGCCTACGCCCGCGCCTACGCACTTGCAGTCGGGGAAGGACTCCATCACCAGGCGCATATGTCGGGCGATGTCATCAAAGGTGGCGCCCACATCCCGGAAGGTGGGGAACTCCCGCTTATCCAGCAGCTCCCCCTCCCGGCTTACCAGCCCCAGCTTGACCGTGGTGCCGCCGATGTCTACGCCGAAACAAACTTCTTTCACGCTCCAGACCTCCTTTTCATTATGTGGCCGCCCCGCTGGGCGGATTATTTCATGTGCCAGATGTTGCGGGCGTACTCGTCCACCGCGCGGTCGGCGGAGAAGAAGCCCGCCTTGGCGATGTTCACCAGGGACATTTTGTTGAAGCGCGGCTTGTCGCCGTAGATGGCGGACACGTCCCGCTGAGCGCGGACATAGTCGTGGAAGTCGGCCAGACACATATAGGGGTCGGCGGGGCCCTTGTGGTTGGTGGTAAGGGAGCGCACGATGTCGTCGAAGTGCATCCCGTTGATGCCGCCCATGAGCAGATCCATGACCGCTTTCAGTTCCGGGTCATTGCGGACGTAGTCCAGGGGGTTGTAGCCCCAGCGCCACAGGTCGTTGACCTCCTCGGTCTTGAGGCCGAACAGCACGATGTTCTCGTCGCCCACCTGCTCGTGGATCTCCACGTTGGCGCCGTCCAGGGTGCCCAGGGTCACCGCGCCGTTGATCATCAGCTTCATATTGCCGGTGCCGCTGGCCTCCTTGCCGGCGACGGAAATCTGCTCAGAGATCTCGGCGGCAGGGATGATGATCTCCGCCAGGGAGACCTTGTAGTCCTCCATGAAGACTACCTTCAGCTTATCCCGGGTGTCCGGGTCGTTGTTGACCAGCCTGGACACGTACACGATGAGCTGAATGGTCTGCTTGGCCATGATATAGCCGGCGGACGCCTTGGCGGCGAAGATGAAGGTGCGGGGCTGGAAGGGGGCATGGGGGTTGTGCTTGATCTCCAGGTACATATGGAGGATCTGGAGCACGTTGAGCAGCTGGCGCTTGTACTCATGCAGCCGCTTGATCTGCACGTCGAACAGGGAGTTGGGGTCTACCATGACGCCGTCCCGCTTGAGGATCAGGTCAGCCAGACGCTTCTTGTTGTCGAACTTGATGTCCTGGAGCCGCTGGAGCACGTTGGCATCGTCCTTGTACTTGAGCAGCTTTTCCAGCTGGGTGGAATCCTTCACAAAGCCGTCCCCGATCAGCTCCTTCAGCAGGGCGGTGAGCTCCGGGTTGGACTGGCACAGCCAGCGGCGGTAGGCGATGCCGTTGGTGACGTTGCAGAAGTGGTCGGGCACCATCTGGTAGTAGTCCCGGAAGATGGAGTTGGTCAGGATCTCGCTGTGGAGCTTGGACACGCCGTTGACCTTGTGGCAGGCGGACAGGCACAGATTGGCCATGCGGATCTCGTCCCGGCTGATGACGGCCATATACTCGATCTTGCCCATGTCGTTGCCATAGTAGCCGTGCAGGTCGACGCGCAGACGGCGGTCAATCTCCTGGACGATCTGGTACACCCGGGGCAGAAGCTGCTCAAACAGGGACACATTCCAGCGCTCCAGCGCCTCGCTCATGACGGTGTGGTTGGTGTAGGACAGGGTGTGGCAGGTGATGTCCCAGGCCCGATCCCAGCTATAGTTGTATTCGTCTATCAGCAGGCGCATCAGCTCGGGCACGCACAGGGCGGGGTGGGTGTCATTGATGTGGATGGACACCTTGTCGGGCAGATTGTCCAGACTGGGGTTGTTGCGCAGGTGCTTCTTCAGGATGGTCTGCACCGAGGCGGACACCAGCAGGTACTGCTGGCGCAGGCGCAGGCGCTTGCCCTCAATGTGGTCGTCGGCGGGGTAGAGCACCTTGGAGATGACCTCGGCCATGGTGTCCCCCTCCAGGGCCTTGGCGTAGTCGCCCCGGGAGAAGGCGGACATATCGAAGCTGTTGGGGGACTTGGCGGACCACAGCACCAGGGGGTTGACCGCCTCACTGTCGTGGCCGGAGATATACATCTCGTTGGGCACCGCCACCACGGACTGGTAATTCAGGTGCTGCACCCGGTAGATACCGTCGTCCTGCCAGCCGTGGACATGGCCGCCGAACCGAACCTCCACCGCCTCGCTCTCATGGGGGACCAGCCATACATGGCCTTGGTTCATCCAGTCGTCAGGGAACTCCACCTGCCAGCCGTCCACGATCTTCTGCTTGAAGATACCGAACTCATAGCGGATGGAGTAGCCCGTCATGGGCAGGTCCATGCTGGAGGCGGAGTCCATATAGCAGGAGGCCAGACGGCCCAGACCGCCGTTGCCCAGGCCCGCGTCAGGCTCCATCTCATACAGGTCTTGGATGTCCACGCCGCACTTGGCCAGGGCCTTGGTGAACATATCCTCCAGGCCCAGGTTGTAGAGGTTGTTGCGCAGGGAGGTGCCCACCAGGAACTCCATGGACATATAGTACACCTGCTTACCCTGGTTCTTGCGGTAGAACTCGGCGCTCTTGGTGGCCAGCATTCCGTTGACCACATAGCACAGAGCGCGGTAGACCTGCTGGGGTGAGGCGGTGTCCATAGAGCAGCCGTATCGTACCAGCAGCATCTCGTCCAACTGTTTGATGATCTGTTTTTGATCCATAGGATGTGTTAGCTCCTTTTTGACCGGCGGAACGCCGGGGAATTGACGGAAAATGCAAGCACAGCCCGCTCCCGCGGACTGTGCTTGCACGGGCGCGATCATACGCCCTGATATTATAGCACAAAAAGGTTTGTTTTTGTACTACTAATTTTACTTATTTCCTTCATTTGCAAAAATGAAGGAAATAAATCGCAAATCAGGGGAAAAGATTAAATTTCCTCCGTCATAGAACGATAAATGTTCCAATAATCCTGGACAGAGCGCTTCCAGGAACAGTCGTAGTTCATGACGCTCTTCTGAAGGGCCGTCCAGTGCTCCTTGTCGTGGAACAGCTTCTCGCCCCGGCGGACGGCGTCCAGCATATCATGGGCGTTGTAGGTTTTGAAGGTGAAGCCGTTGCCCTCGCCGGTCTCAATGTCGTAGGCGGGGACGGTGTCGAACAGCCCGCCGGTCTCCCGGACGATGGGGATGGTGCCGTAGCGCATGGCGATGAGCTGGGTCAGGCCGCAGGGCTCCTGCTTGGAGGGCATGAGCACCAGGTCCGCGCCGGCGTACGCCTGATGGGCCAGGGTGTTGTCGAACACGATGTTGGCGGACATTTTGGCGGGGAAGTTGGCGGCATAGGCGCGGAACATATTCTCATAGTGCCACTCGCCGGTGCCAATGATAACCAGCTGGAGGTCGTCCCACATCAGATCGTCCATGACGGCCTGAACCAGATCCACGCCCTTGTGGCCCACCAGCCGGGTAATCATAATGACCATGGGGACGTCGTCCCGGACGGCGAGGCCAAGGCGCTCCTGGAGGAAGCGCTTGTTTTCCGCTTTCTTCTCCAGCGTGGCGGCGTCAAAATTGGTGTAGAGCAGGGGATCGGCGGCGGGATTGAACACCTCGGTGTCGATGCCGTTGACCACGCCGCTGAGCTTGTAGGCGTGCTGGCGCAGCACATTGTGGAGGCCGTGGGCGAAATAGGGGTCCTGGATCTCATTGGCATAGGTGCGGGACACGGTGCTCACCCGGTCGGCGGTGTGGATAGCGGCCTTCATCAGGTTGGTGCCGCCATCAAATTGCATGGTGCCCTTCCAGTCAACCGGCAGGCCCAGCACCCCGTCTACAAAGTCGTCGGGGAAGCGGCCCTGATACTCCATGTTGTGGATGGTAAACAGGGTCTTGATGGGCTTGTACTTCTCCGCGCCCATGTAGAATGCCCGCAGGAACACCGGCACCAGGGCGGTCTGCCAGTCGTTGGTGTGGATGACGTCGGGATACCAGTCCAGGTGCTGAAGGGCCTCCAGGATGGCCTTGGAGAAGAACGCGAAGCGCTCGCCGTCGTCATAGTGGCCGTAGCAGCCGTCCCGGTAGAAGTAGTACTCGTTGTCGATGAAGTAGTACTGGAGCTTTTTGCGCTTGCTCACCGCTCGGAACAGGCCGCAGTACACGTTGCGCCAGGACAGGGACACGGTAAAGTTGGTGAGATACTCCATCTCGAACTCGGGGTTGTCCTTGATGGCCTTATAGTAGGGCAGGAACACATACACCTCGGTGTTGGGGGACTCAGCCAGGGCCTTGGGCAGGGCGGCGGCCACGTCACCCAGGCCGCCGGTTTTGATAAAGGGCGCGGCCTCGCTGGCTGCTAATAAGATCTTCATACGGTAACTCCTTTGCGAATGACAACGGGGTTGGAATCCAGCCCTCTGAGCTGTGCGCCGTAGCTGATGTTGACCCACTTGTCCACGATGACGTTTTCCAGGCAGGCGCCCTCGCCCACCACGCTGCCCTGCATGATGACGCAGTTCTTGACCTTTGCGCCTTTGCCGATCTTCACGCCGCGGGACAGCACGCAGTTTTCCACATTGCCGTCGATAAAGCAGCCATCGGCGATGATGCTGCGCTCCACCTGGCAGTCCAAGCCGTAGTAGGCGGGGACCTCGTCGGTGACGCGGGTGTGGATGGGACGATCGCCCCGGAACAGGGCGGCGGCCACGTCGTCGTCCAGGATGGCCAGGCTGCTCTGGAAGTATTCGTTCACGTCCCGGACGCGCAGCACCTTGGTGTCCACCTCGTAGAGGTTGATGGACAGGCGGTTCCGATTGAACTCATGCTGGATAAAGTCCCGCTGGAAGTCGTAGATGCCCCGGGCGGTATAGTCCCGGATGACGTTGATGAGGAACTCCCGGGAGATGATCACGTGGCCCATGCCGGCGTAGTCCCCGGGCTTGGCGGGGTAATCCAGGGCATAGGAGGTCACCTTGTGGTTGGCGTCCGCCTGCATAACGGAGCTGAAATTGATGGGGGAGTCTCCCGCCTCTTTGGTGGCCAGCATGGTGATGTCGCAGCCGCTGGCGATATGATCTTCCAGGGCGGCGCGGTAGTCGATGTTGCACAGCACATAGGCGTCGGCCAACAGGACGTAGGGGGTCTTGGAGATGGTCTCCAGATAGTCAAGGGCGTTGCGCAGCTCGTCCAGTTTGCCCCGGCTGCCGCCGGTGTTGGCGTCCTCGGTGGCGAAGGGGGGCAGGAGCTGGAGGCCGCCGTTCTTGCGGTTCAGGTCCCACTCCTGGCTGTTGCCCAGGTGATCCATCAGGGAGTGGTAGTGCTGCTTGGCCAGCACGCCCACGTTGAGGATGCCGGAGTTGACCATGTTGGACAGCACAAAGTCCACCAGGCGGTAGCGTCCGCCGAAGGGGATGGCGGCCATGTTGCGGTCCTGCGTAAAGGAGTTCAGCGCGTCAGAGTACATTTCGGAGAAAATAATACCGGTCATTTTCATGGTGGACACCCCCTTAAACGATTTCCCTGGGTTTGACGACGGAGCCGGCGGCGATGGTCCTCTGGTGGCCCACCACGGCGATGCCCCAGTCTCCATCCAGGAAGTTCTCAGGGTGCTCCCCGATCTTGGCGCCCTCTTCCACGACGCACTGTTCGCCCACGATGCAGTAGCTGACATTGGCGCCGCGGCGCACAATGGTATTGGGCATAATCACCGCGCCGGTGATCACGGCGCCCTCCTCGATCTGGCAGCCGGTGTACAGCACGGAGTGCTCCACGCTGCCCCGAA
Source organism: uncultured bacterium (assembly GCA_947176765.1). GTDB lineage: Bacteria > Bacillota > Clostridia > Oscillospirales > Oscillospiraceae > Enterenecus. The sequence goes on from CAMWRX010000017.1 coordinate 9,601, forward strand.
TGGTGCAGCCTTCGGCCACGAAGGAGTTTGTCACTTTGGCTCCGCTGCCCAGGCGGGTGGCGGGGGCGGAGTAGTTCCGGGCGTAGATGCGGAAGCTGGGGTCGCGCATATTGATGGGATCCTTGGGATCCAGCAGATCCATGTTGGCATCCCACAGGCTGTCCAGGGTGCCCACGTCCTTCCAGTAGCCCTCAAAGGAATAGGCGAACATGGGCCGCTTGTCTTTCAGGAAGTTGGGGATGATATTCTTGCCGAAGTCGTTCTCGGAGGTGGGGTCGGCCTCGTCAGCGATGAGGTACTGCCGCAGAACCGACCAGGTGAAGATATAGATGCCCATGGAGGCCAGGTTGCTCTTGGGCTGCTTGGGCTTTTCCTCGAAGTCGGTGACGGCGCCGTTCTCGTCGGTACTCATGATGCCCATGCGGGTGGCCTCTTCCATGCTGACGGGCATGACGGCGATGGTGCACTCGGCGCCCTTCTCCTTGTGGAACCGGAGCATTTTGCTGTAGTCCATCTTATAGATGTGGTCGCCGCCCAGGACGGCCACGTACTCCGGGTTGTACCGATCCACAAAGGCAATGTTCTGATAGATGGCGTTGGCGGTGCCCTTGTACCAGGACTCGGTCTTGGACTGGGTGTAGGGCGGCAGGACGTGGGCCCCACCCCAGTTGCGGTTCAGATCCCAGGGCTGGCCGTTGCCGATATAGTCGTTCAGCTCCAGGGGCTGGTACTGGGTGAGCACGCCTACGGTGTCGATGCCGGAGTTAATGCAGTTGGACAGCGGAAAGTCAATGATGCGGTATTTGCCGCCGAAGGGCACCGCGGGCTTGGCGGTGTCCTGGGTGAGCACGTACAGACGGCTGCCCTGGCCGCCGGCCAGGAGCATGGCAATACATTCTTTCTTGCGCTGGAACAAGATAAACTCCCCCTCAAATTTATTGGTCGGACTTTTTCGTGCGGGGCTTGCGCTTGGGCTTTTCTTCAGCGGTGTCCGCCTTCTTGGCGCGGGGCTTGCGCGCGGGCTTTTCGGCCTGGGCGGGTTCCGCTGCCTGGGTCTGGACAGATTCTGCGGCCTTTTCCGCCTTGGGCTTCCGGCCCGGCTTCTTTTTGGGCGCGGGCTCAACGGCCTCCGCCACATCGGCCTTGGCAGCTTTCCTGGTCTTGGTCGCTGCAGTTTTAGCGGCCTTGGGAGCCTCTTCGCCGTCCTCGTCCTTGGCGGCGCCCCGGGTGGCCTTGCGCTCATAGTACACGGCGGACATGGGAGGCAGCGTGAGCTCCACGGAGTAGGGCAGGCCGTGCTGCTCCTCCTTCTTGGCCTTGACGGGAGCCAGCTCCACGCCGGTGCCGCCGTACTTCACGTCGTCGCTGGACAGCACAGGGACGTAAGTGCCCGCCTTGGGCACGCCGATGGTGTAGCTTTCCCGGAGGACGGGGCAGAAATTGCACACCACGATGATCTCTTTGCCCTTGGCGTCGATGCGGCGGAAGGAGATAACGCTCTGCTGCCAGTCGTCGCAGGAGATCCACTGGAAGCCCTGCCAGTCGGTGTCGTTCTGCCACAGGGCGGGGTGATCCAGGTAGAAGTGGTTCAGATCCCGGACGTAGGACTGCATCTGGCGGTGCTTGTCGTAATCCAGCAGCATCCAGTCCAGGCCTTTCTTCTCATCCCACTCGATGAACTGGGCGAACTCGCCGCCCATGAACAGCAGCTTTTTGCCCGGGTGGGTCATCATATAGCCGTAGAACGCCCGCAGGTTCTGGAACTTGTCCGGGTACTCGCCGGGCATTTTGTTCACCAGGGAGCACTTGCCGTGGACAACCTCATCATGGGACAGGGGGAGCACGAAGTTCTCCGAGAAGGCGTAGGTCAGGGAGAAGGTGATGTCGTTGTGCTTGCCCTTGCGGAACAGGGGGTCGGTGGACATATAGTCCACCATGTCGTGCATCCAGCCCATATTCCACTTGAAATTGAAGCCCAGGCCGTTGAAATCCTCTTTGGGCTTGGTGACGTTGGCATAGGCGGTGGATTCCTCGGCAACCATAATGGCGGAGGGGTCGAAAGCGAAGGCGGCGGCGTTCATGTCCTGGAGGAAGGCCACGGCGTCCAGGTTGATGTTGTTGCCGTACTGGTTGGGCCGCCACTCGCCGCCTTGGCGGCCGTAGTCCAGGTAGAGCATGGAGGCCACCGCGTCCACCCGGATGCCGTCCACATGGAACTTGTCCAGCCAGTAGACCACGTTGGAGATCAGGAAGGAGCGCACCTCGTACCGGGCGTAGTCAAAGATGCGGGTGCCCCAGTCGGGGTGATCCCGGCGCAGGGGGTCGGCGGGCTCATAGCAGAAGCCGCCGTCGAACTCAAACAGGCCGCACTCGTCCCTGGGGAAGTGGGCGCCCACCCAGTCGATGATGACGCCGATGCCCGCGTTGTGGCACGTGTCCACGAACCGCATAAAATCGTGGGGAGTGCCATACCGGGAGGTGGGGGCATAGTAACCGGTGACCTGATAGCCCCAAGAGGGGTCAAAGGGATATTCGCTGATGGGAAGCAGCTCCACGTGGGTGTAGCCCATGTCCTGCAGGTAGGGGACGAGCTGGTCGGCAAGCTCCCCATAGGACAGGAAATTGCCGTCCTCGTGCCGCCGCCAGGAGCCCAGGTGCACCTCATAAATGTTCATCGGGCTGCGCAGTGTGTCCCTGCGGCCCCGGGCACGGCGGTAATTGCCGTCTGTCCAGGTAAAGCCGTCCAGGTCGAACACCTTGCTGGCGTTCTCCGGCCGGGTGGCGGAATGGGTGCCGTAGGGGTCGGAGCGGAACACGAAGGTGCCGTCGGGCCGCTCAATGTAATATTTGTACTCGTCATAGGTCTGCACGCCGGGAATAAACCGCTCCCAAATGGCGGGGGCAATACGCTCCATAGCGGGGGAGTTCTTGTCCCAGTTGTTGAATTTGCCCAGCACCCGCACACTCTTGGCGTGGGGGGCCCAGACCCGGAATACATAGCCATCCTGACCGTCCACCGTGTCACGGTGGCAGCCCATGAACTGGTAGGCGTCAGTGCTGGTTCCGGCGGAAAACCGGGCGATGGCTTCACTGAGCTGATCTGCATTTTTTATCATAAGTGCCCTCCAAATAACCGCCGGGGAACGGCGGAAAATGCTGTGGTGTGTTTTGACACGCCACGGTAACGTATTGATACATCCTAATTATAACGTGCCCGGCTTCCAAAGTCAAGATGCACAAAAAATAAAAGAAAAAATCAAAGGTTTTGTCGGTTTATGCGAAAAAGAAGGAAAGTCTTTGGAATGCTGCCACAATATGGGTGGACGCGCCGGCGGCACACGCCCCAGCCCCGGAGAATCTCCTAAAAAGACAGTAAAACGCCGCCGCGGGCGTGTGTGCGTCCGCGGCGGCGTCTCGTATGGTTAATTTACTCCAGGCTGTCCTCGTCCAGGGTAATGGCCAGGATCTCGTCCTCTTCCTCCTCGGCGGCGTCGGCCTCGTCGGCGGCAAGGACGCTCTCCTCGCTGTCCTCCTCCCGCAGGTCGTCGGCCATGGCGGCGACATCCCGGAAGCGGCCGTCATTGTGAACCTCGTCCTCGATCTCGTCCAGCTTGCGGTAGGCGGCAAGGCCGGAGCCCGCCGGGATCAGCTTGCCGATGATGACGTTCTCCTTCAGGCCCAGCAGATGGTCCACCTTGCCCTTGATGGCGGCCTCGGTGAGCACCTTGGTGGTCTCCTGGAAGGAGGCGGCGGACAGGAAGGACTCGGTGGCCAGCGACGCCTTGGTGATGCCCAGCAGCAGCCGGGTGCAGGTGGGCAGGACCAGCGGCTCGCCGTCCTCCCGGGTCTCCCCGGCCTCGGTGCGCGCACGGATGGCGGCGCAGGCGTCCCGGAACTCGACGATGTCGATGGTGGAGCCGGACAGCAGATTGGAATCGCCGGACTCCTCCACCCGAACCTTGCGCATCATCTGACGGACAATGACCTCAATGTGCTTGTCGTTGATGTCTACGCCCTGCTGGCGGTAGGGCTTCTGAACTTCCTGAATGAGATAGTTGTGGACCGCGTCCACGCCCCGCACGCGCAGCACGTCGTGGGGGGACAGAGCGCCGTCAGTGAGGCGCTGGCCACGGGTGACCCGGTCGCCGGTTTTGACCCGGATGCCGGCGCTGTAGGGCACGGAGTAGGTGACCACCTCGCCGTCGTCGGCGGTGATGGTGAGGCTGCACAGGGTGGCCCGCTTGGCCTCCTCCATGCTGACCACGCCGCTGATCTCCGCCAGCTGGGCCATCTTCTTGGGCTTGCGGGCCTCCAGCAGCTCCTCCACGCGGGGCAGACCCTGGGTGATGTCGCCGCCGGCCACGCCGCCGGTGTGGAAGGTACGCATGGTGAGCTGGGTGCCTGGCTCGCCGATGGACTGGGCGGCGATGATGCCCACGGCCTCGCCCTGGCCCACGGGCTCGCTGAAGGCCAGGTTCATGCCGTAGCACTTGGCGCACACGCCGGAGTGGGCCTCACAGGTGAGCACGGAGCGCACCCGGATGGACGGCTTGCGGTCGGGGTCGCCCTCGGCCTCGGCCTGCTCGACCAGCTTCTTTTCGATGAAAGCCGCCAGGTCGCCGTCCACCAGAGTATCGCGGCTGACCAGCACCTCGCCGGTCTTGGGATCCTTGAAGTCGTCCGTCAGGTAGCGGCCCCGGAGGCGCTCCACCAGCGGCTCAATGACCTGGCCGTTCTCGCCGATCTCAGACACGGTGATGCCGTCGTCGGTGCCGCAGTCCTCCTCCCGGATGATGACCTCCTGGGACACGTCCACCAGGCGGCGGGTCAGGTAACCGGAGTCGGCGGTACGCAGGGCGGTGTCGGCCATGCCCTTCCGGGCGCCCCTGGAGGAGATGAAGTACTCCAGCACGGACAGACCCTCACGGAAGTTGGCCTTGATGGGGATCTCGATGGTGCGTCCGGCGGTGTCGGCCATCAGGCCGCGCATACCGGCCAGCTGACGGATCTGGGCCTGGGAACCACGGGCGCCGGAGTCAGCCATCATGAAGATGGGATTGTATTTGTCCATGCTCCGCTGCAGGGCGTCAGACACGTCGTTGGTGGTCTTTTCCCAGGCGGACACCACCAGGCGGTAGCGCTCGTCGTTGGTGAGGAAGCCCCGCTTATACTGATTTTCGATCTTGACGATCTCCTTCTCGGTGGCGGAGATGAGGTCCTTTTTCTCGTCAGGGACGGTCATGTCCGCGATGGCCACGGTGAGCGCGCCGCGGGTGGAGAACTTGTAGCCCCGGGCCTTGATGGTGTCCAGCACCTCGGCGGAGCGGGTGAAGCCGTGCTTGGCGATGCAGCGGTCCACGATCTTGCCCAGCTGCTTCTTGCCGCACATGAAGTTGATCTCCGGCTCAAAGACCTGCTCGGGGTCGGAGCGGTCCACAAAGTCCAGATCCTGGGGGATGCCCTCGTTGAAGAGGAGGCGGCCCACGGTGGTGCGCACCAGCTTATGGCGCACCTCGCCGTCGATCTCGGCGAAGCGGCGGACCAGGATGGGCTCATGCAGCTCCAGGACGCCCTCGGCGTAGGCCAGCTGGGCCTCGTTGTCGTCGCCAAAGACGCTGTACACCTCCCGGGCCTTGCCATCCTTGGCCTCGGCGCACAGGGAGGGGGTGGTGCGGTACCAGCGGCTGTTTTCCTCGTCCCAGACCCATACGCGGTCATTCTCCGTCACCGTGCCGTCGGCCAGCGCCTTGGCGGCGTCAGCGGTGGTCTGGTAGGCGAAGTCGGGGTCGTAGGCGGGGTCGCGTTCATAGGTCAGGTAGTAGGAACCCAGCACCATGTCCTGAGTGGGGACGGTGACGGGGCCGCCGTCGGAGGGTTTCAGCAGGTTGTTGGCGGCCAGCATCAGGATGCGGGCCTCAGCCTGGGCCTCGGCGGACAGGGGGACGTGGATGGCCATCTGGTCGCCGTCGAAGTCGGCGTTGAAGGCGGTACACACCAGGGGGTGGAGCTTCATGGCCCGGCCCTCCACCAGCACCGGCTCGAAGGCCTGGATGCCCAGGCGGTGGAGCGTCGGCGCGCGGTTGAGCATGACGGGGTGCTCCTTGATGACGGACTCCAGGGCGTCCCACACGGCGGGGGAACCCTTGTCCACTTCCTTCTTGGCGGCCTTGATGTTGCTGATGCCGCTCTCCACCAGCTTTTTCATGACGAAGGGGCGGAACAGCTCAATGGCCATCTCCTTGGGCACGCCGCACTGGTAGATCTTCAGCTCGGGGCCGACCACGATGACGGAACGGCCGGAGTAGTCCACGCGCTTGCCCAGCAGGTTCTGGCGGAAGCGGCCCTGCTTGCCTTTCAGCAGGTCGGACAGGGACTTCAGCGCCCGGTTGTTGGCGCCGGTGACGGCGCGGCCGCGGCGGCCGTTGTCGATGAGGGCGTCCACGGCCTCCTGGAGCATCCGCTTCTCGTTGCGCACGATGATGTCGGGCGCGTTGAGCTGGATCAGGCGCTTCAGACGGTTGTTGCGGTTGATGACCCGGCGGTACAGGTCGTTCAGGTCGGAGGTGGCAAACCGTCCGCCGTCCAGCTGCACCATGGGGCGCAGCTCGGGGGGGATGACGGGCAGCACGTCGATGACCATCCACTCCGGCTTGTTGCCGGACTGCCGGAAGGCGTCCACCACCTCCAGGCGCTTGACGATCTTGGCCTTCTTCTGGCCGCTGGCGTCCTTCATCTGGGCGCGCAGGGAGGTGGACAGCTCCTCCAGATCCAGGTCGGACAGCAGCTTCTTGACGGCCTCCGCGCCCATGCCGGCCTCAAAGTCGTCCTCGTAGTACTCCCGCAGCTTCTTGTACTCCGCGTCAGTGAGGATCTGATTCTTGGTCAGGTGGGTGTACTCGGGGCCGGGATCGGTGACGATATACGCGGCGAAGTACAGCACCTTTTCCAGGATGCGGGGGCTGATGTCCAGCAGCAGGCCCATGCGGGAGGGGATGCCTTTGAAATACCAGATGTGGGACACGGGGGCGGCCAGCTCGATGTGGCCCATGCGCTCCCGGCGCACCTTGGCCCGGGTGACCTCCACGCCGCAGCGGTCGCACACCTTGCCCTTGAAGCGGATCTTCTTATATTTGCCGCAGTGGCACTCCCAGTCCTTGGTGGGGCCAAAGATCTTCTCGCAGAACAGGCCGTCCCGCTCAGGCTTGAGGGTGCGGTAGTTAATGGTCTCCGGCTTTTTTACCTCGCCGTAGGACCACTCGCGGATCTGCTCCGGGGAGGCGATGCCGATGCGGATGGCGTTAAACTCAGCGTAGCTCATGCTCAAACCTCCCTTTCTCAGTCCTCGACGCCATAGAGGTCGTCCTCATCGGCGCCGGTATCGTCGTCGTCGGCAGCGGCAAAGTCATCGTCGTCGCTGGTCTCCTTCATGGTGTAGCCCGCGTCGGCAAACTCGCTCTCGGTGCCCACGTCGGCGTAGCGGTCATAGTCGTCGTCGCGGAAGCGGCCGGGCTGGTAGTTGTCCTCGTCATCGTCCTTCAGCTCGATCTCGTTGCCGTTCTCGTCCAGCACCTGGATGTCCAGGCACAGGGCCTGGAGCTCCTTCACCAGCACCTTGAAGGACTCGGGCACGCCGGGCTTGGGCACGTTGTAGCCCTTGACGATGGACTCGTAGGTGCGCACGCGGCCCGTCACGTCGTCGGACTTGACGGTCAGAATCTCCTGGAGTGTATATGCCGCGCCGTAGGCCTCCAGGGCCCACACTTCCATCTCGCCGAAGCGCTGGCCGCCGAACTGGGCCTTGCCGCCCAAGGGCTGCTGGGTGACCAGGGAGTAGGGGCCGGTGGAGCGGGCGTGGATTTTATCGTCCACCAGATGGTGGAGCTTGAGGAAGTACACGTAGCCCACGGTGACGGGGTTGTCGAACCGCTCGCCGGTGCGGCCGTCGTACAGCCAGCTCTTGCCGTCCTCGCGCAGGCCCGCCAGCTTGAGGGTGTCGGCGATGTCCTGCTCGTCGGCGCCGTTGAAGATGGGGGTGGCCACCTTCCAGCCCAGGGCCTTGGCGGCGTAGCCCAAGTGAACCTCCAGCACCTGGCCGATGTTCATACGGGAGGGCACGCCCAGGGGGTTCAGCACGATGTCCAGGGGGGTGCCGTCGGGCAGGAAGGGCATATCCTCCTGGGGCAGGATGCGGGACACCACGCCCTTGTTGCCATGGCGGCCGGCCATCTTGTCGCCCACGCTGATCTTGCGCTTCTGGGCGATGTAGACGCGGACCACCTGGTTGACGCCGGGGGACAGCTCGTCGCCCTCCTCACGGGTGAACACCTTCACGTCCACCACGATGCCGTACTCGCCGTGGGGCACCTTCAAAGAGGTATCCCGGGTCTCGTGGGCCTTCTCGCCGAAGATGGCCCGCAGCAGGCGCTCCTCGGCGGTCATCTCGGTCTCGCCCTTGGGGGTGACCTTGCCCACCAGGTAGTCGCCGGCGCGCACCTCCGCGCCCACGCGGATAATGCCCCGCTCGTCCAGGTCCTTCAGGGCGTCCTCGCCCACGTTGGTGATGTCACGGGTGATCTCCTCGGGGCCCAGCTTGGTGTCCCGGGCCTCGGTCTCGTATTCCTCGATATGGATGGAGGTGAACACGTCCTCCTTCACCATGCGCTCGTTGAGCAGGATGGCGTCCTCGTAGTTGTAGCCCTCCCAGGTCATGAAGCCCATGAGGATGTTCTTGCCCAGGGCGATCTCGCCGTGGTCGGTGGAGGGGCCGTCCACCAGGGTGTCCCGGGCCTGGACCCGGTCGCCCACGGCCACGATGGGCCGCTGGTTGATGCAGGTGCCGTGGTTGGAGCGCAGGAACTTGGTGAGCTTGTAATCCTTCTCACCCTGGCCGTCGTAGCGGACGGAGACATGGGTGGCGTCCACCGCGGTGACCACGCCGTCGCCCTCGGCCAGAATGGCGACCTCGGAGTCCTGGCAGTTCTTGTACTCCTGGCCGGTGGCCACGATGGGGGCCTCGGTGGTCAGCAGGGGCACGGCCTGGCGCTGCATATTGGCGCCCATCAGGGCGCGGTTGGCGTCGTCGTTCTGGAGGAAGGGGATCTGGGCGGAGGCCACGGACACCATCATCTTGGGGGACACGTCCACGTAGTCCACCCGGTCGCGATCCACCTCGATGATCTCGTTGCGGTGACGGCAGGCCACACGGGTGCGGACGAAGCAGCCGTTCTCGTCCACCGGCTCGGTGGCCTGGGCCACGTTGAACTCGTCCTCCACGTCGGCGGTCATATATTCCACGTCGTTGGTGACCTGGACGGCGACGCACTTTCCGTTCTCGTCCAGCACCTTCTTGGTCTTGCGGTAGGGGGCCTCGATGAAGCCGTAGCGGTTCACCTGGGCGTAAGAGGCCAGGTAGGAGATCAGGCCGATGTTGGGGCCTTCCGGCGTCTCAATGGGGCACAGACGGCCATAGTGGCTGTAGTGGATATCACGCACGTCGAAGGAGGCGCGGTCACGGGAGAGGCCGCCGGGGCCCAGGGCGGACAGACGGCGCTTGTGGGTCAGCTCGGCCAGGGGGTTGGTCTGGTCCATGAACTGGGACAGCGGGCTGGAGCCGAAGAACTCCTTGATGGCGGCGGTGACCGGCCGGATGTTGATAAGGGACTGGGGGGTGACGATGTCCAGGTCCTGGATGGTCATGCGCTCCCGGATGACCCGCTCCATGCGGGTGAAGCCGATGCGGAACTGGTTCTGCAGCAGCTCGCCCACGCAGCGCAGGCGGCGGTTGCCCAGGTGGTCGATGTCGTCGGGGGAGCCCACGCCGAAGGCCAGGCAGTTGAGGTAGTTGATGGACGCCATGATGTCGTCCACGGTGATGTGCTTGGGGATGAGGGCGTCCATGTTGTCATGGATCAGCTCGAAGAAGTCCTCCTGGCTGAGGCCGTCCGCCTCCCGCTTCTCCAGCAGCTCGCGCAGCACCTTGCCGCACACCTTCTCGGTGACGCCGGCGTCGGCGGGGTCGAAGTCCACGAAGCCCTTCATGTCCACCATGCCGTTGGAGAACACCTTCACCATATGCACACCGGTGTGGAGGTCGTCCACCTCCACCACGGCCTCGTTGACGCCCAGGGCGTCCAGCTTCTGAGCCTTCTCGCGGGTCAAGACCTCGCCGGCCTCGGCCACGATCTCGCCGGTGGACGGGTCGGCCACGGGGGCGCCCAGCTTCTGCCCGGACAGGCGGGTCCAGATGGCCAGCTTCTTGTTGAACTTGTACCGGCCCACCCCGGACAGATCGTACCGGCGGGGGTCGAAGAACAGGGAGTGCATCAGGCTCTCGGCGGAGTCCACCGTGGGGGGCTCGCCGGGGCGCAGCTTGCGGTAAATCTCCAGCATGGACTCCTCGTAGCTCTTGCAGGCGTCCTTTTCCAGCGTGGCCATGATGCGGGGGTCCTCGCCGAATGCCTCGATGATGCCCGCGTCGGTGCGGGGGCCGATGGCCCGGATGAGGCAGGTGACGGGCAGCTTGCGGTTCTTGTCGATGCGGACATAGAACACGTCGGACAGATCCGTCTCATACTCCAGCCACGCGCCCCGGTAGGGGATCACGGTGGAGGCGTAGGTGATGTTGTCCGCCTTGTCCGCCGTCCGGGAGAAGTACACGCCGGGGGAGCGCACCAGCTGGGACACGATGACGCGCTCCGCGCCGTTGATGACGAAGGTGCCCGCGTCGGTCATGATGGGGAAGTCGCCCATAAAGATGGACTGCTCCTTGATCTCGTTGGTGGCCTTGTTGCGCAGGTGGACCTGCACCTTCATGGGGGCGGCGTAGGTCATGTCCTGGGCCTTGCATTCCTCGATGGTGTACTTGGGGGGGTCGTCCATGGAGAAGCTGATGAAGGACAGCTCCAGGTTGCCCGCGTAGTCGGTGATGGAGTCCACATCATTGAATACCTCCTGGAGCCCCTTCTCCAGGAACCACTTGTAGGACTTCTTCTGGATCTCCAGGAGGTAGGGCATCTCCAGGATCTCCTCGCTGCGGGCGAAGCTCTTGCGGTGGGTCTTGCCGTACCAGACGTCTTTGACCGCTCTAGCCATATTGCTGATCACGCTCCACTTCGTAGATAGTTCCGGGCCAGGGATTGACACGCCCGGGGCGGTTGTCACGTTTTCAAAATTTCCTCTTGCGTTCCTTGTGCAAATCTGCTATACTCGCTGTAACAGGTGGGGTAGGACTTCTACTGCCACCTGTGTATAAAAGCAGTTTATGATACCACGATTGCCGTCCCGCGTCAAGAGAAATTTTGGCTGCGGGCGCTTTTTTGTCATTATATCATGTAAAGGGAGGGAGAATCGTGAAGGAATCCGTCTGCCTGCTGCTCATCTGGCTGGGTGTGACCAGCGCCCTGGCCTTTATCCTGTTCGGCTGGGACAAGCTGCTGGCCAAGCGCCACCGCCGCCGCGTCCCCGAGGCGGCGCTGCTGGGCTGCGCCTTCCTGGGGGGCTCCGCCGGGGCGGCCCTGGGCATGGCCCTGTTCCATCACAAGACCCGCAAGCCCCCGTTCCCATGGTTCGTCCCCCTGTGCCTGCTGGGCCATGCCGCGCTGCTGGGCTGGGCGGCGATGTCCCCATGAATTGAAGAAGTGCGGTGATATTAATCATGAATTGTTTAGTCGAAAATATTGGCAAACTTCATACAACCGAGATGGGTGTAGAACGAATAAAAAGGAATTTACAAATCGAAACAGATGATGTTGTTCAATGGTGCAAAATAAGAATTTTGGACAAAGACGCAAAAATTGAAAGAATCGGGAAGAATTGGTATGCAACTGTGGGTGATTGCAAAATAACCGTGAATGCACATAGTTATACAATTATCACTGCACATAAAACGAAAGAATGATCTGCACAATTCGTAGTATAGGGGTTGTTATACCCCAGAACCATAAAAGCGAATGGGGAGTATTTACTTAAGTCGGAGGAGGAAGCGAGATGGCGAAGCAGAATATCTATGATAATGAGGCTTTTTTTGCGAACTTTAAAAGCATAAGGGACAGCGAAGTCAATTTCAACGATCTCATCGAGACCCCGATTTTGCTTGCGATGCTCCCAGACTTGCGCGGCAAACGTGTATTGGACATTGGCTGCGGCATGGGACAGCACGCGAAGCAGTATTCCGACATGGGGGCGGCGTCTGTATTGGGCATCGACATTTCCGAGAAAATGCTGGAGTACGCCAGAGTACATTCCCATGCCGACAACATTACATACCGTCAAATGGCGATGGAGGATATCCGCGGACTCAATCAGGAATTTGATTTGGTCACAAGCTCTTTGGTGTTTGATTACATCAAAGATTTTGATGAATTGATGAAAGACGTATATGGGATCATGAAGGACGGCGCTGAATTTGTGTTCAGTATGTCGCATCCGATGTCGACGGCGTATGACGGACAATATCCGAGATATACCTGCTCCGAGTCGGGCAAACGGCTTTACGCGAATATCAACAACTATTTCGTAGAGGGCCAGAGAAAAATCACCTGGGTGGTGGACAACTACGAGCTTTACCACAGAACATTTTCCAGCATACTCAATTCCATGATAAAAGCCGGATTTGTGATAGAAGAATGCCGGGAATCACAGATTTCAGATGAAATGAGGGAGCGGTATCCTGATCTATTCGGGGGAACGATCCACCGGCCGGACTTTATATTTTTTAAATGTGGGAAGGTGTTGGGATAATATCGGGCCGAAAACCACCGCTTTTTGGGGTTATAGAACCTGCCAGCTCTGCCGCTTTCCGGCGAGTTGAGCAGGTTCTTCGTATTCCAGAAAATTTTTTCAAATATCCTGTTGACAACGGGCGGTTCCGGGGTTACAATAGCAATAGTTACAAACCAGTTACAAACAGTTACAATTTCTCGAGGAGGCACCCATGGCTGAAAAATCCGGCGTTTTGACCTACAAGGGGCACCCGCTCCGCCGCAAGGACAACCTGATCTACTACGGCTCCATGGCCGACAAATACATCGTCGTGATCCAGGTGATGAGCACCGCGAAGGACGGCAGTCTGGAGTTGGCAAACAAGGCCCATCTCGAGCTCCAGTTCACCGATCCGGATCTGAAGAGCCGGGATCGTGTGGTAAAAAAGAGCGATCTGCCCGATCTGTTCTCCGCCGTTGACATGGGCTCCATCTGGCTGATGCGGGCGCTGGCCGGCAAGTAAGAAACCCTTTACGAAAGAAAATGGAGGTAGCTTCCAATGAATTTCAAGTTTAAGGCGTTCCGGACGCTGGCCGCCGCCGGCCTTGCCCTGACGATGTGTACCGGCGTGGCGTTCGCCTCGATCGGCACCGCCACCGTCACCGCCGACAGCCTGCGCCTGCGCAGCGAGGCCAGCACCAGCTCCGACACCGTCGCCATGGCGCCCAAGGGCGCCGAGGTCACCGTGGAGGAGGACGCCGGGAACGGCTGGTATAAGGTGACTTACGGAAGCAAGACCGGCTATATGTCCGGCGACTGGCTCACGGTCACCTTGGAGGACGGCACGGTCATCCCCGCCGCCGAGGGCACCGAGCCGGAGCAGCAGCGGGGCCTCGTCACCGCCGACGTGCTCAATGTCCGCTCCGGCCCCGCTACTACATATGACAAAGTAACTACCCTGAAGGCCGGCACCGTGGTGGACATCGTGGCCGATCCCGGCAACGGCTGGTATCAGATCGAGTCCGGCTATGTGTCCGCCGAGTACATCGTCCTGGTGGGCGCCGATTACGAGGGCTCCAGCGAGCTGGGCGCCGCGGCCGCCGCCATGGCCAAGAGCCTGCTGGGCAAGCGGTATGTGTCCGGCGGGGCCGGTCCCAATTCCTTCGACTGCTCCGGCTTGATGTACTACATCTACAAGCAGTTGGGCCACCCCATCTCCCGGGGCTCCTCCAGCCAGTACTATAACAACGGCTACTTCGTGTCCACCAGCGCCATGCAGCCCGGTGACCTGATCTTCTTCTTTGACCGCCGCTTTGACAGCTCCGGCGGCACCCTGCCCACCACCCATGTGGGGATGTACGTGGGCAACGGCCAGTTCATCCACGCCTCCACCACCTCTTACCGGGTGCAGTATGACAGCATTTACGGCTACTATGCCCCCTACATCGTGGGAGCCAAGCGCATCGGCTGATGATTTGAATCCTTCCGAGCCGTCCGGCCTGTCCGCCGGGCGGCTCTGTTTTATCCGGGCCGCGAGAGGAAACTTGTTAAATTTTCGATTTCCTCTTTACATTTGCCCCCGGCTACGTTAAAATAACGGTATCGACTAGAAGGGGGTGCGCCCATTGAACGACATGGACTACACGCGTAAATTTAACGTCAACCTGAATAGGGACGAGGAGATCAAGGCCATCCTGTCCACCGTTTACAGTTCCCTCCGGGAGAAGGGCTATAACCCCATCAATCAGATTGTGGGCTATATCCTCAGCGAGGATCCGACCTATATCACCAACCACAACAACGCCCGTACGCTCATCCGTCAGTTGGATCGGGATGAACTGCTGCAGGTGCTGCTGAAGAGCTATCTCAAAGAGAAGTAAGACAGAGCCGCCGGCCACGGGCCGGCGGCTTTTTAAGATTTGCTTAAGGAGCTGTATTCAAGATGAAAAGAGCCGTTTCCCTGCTGCTGTCCGCGGCATTGCTGCTGGGGCTGCTGAGCGCCTGCCAGGAGCCTGCGCCGTCTGGATCGTCCTCTGCGCTGAAAACAGACTGGACTGCCGCAAACCTGTCTGAGATCGCGTTCCAGTTCTCCGGTTTTGAGGAGTCGAATGAGTTCGAGCACCTATACATCGACCATGATAGGGAGCGCTTGGCTGCCTATATCGAAAATGCCTATGGACTGGAGGACTGGGAGGACGCGGCGGTGAGCCGGGCCATCGGAGCCTCCGCCTTTGAGATCGCTGTGCTGCGTATGGCGGACAGCGATGCCGCTGTCCGGGCCGCCGCCGCGCTGATGAGCTATACCTCTACCCGGCAGGGGGACTTTGCGGGCTACGCCCCCAACCAGGCGGATATGGCGGCTAACGGCAGCATTTTGCAGGAGGGGGCGTTCGTGGCGCTGTTCATCTGCCCGGACCCGGATGGGGCGTATGCTGCGGTGGAGGCGGCCCTCAATGGGCGGACGCCCGCGCCTGCCGCCAACACTGGGACGCCCGCCCCGGAGCCCACGGTGGAGACGGGCCCGACGCCTGGATCCAGGGTGGAATATGTTCAGCCAGGGGAGGACGATATGTCCCTCTATGACACCTCGGCCATCCGCACTGCCTGGGAGAAGGGCGACCCGGCGGAGCTGTCCGAATACGACAGGGACATTTACGATCAGGCAAAAGAGGTGCTGGACAAGGTACTCGAAAACGGCATGAGCAACTATGAGAAGGAAGTGGCCGTCTACAGCTGGATGGTGCAGAATGTGAACTACGACTGGACCCACCAGGACGTGATGAAAAAGACTCCTCGGGAGTCCTTTACCCCGTACGGGGGCTTGGTGAACCACACGGCGGTGTGTCTGGGCTATGCCACCACCTTTCAGCTGCTGATGGATCTGGCCGGGGTAGAGTGTATCACCGTGGTGGGCGCGGCCCACAGGAGCTCGTCGGATCACGGGTGGAACATGGTGCGGCTGGATGGGAATTGGTACTGCGTGGATGTGACCTGGGACGCCAATATGCGGGAGATGACCGGGTACGGGCGGCAGGAGAACTGGGGCTATTTCAACGTCACCAGTGACTGGATGGCTGATACCGACCACCAGTGGGATTACGCCAATATCCCCGAGGCGGTTACGGAGGGCAGCGGCCGGGGCTGACGCGCGCAGAAAATGGAACCAGGCGCTCCGCTTTTGCGGAGCGCCTGAAAATTGTCGGAGCAAAATGGAGATTTCCCCTTTACAAATCTGTTTTTTCTGGTATAATAAACCCGTTGTGAATTTATGGGCCCGTAGCTCAGTTGGGAGAGCGCTGCGTTCGCAACGCAGAGGTCGAGGGTTCGAATCCCTTCGGGTCCACCAATGAAGTCGGCAAATTTCGATCAGAAATTTGCCGACTTCCCTCTTTGCGGATTGTTCGCGCGGTATATTTTTTGATTAACACAAGATATGCCGCCGTAAGGGATATAAAGCTTGCGGCGGCTTTTTTGGGGCGCTTCGCGTCCCGGTGCGGAAGAGGGGATCTGACGTGAAAAACAAGCCGCTGAAACTATCCCCCAATCGGAGCATCGCCCTGGGATTTTTGGCCATCATCCTGGCGGGGGCGCTGCTGCTGATGCTGCCCGCCGCCAACCGGACGGGGCAGAGCCTGTCCTTTCTGGACAGCCTGTTCACCGCCACCTCCGCCACCTGCGTCACGGGCCTGGTGGCGGCGGATACCTGGACGCAGTTCAATCTGCTGGGGCAGATCATCCTGCTGGTTCTCATCCAGGTGGGCGGGTTGGGCTATATGACCATGGTGCTCATGGCCTCTGTGCTGCTGAAGCGGAAGATCGGCCTCAAGCAGCGCTCGCTGATGGTGGAGAGCGTCAGCGCCCAGCGGCTGAGCGACGCGCTCGCCCTGCTGCGCTATATCCTGGCGGGCACCGCTGCCATCGAGGGCATCGGAGCGGTGCTGCTGGCCTTCCGGTTCATCCCGGAGCTGGGCTTTGCCCGGGGGCTCTGGTACTCTGTGTTCCACAGCGTGTCCGCCTTCTGCAACGCCGGCTTCGACCTGATGGGCTTCCGGGAACCCTACAGCTCCCTCACCCACTATGTGTTCGACCCGCTGGTGAACGTGACGGTGTGCGCCCTGGTGCTGCTGGGCGGGCTGGGCTTTTTGGTGTGGCGGGACGTATGGGAGAAAGGGATCCACTTCCGGCGCTACTCCCTCCACACCAAGATCATGCTCACCGCCAGC
Organism: uncultured bacterium; assembly: GCA_947176765.1. Taxonomy (GTDB): domain Bacteria; phylum Bacillota; class Clostridia; order Oscillospirales; family Oscillospiraceae; genus Enterenecus. The sequence continues at coordinate 26,523 of CAMWRX010000017.1, forward strand.
GCCGTTCTGGTCCTGGGCGGCACGGTCCTGTTCTGGTTTGCCGAGCGGGACAACCTGCTGGCGGGGATGTCCCCGAGGGAGCAGGCGCTGGTCTCCCTGTTCCAGGCCGTCTCTCCCAGGACGGCGGGGTTCAATACCGTTGATTTGGCCCGGCTCACCAGCGGGGGCGGCCTGCTCACCATCATGCTGATGTTCATCGGCGCGGGCCCCGGCTCCACCGGCGGCGGCGTGAAGATCACCACCGTGGCGGTGTGCCTGTTGACCCTGGCCAGCTATGTCCGGGGCAGGCGGGAGGTGGGGGCATTCAACCGCCGGCTGGACGAGGAGCAGATCCACCGCTCGGCGGCGGGGGTGACGCTGTATATGACCTTTATCGGGTTGGGCGGCTTCCTTATGCTGGCCACCCAGCCCTTCCCCCTCCAGGACGCGCTGCTTGAGCTGTTCTCCGCCATGAGCACCGTGGGGCTGAGTACCGGCATCACCCGGGCCCTGTCCCCCTTCAACCGGGGGCTGCTCATCGTCATGATGTATTGCGGGCGCATCGGCAGCCTGTCCATGATGATGGCGCTGGCGGAGCGCGGGGCTCCCCGGGTGAAGGATCCGGTGGAACATATCACCATCGGGTAAGGAAGAAAGGAGTACGACAATATGGCGGCGACATTCCTGGTCATCGGCCTGGGCCGGTTCGGCAGCCACCTGGCCCTAAAACTTATGGACTCAGGCAGCGAGGTCATGGTCATTGACAGCGACGAGGAGGCGGTCAATCACATCGCCCCCCACGTCACCCAGGCCAAGATCGGCGACTGCATGGACGAGGAGGTGCTGCGCTCCCTGGACGTGGCCAGCTTCGACTTCTGCTTCGTGTGCATCAGCGACAATTTCCAGTCCTCCCTGGAGATCACCTCCCTGCTCAAGGAGCTGGGGGCCCCCATGGTCATCTCCAAAGCGGACAAGGATCTCCACGCCCGGCTGCTGCTGAAAATCGGCGCGGACGAGGTGGTGTTCCCCGAGCGGGACATGGCCCAGCGCACCGCCATGCGCTTCAGCGTCAACGGGGCGCTGGAGTACATTGAGCTGGCCCCCGGCTACGCCATTTTTGAGCTGGACGTGCCCGACCACTGGGAGGGCCAGACCATCATCGACCTGGATATCCGCAGGCGGTGGAACGTGAACGTCATCGGCCGCAAGGAGGACGGGGCCATCCTGCCCATCGACGTCGACTTCCGTTTCAAAGCGGACACCCACATCCTGGTGGCGGGGCGGCCCGACGACGTGGCCAAGATGGTAAAATGACAATAGCCCTTGCAAAACCCGCAAAAAATGGTATACTATTGGAATCATCTTGTTTCCGCCTCGCAGGGGCGGAAATCATCAAAATCAGAAATTGAGGGAACGCATATGGAACGCATTACCATCGCCTCTGTTTTCGCCGACAGCGAGCGGCTGGGCGGCCAGACCGTCACCGTCATGGGCTGGGCCCGCACCATCCGGGACATGAAAACCTTCGGCTTCATCGAGCTGAACGACGGCTCCTGCTTCAAAAATCTCCAGATCGTCATGGACGCTAATGCGCTGGACAACTATAAGGACATCGCCGGACAGAACGTGGGCGCGGCCCTCATCGTCACCGGCACCGTGGTGCTCACTCCGGAGGCCAAGCAGCCCCTGGAGATCAAGGCCGCCTCCATCGCGGTGGAGGGCGTGTCCTCCCCGGACTACCCCCTGCAAAAGAAGCGCCACAGCGTGGAGTATCTGCGCACCATCCAGCACCTGCGGCCCCGCACCAACCTGTTCTCCGCCGCCTTCCGGGTGCGCTCCGTGGCCGCCCACGCCATCCACTGCTTCTTCCAGGACCGGGGCTTTGTCTATATCCATACCCCCATCATCACCGCCAGCGACTGCGAGGGCGCGGGGGAGATGTTCCAGGTGACCACCCTGGACATGGAAAACCCGCCCCGCCTGGAGGACGGGTCTGTGGACTGGTCCAAGGACTTCTTCGGCAAGCGGGCCAACCTCACCGTGTCCGGCCAGCTCAACGCGGAGAACTTCGCCATGGCCTTTGGCAGCGTATACACCTTTGGCCCCACTTTCCGGGCGGAGAACTCCAACACCCAGCGCCACGCCGCCGAGTTCTGGATGATCGAGCCGGAGATGGCCTTTGCCGACCTGGCCGACGACATGGACGTGGCCGAGGCCATGATCAAGTATATCATCAACTACGTCATGGAAAAGTGCCCCGACGAGATGGCCTTCTTCAACTCCTTCGTGGACAAGGGGCTGGTGGAGCGTCTCCGCCACGTGGCCTCCTCCGATTTTGGCCGGGTGAGCTACACCGACGCCATTGAGATTTTGAAGAAGAACAACGACAAGTTCGACTACAAGGTGGAGTGGGGCTGCGACCTCCAGACGGAGCACGAGCGCTATCTCACCGAGCAGGTGTTCAAAAAGCCGGTGTTTGTCACCGACTACCCCCGCGACATCAAGGCGTTCTATATGCGCCTGAACGACGACGGCAAAACGGTGGCCGCCGCCGACTGCCTGGTGCCCGGCATCGGTGAGATCATCGGCGGCTCCCAGCGCGAGGAGCGCATCGACGTGCTGGAGAAGCGCATGGGCGAGCTGGGCCTGAACCCCGAGGATTACTGGTGGTATCTGGATCTGCGGCGCTACGGCTCCTGCCGACACGCCGGGTTCGGCCTGGGCTTTGAGCGCATGGTCATGTACCTCACCGGCGTGTCCAACATCCGGGACGTGGAGCTGCATCCCCGCACCGTGGGCAACGCGGAGTTTTGACAAAAGGGGCCCCCAGCCGTCAGGCTGGGGGCCCCTTGTCTATGCCCTATCATGGTTCCCACAGACGGCACACCCGCCAGAAGGGGTGCCAGGCGGAGTGGCCATTCTCCTGCCGATAGCGGGGCTCATAGACATACAATACGCTGTCATCGCCGGGGACGGCGTACACCTTCCGTCCCTCCAGCGGCTTAGCATAGTCGTCCGACCGACGGTTGGTCTCCAGATCCCCTGCCGGGATGGAATTGTCTCCCACATAATGGAGGTGCCCAATGGGCTCACACCCCTCAGGCAGCACTTCCAATACCGGCGAGTCGCTGTAGTAATAGCTGAAGTGATACGCCCGCCCGTGCCAGCTTACCAGCTCGTTGTTTCCCAGCGCGTCCGACACAAAGCGGACATAGGAGCCCTCCTCGGCAAACCAGTCCGTGTGCAGGAGAACGTACACCACGGCGGGATATTCCTTGCTGACAAATACCGTGCCGCTGGCCTCGAACCCGGCCTGGAGCTGTAAATCCTCCGTGGGTTCCTCTACGGTCACGCCGCTGATTTCCCCGTACTCACGGAAGCCCTCCGACAGATAGGTGGTGCCGCCGCCCATGGAGCTGTAGGAGCCGCTGCCATCCAGGAACGGCTCCACGGACATCCCGGTCCATTCATACAAGGTGTCCCCCACCCGCAGCACAGGAGTAATCCCCCCGGGCAGCGTATCGCACGCAGCCGGCGGCAGGTCAGGGTCAGGCGGAAGTGGCCCGTCAAACTGCCCCATCCAGTGCCACACCCCCGCGCCCGCCAGGGCGATGAGGCACAGGCAGGCCGCCAGTGCCCCCCACCGCCGCCAGGCAGGGGCTTTTGCGTTCGCCGGGGGCATTTTCGCGTCATCCACAAGGTCGTCCCCAATATCGGAAATGGCGCAGAACAGCCGCACCGCCTTTTCTTCGTTTTTCACAGAGTAAAGCCCCCCTTTTCCAATGCGTTTTTCAGGCTTTGGCGCAGGCGGAACATCTTCTGCGCCAGCCGGTTGGGGGAGACGCCCCGCTCCGCCGCCAGCTCCCGCAGTTCCACGCCGTACCAGTACCGCCGCAGGAACAGCACGCGGTCTGCCTGGGGCAGGGAGCGCAGCCAGCCGTCGATGGCGGCAGACAGCTCCTGACCCTCGATCTCCCGCTCCACGTTCCCCGGCGCGGGGACGCAGTCCTCCAGCTCGTTCAAAAGCGCGGTCATGCCGGCGTACCGCTTGCCGGCACGGTTTTTGCTCCACAGGTTCAGCGCCAGGTTGCGGGTCACCCGGCCCAGCCAAGCCCCCAGCCTGTCGGGGCGCTGGGGCGGGATGGCGTTCCACGCCTGGTGGAGGGCGTCGTTGACGCACTCCTCCGCGTCCTCGTCTACGCCCAGGATGTTCCTGGCCACGCCCCGGCACAGCGCGCCGTATTTTCGCTCCGTCTCTCCGATGGCCGACTCATCCCGCCGCCAGTACAGCTCCACGATTTGGCTGTCCTCCATCCCCGTTCCCCCCTTTGTTTTTGTCTATGAAGGCCCTCATGAAATAAGACAGGATTTCAGGCCCGATATTACGCTTTCTCAGAATAAAATGATGCGGCGGCCCTGTCAAGCGGGCGATAGAAAGACCTCTTTGGGGCGCAAAGAAAGCGCGGCCTCCCGGCCGCGCTTTTTGATCTCGTTTTGCCCCGGAGCGATTCGGGCGGACAATTCAAGCCAACCCCAGCTTGGATACCGCGCCGGCCCTTGGCAGCGGTTCCAAAGCTTGTACGCTGTTGGCATAGGCGGTGAACAGGATGTCGATGACGTTGAGCTGGGAGATGTGGGCGGCCATGGCCCCGCTGTGGGCGGCGGACGCGCTGTCAGGAGTATACAGCCGGTAGTCAGACAGCTCCGCCACCTGGGAATCCGCCCGCCGGGTGATGGCGATGATGGGCGCCCCGTTCTCCCGGAGGGCCTTGACGCACTCCACCACCTCCGCCGTCTCCCCGGAGTAGGACAGCACGATGGCCAAATCGTCCTGGGAGGCGTTTTTGGCCTGGAGCAGCTGGGTGTGCCAGTCGTCGTTTACCACACAGGGCTTGTTCAGCTGGAGAAACCTCAGGTTCAGATCCCGGGCGGCGCACAGCGACGCCCCCAGCCCAAAGAGGAGCACTGTACGCGCGTCCCGCAGCAGATCCACACAGGACTGGAGCGTGCCGGTGTCGATCATGTTTTTGGTGTTCTCCAGGGACATGATGTTCTGGTATGTAATCTTGTCCACGATCTCATCCAGGCTGTCGGAAGGGGTGATCTCTCCGCGATCCTGCCGCTGATCCAGGCGGCGCACCGCCACCTCGCAGGTCACTGCCTGGCGGAATTCCTTATAGCCTTTGAATCCGATGCGCTGGCACATCCGGATGACGGTGGACGGGGAGGTAAAGGTTTTTTCCGCCAATTGGTGGATGCTCAGCCCCATGGCCTCCCCCTGATGGCCCAGCAGATAGTCCGCGACAGCCCGTTCCGTGACGCTCATGGAGTCCCGGGTCTCTCTCAGCCTTGGCAGCGCACTTCTCATGCTCTCTCTCCTCTCAGCCCCGCGTCCGAACCATCTGGGCGCGCACCGGTTTGCCGCAGATCCGCAGACCGGGATGGCGTCCCCATCCGCTCTGACAGCCGTCCCTGAAAAAGCAAACGTCCCCGCCGCCGTGCTCTCCGGCCTGGGCAGCGCTCCGCCGCCATATCGGGTCGTACACGTGGCTTGGACGTTCATTACAATAAGGAAAAGCTTTTTTCTCCTCTACTCTGAGTATACTCCCAAATATTTCTTGTGTCAAGATAATTTCCAAAAATTTCTTTTCCTAAATTTCCTTTGCTGATTCCACTTCATTCGGCAAAATTCCGCTGTTATCTGCTGTCAGTCGTTTTTCATCCGCCAATACTCCATACCATTTCTGCCTAAAAGCCGCTCGCTGATCAGGTCACGGCGAATGGTACAGAAATCATCATGGAAATCGGCAATCACAATGTTTACCTCCCGTTCGGAGTATATCCTGTCAAAGTCAAACGCTTCGGCGATCACTTCCAGAACAATGCGCTCCTTTTTGCGCTGAACGGGAATAGATTTCAATTTCCCATATTCAAAAAAGGTGTCTATCACTCTTTGCCGGTAGTCCGCATCCCGCTGCGCCTGCTTTTGCGCCTCGTCCGATTCCTGCTGCAAAATTTCCAATATACTGGTCCGGAACATCTCTTTGTTCAGGGAATACATCATGTAGTACTGATTTTTGTATGCGGTCACAGCGCCGGCCTCCGACAGCTTTTTCAGATGAAAGGAAATGGTGGGCGCGGTAAGGCCCAAACGCTCCGCCAATCTCTCAACATACATATCCTCAACCGCGAGGGATTTCAAAATTTGCAGCCGTGACTTATCTGCCAGACACTTGAACAGGCTGATCGCCTCTGCTTCGGTCATGTGGTTCCCTCCCAAATCCGCATACACATATCCTTAATTTCCTGGATGGTATCCAGCTTGATGCGTTCAATGTGCATTTTCTCAACATCCCCACTCTGCTTTGCCTTTTCATAAGAAGCCGTCCAGCTTGTGGGGATCTGCTCCGCTTTTTGCAAGAAAAAGTCCCTCTTAGCCCCATCCTCCTCTCCGCAGACCCTTTCCGCAACGGAGAGAATCGTTTTGAAAATCTCATAGACGTTTGCGCGGACTTTTTCAAAATTCCCTTCATCCATGCGGTCATCCTCCGCAAGCAGTTGACCGCGCCGCTTACAGGCTGCGATCCGCTCATCCAGATAGGACTCAAATTTTCGCTGCTGTTCATTCATACCGTTTCTCTCCAATTACAAGACTATCGAGCCATGCCCGACAAAATCAATGTGATCCGAAGCCACATTTGTACCGCCGAACATATGATTTGCGCCAACCGCGATATGAAACGTGCCGCACATTTTTTCATCCAAAACAGGATAACCGCACAGATCCGTCACATTGGGGTTCATGCCAAAGCCAAGTTCGCAGACAACCCTATTTTCCTGTGGCTGCTTCTCAAAAAAGGCGGTAATTTCAGGTTGATTGCTGTTGATGACCCGTCCATCCTTGATGTGCAGCCGAACACGCTCATATTGAGCGCCGTCAAGGTAGAATGTTTCAAAATAAACCGTACCCTGCGTTTTGTCCTCGACCGGGGCAATGTAAATCTCACCGCATGGGAGATCGCCGTCCCCGGCGTCAATATGCCACACTCTATCGGCCAGCTCAAAGGAAAGCTCGCAATCTTCCCCCGTGCGGAGCAACACTTGATCGACTCCTTCAAAACGGCCTTTTGCCTGCTTACAAGTCTCATAAACAGCGGTGTAATCAACGTCATAGGCTCTCTCCATGCGCTGAATATAGTCCTGCGGGTCAAGGCCGGATTCTTCCGCGTTTGCCGCGGTGGGGATTCTGATTTGCGTAAAGCGTTTGCAGTTCATGAGCTTCGAGAAGAGCTGCGCCATATACCTACGATAAAGCTCAAATTGACCCTCATCAATTTCATATCCAAGAATCACGGGGCGGTAAGCGAACACATCAAGCACCGCGTCAAATTTCGTGAACAAATCAAAATATTGCTCACCAAAGCAATTCTCTTTTGCCGCGAGGAAAATATCCCGATTGACTGAACGGGATTGCTGAAGCAATACGGGGGCCGCCCCCATCTCCGCCACAGCTGCCATGAAGCTGTTGGCGATCTCCTTGTCCCCGTCCTCTCCCCAAAAATGAATGAGGACCATTTCGCCGGCAGATACGCCGCTGGCTTTTACAAGTTTGGATATCATTTTTCTGTCCATATCAGTTCAAGCCTCCAGTCTGGGGCTGATTATAATATCATCAAATCTAAATGTCAAGTCTAATTTGATAATTATAAAATTAAACTTTGGGATTCCCGATGACATGGGGTCACGGGGCCATCGGAATTTTCGGCCAACAGCGCTTTTTTAGATGGGGCTTCTTGAATCCCCCGTTGCGTTCAAATTGGAATGGTGGTATAATGTGTCCGCTTTTATCCATCAATACCAGATCAAGGAAATGGGATGATTTGACTTGACCATTATCATCGCGGGCGGCGGCAAGGTGGGTTCCACCCTGGCCGAGCACCTGGCGGGCGAGGGCCACAGCGTCACTATCGTGGACGTGTCGGACAGCACCCTCAGCCGCCTGTCCAACCAACTGGACGTCATGTGCCTGAAGGGCAACTGCGTCTCCCGGGACGTGTTGCTGGAGGCCGGGGCCAAGGATACCGACGTGCTCATCGCCGCCACCGGCTCCGACGAGATCAATCTGCTGTGCTGCCACTGCGCCAACCGCCTCGGCGTGGCCAACACCGTGGCCCGCGTGCGGGGCGCGGAGTACGTCAACGATCTGGACACGCTGAAGGGCGATCTGGGCATCACCATGCTCATCAACCCCGAGCTCACCGCCGCCGTTGAGATCTCCCGGCTGCTGCGCTTCCCCAGCGCCGCCAACATCGACTCCTTCGCCCGGGGACGGGTGGAGCTGATGTCCTTCACCGTGCAGGAGGGGGACTTCCTGGTGGGCCGTTCGCTGGCCTCCCTCTCGTCCAAGATCCAGGGCCTGCCTATGCTGCTGTGCGCCGTGGAGCGGGGGGACGAGGTGTTCATCCCCAACGGCGCCTCCGTGCTGGCCCAGGGGGACCGGGTGTCCGTGGCGGGTACGCCCAACGGCATCCATCAGTTTTTCAAGCTGCTGGGCCGCCAGACCCACCGCATCCGCAACGTGTTCATCATCGGCGGCGGGCGCATCGCCTTCTACCTGCTGGTTCAGTTGGAGCGGCTGGGCATGAGCTGCAAGGTAGTGGAGCGCAGCGATGAGCGCTGCCGGGAGCTGGCGGAGGAATTTCCCCACTCCCTCATCATCCATGGCGACGGCACCGATCCCGAGCTGCTCACCGAGGAGCGCATGGCCGCCAGCGACGCGTTCATCGCTCTCACTGACCGGGACGAGGACAACCTGATTATCTCCCTCTATGCCCATCAGGCGGGGGTATCCAAGGTGGTGGCCAAGTCCAGCCGCCAGAATTACACCGCCATTGCCCGCTCCGCCGGGGTGGAGTCGGTGGTGTCTCCCAAGCAGGCCACGGCGGGGCTGATCCTGCGCTTTATCCGGGGCCTGCAAAACTCCAAGGGCACGGTGATGAACGCCCTGTACCGCATCGCCGGGGGCAAGGCGGAGGCCATGGAGTTCCGGGCCTCTCCCGCCACCCGGAACCTGAATGTGCCGCTGAAGGAGCTGAAGCTGCGCCCGGGCGTGCTGATTGCCGTCATCGTCCGGGGAAAGAAGGTCATCATCCCCGAGGGCTCCACCTGCCTGGAGGAGGGGGACGATGTGATCGTCATCGCCCGGGACAGCGGCATTCTGGACCTGAACGACATCTATGAGGGCGCGGGCCTATGAACTTTAAATTGGTGCTGCGCATCACCGGCTTTACCCTGTTCATTGAGGCCGCGGCCATGCTCATCCCCATGGGGGTGGCCCTGCTCTACGGGGAGAGCCCGGTTCCCTTCCTGTGCGCCATTCTGCTCATCCTGGCGGCGGCCTCGGTGCCGGTGTTCCTGCTCAAGCCAAAGACGGACTTCTTCGCCCGGGAGGGCTTCTTCACCGTGGGCCTGATCTGGGTGCTGTTCGGGGTGTTCGGGGCGATGCCCCTCTGGTTCTCCGGGCAGTTTGGGTCGTACATCGACTGCTTTTTTGAGACTATCTCCGGCTTTACCACCACCGGGGCCACCATCCTCACCGCCATCGAGGGGCTGCCTATGGGGCTGCTGTTCTGGCGGTCCTTCACCCACTGGCTGGGGGGCATGGGGGTGCTGATCCTCACCGCCGCCCTGCTGCCCTTCCTGGGCATCAGCTCCAACTTCCTCATCCGGGCGGAGAGCCCAGGCCCGGTGAAGAGCAAGCTGGTGCCCCGGGCCTCCCAGTCCTCCAAGATTCTGTATACCATTTACCTGGCCCTCACTGTATTGCAGGCGCTGTGCCTGCGCGTCGCGGGGATGAACTGGTACGACTCCATCACCCACGCCATGTCCACCGCCGGCACCGGCGGCTTCTCCCGGATGAACGCCTCCATCGGTTCCTATGCCAGCCCCGCCATCGAGATCATCATCACGGTGTTTATGCTGCTGTTCTCCGTCAACTTCGCCGTCTACTTCCTCATCCTCACCGGGAAGGCGAAGCAGGCCCTGAAGAGCGACGAGCTGCGGTTTTTCCTGATCATGGTAGCGGTGTCCACCGCCGCCATTGCCTGGAATCTACGGGATATTTACAGCGGAGTGGGGGAGTGCGTGCGCTATGCCGCGTTCCAGGTGGCCTCCGTCGTGTCCACCACCGGCTTCTCCTCCACCAACTATGAGCTGTGGCCGGAGTTTTCCAAAGTTCTTCTGGTGGTGCTGACCTTTATCGGGGCGTGCGCCGGCTCCACCGGCGGCGGCATCAAGTGCAGCCGTATCCTCATCCTCATCCGCTCCGCCGGCCGGGAGGTGCGCTCCATCATCCACCCCAGGGCGGTATCGGTGGTCCGGCTGGACGGCGCGCCCTTGTCGGAGAGCACCCTCCACACCACCCAGTGCTACTTCATCATCAACCTGTTCCTGGTGTTCGGCATGGCGGTGGTGGTGGGGCTGGACAACTTCTCCTTCACCACCACCCTCACCGCCGTCATCACCTGCGTCAGCAACGTGGGCCCCGGCCTGGATATGGTAGGGCCCATGGGCAATTTCTCCGCCTTTTCGGTGCTGAGCAAGCTGGTGCTGTCCTTTGCCATGATCCTGGGGCGGCTGGAGATGTACCCTATCCTGGTGCTGTTCAGCCGCAGCGCCTGGAAGCGGTCGTAAGAAAAAACTGCGCCTACTGCCCAGCCGGGCAGTGGGCGCAGTTTTTTGCAAAGAAATTTGAAAAAGGGTGTTGACAAATCCAGCGGTATCTGGTATTATTCTTCTTGCGCTGAACGAGACGCCGCAGCGCTCCAAATAATTGAATAAATGACTTCTCCAAAATTTCCTTGTGAAATGACTTGGGGGTATAGCTCAGCTGGGAGAGCAGACAGTACGCTTGCGTACCCCCAAAAGAGCACCATTTGTCAACACTTTTTTCCAATTTAATATCGGTTCCCCTAAAATTCCGCCAGGGAAGAATCCGGGGGTATAGCTCAGCTGGGAGAGCGCTTGAATGGCATTCAAGAGGTCAGCGGTTCGATCCCGCTTATCTCCACCATCGGGAACCGGGAAAGCTCGTTTTGATGAAAGTCAAAACGAGCTTTTTCTATTTCCACCATGCAGATTGATATATCCCATGAATGCCATCACTCACTCCCCCTTTACCCAGGCCAAAGCACTACAACCCAATATCCAGAAAAAAGCGCGATTTTACATCGCGCTTTTTTTATGCTCAAAAGGAGGGTTCACCATGCCGGAAATTATTTTGTCCGATTATTTCTACGGTGATGAATCAGAAGAATTTATTTACTTCAAAATTCCCCGCCTGCTGATTACAGATCAGAAGTTCAAGCACGTTTCCACTGACGCTAAGCTGCTCTATAGTATGCTGCTGGATCGCATGGGCCTGTGACAATAGACCCTTACTATTCCGCCACTGTGCGGCACGACTTCGCGCTAAAATAAATCTCACCATGAGACGCAATTTTTAGCAAATATATCAAACAGGAAGTTATTCAACGGCAAAAGACAACAGTAAAGCCCCCGCAATTTCCGAACCCCAGCAAATCCCGTTGGTAAAAATCCACGACCTACCCGGTGTGTTGTCAGCAGGCAGCTGGACAGGAGCTACGGCGGCCTCGTCACCAGCATCTAGGCGTGTGGCGTGAAGGAGCCGGTGGTGTTCCGTCTGCGCGAGGACGGCGAGTATCAGCTCGTTACCGGCTACCGCCGCCGGAGGGCCAACAAACCAGTACAGAAGCAGAACATTCCGGCGCTGGTGTACGAAATGTCCATGCAGGAGGCCCAGGACTATCACCACAGGGTGAAGAACCAGCCGAACATGGCAATCCCTGGTAAACCAGTCCTTGTTCCTGACAAGGGGCAAAAGCCGACTACCCAAAGGAAAAACTGAGGATTCGGATACCAAAAGAGTCTAGGATAAGTAATCCCAGGCTCTTTTCATATTCCTTTGATGTCAGTCTATATTGTGCTGTTCCATTTCCTTATCGTTTCAGAAAATGGAACATATATATTGACATAATATTAAAAATACCATATAATTAGTGTGTTCCAAATTTTCTAGTTATGAGGGTGATGAAACGTGGATGCTTTGGAGCTTGTGCCAAAACTATTGCGGTCCGGAATAGATGGAGATCGCAAAATGATGGAAGCAACATCATTAATGATCATCAAGAAGATCCGAAAAGATTATCCACATGTAGCAGATGAAATATCACAAATTCTATCGTATATAGGTTCTTCATCAGCACATGCACGCTCTATAAATTTTCCGCCCTTACCTGTTGACAAAGAATCCAGATATGCACTTGTTAACGTAGAAGATCCCTCTTTCGTTTTGCCCCCTATACTTAATGAATATACGCAACAGCAGATACGGGATTTTATTAGGGAGAGAAATTTCCTCTCACAATTTATTCAGGCAGGGATTACACCTCCCAATAGTCTCTTGCTGTCTGGTCAGCCAGGTGTTGGAAAAACATATATTGCCCATTGGATTTCCAATCAGCTGGATCTCCCGCTTGTAACTTTGGATTTGGCTACGTCCATTTCAAGTTATCTTGGTAGATCTGGACAGAATATACGAAGCATATTTGATTATGCAAAGGCACAGTCCTCAGTACTCTTTTTGGATGAATTGGATGCTATTGCCAAGCGCCGGGATGACGCTGGAGACTTAGGTGAGCTAAAGCGATTGGTGAACGTATTGCTTAAAGAAATTGAGGACTATCCAGTTACTGGCGTCATTATTGGAGCAACAAATCATCCTGAACTTCTTGATAAAGCTATATGGCGCAGATTTGATAGAACATTAACTATTGAGATGCCAGAGGTTCCCGAACGCAAGCAATTACTTGCGAGGCATTTAGATGGTTATGCGGATGCAATAGGAAAAGATATAATTGATTACATTGCAATTGCTACAAATGATGTTAATTCGGCTGATATATGCAAATTATGCGAACATATAAAAAGGCAACTCATCCTGACACCAGGAATTCCAACAAAAATCATTGCTTTGTCAGAGCTGTTTAAAATAAGAGCTCTACAAGACAAAGATGAAAAGATAAAAATTTGTAATAGCCTTAAGAAAGAATTCCCTCATTTAACTCAGAGGGACATTTCTTTAATAACCCACATTCCGCTTACAACTGTATCTAGGTATTTGTCTAAGGGGCAAAAGGAGGATCAGAATGGGTAAACATCCAATTATTGCAAATGGTGAGATGTATGCCGAACCCTTGTCTAAAGCACTTGGCGGGGGTCCAAAACAAATGCCTCATGATTATCTCGAAGCAAAGCAAAGAATCATTAATGCACTTGATGATTTGACTCAAAATATTGCAAAAAGCAAGGATCTTTTCCTTGACGAGAGAATAATTTGCATTAGACTTGAGCCAAAGTTTGAAGCCAAGTCTTATATACCAAATACCTTAATTAACGAAATGTCTAGCGGCTTATCTAAAATAGTTGGTGGAAGAAAATATACCATTTCCGATAATGAAAGTGGATCATCTGCAAAATTATATTTCATTCGTACTACGGACAGCGGAATACATCAATTAAAAACCACACTCCAAAATGGTAATCGTGATAGCGTTGGGCAATGGCAGCAAGAAATTCGTTCTATCCATACCATAGATTTACTTGGGCCAGACGAAAAAATTATGGGGTTTTCCGATGGCTGGCAGTCTGGGACAGTTGAATTTGTTCTCCATCCACTACCTTCAAATACCGAAAAGGAAATAAGCGCATTTTTCAAGCATAGTGGTATAAATATTGATAATGCAAGAATAAAAACTTATAGTGATGGCATAACGTTTATAAGTGCTTTCTGTACACACGAAAATGTTCAACGAGTCAAAAGATACAATCCTTTGAGAGCAATTCATCCGATGGGTAGCATTAGTGTTACTCCGATTAGAAATATGGTAGGCAGCCGGTGCCCAGTGGTCCATCCATCATCTGCTAGGCCAAATATAAATATTGGTGTTTTTGATGGTGGGGCAGATGCCTCGCTTCCTCTGCTGACTGGTTATGTTACAGCAGTTGATGGTTCATCTGAGCCTGCTTTACGTGAACTACTGGAGCATGGCTCTGGTGTGTGCAGTGCGATCCTGCATGGCAACTTGGCCGGGAAAAGTGGGGCCGATATTCTTGAGCCTCCTTGCGTCACCATTAATTGCTACCGTGTATTACCTATCCATGACTATCGAGATTATGATTTGTATGAAGTGATAGACTTTATCGAGGCTGTAGTTCCAAATTCACAAGAAACAAAATTATACAATCTATCAATCGGGCCCGTTGGAGCTATTGTTGACGATAGTATCAGCCGATTCACCTATGCCTTAGATAAGCTTGCTTATGAAGTACCAGAAGGGGCCGAAAATCCTTTATTTGTTGTTGCTGTTGGGAATGACGGGGAATTACCGCCTACGTTCAATCGCATACAATCTCCTTCTGATACTGTGAATGGTCTCGGTGTTGGTGCTTACACATACAACGTAAAAGGAAAAAAGATACCAGCAAGCTATAGTTGTGTTGGACCTGGCAGAGAAGGCGCAAAAACAAAACCAGACTTATTAGATTTTGGTGGTAGCCTTGACCACCCTTTTGTTGTTCCATCTTTGGACCAGACATCTCTTTCTGCTACAGCTGGCACAAGCTTTGCTGCTCCAATGGTCACTGGAAAAATTGGAAAACTAATGGCACTGAGCAATCGTGTATCTCCGCATATGGGTAGAACATTGTTAATTCATAATGCTGAAATAGACAACTCAATTCCAAAAAACAATCAAGGCTTTGGATTTTGCACTGAAAACACATCTGATATACTGGAGTGTACTGATAAAAATGTAACAGTCATGTACTCCGGCATCATCTTCCCTACCCAATTTTTAAGTTTACCTATATTTGCGCCTCATATTAACGAAATGCATGGCAATGTTTCAATTAGCTGGACGGTTTCAGTAGTTGTTGCCCCTTACGCTAACGATCCAGACGCATATACCAACAATTGCTTGGAGGATGTTTTTACTCCACATAGTATGATTTTCAATTTTACAAAGCGTGGTGCAACAGCACAAAGGATTAACCTGCTCGATGAAACAAAGATACCACTTGTTAAGCAACTAATTGGTAGTGGCTATAAACAATCTAGTGTTCCAGTAAGTCATCCAGCAAAGAGAACGTGGGACGAAGATGACTTGCGCTCTGTTGATTTAAAATGGGATACTGTAATCCACAAGAGCGTAACAATGAGAAGCAGTTCCCTCTTTAGTCCCACACTAACCCTACACGCGCTAGGTAGAAATGGCTTTGATACTGAGAAAATTCGATATAATGTAGCAATTACAATAAAGGCACCCAAATATGAAGGAAGTTTATATGACGCAATTCTTCAGACCTATCAAAACCTTACTCCCATTGAAATTAGGAATATCAGTCGTCTGACAGTATAACTCCTTTTCCTCCTTACGTATTAGTGCATACCTGTAAGTCCAATTATGAGAACGTGCGATTGACAAAGCGAACCACAAAGCCTCGGCTTTGTGGTTCGCTTTGTGCAAAAAACGTATATTTAATTTCAGTTTAAAATAATTCCAAGTTATTTATATTAAAGGTTGAATTTTTGGGGGAAATGTCGTAAACTTAAAGATAGATAATTTCTTATTATCTAGCGATTTACTGTGTTATTTGTAATATGGAGGCTATC
>CAMWRX010000018.1 GCA_947176765.1 uncultured bacterium
CGACCACCGACATCTACACCTCTCTATTCGTCGGCAGCGTCAGTTGTGTATTAGAGACAGGCCTCAGAGGGCGCCATGGCGGGCTCCGCAGAGGGTTCTGTGGAGGGTTCCTCAGAGGGCTCCGCGCTGGGCCCGGCGGAGGGTTCCAGGGTGGGTTCCGGGGAAGGGGTTGGCGCGGGTCGGACGGACTCGGTGACCTCCGCCGGATCGGAGGGGATCACGGTCTCCTTAGAATTCGTGCTGCTGCAGGCGCACAGCAGGAACAGCGCCAGGGCGGCGGACAGGGTCAAAGCAAGGACGCGCTTCATATCTCTTTACACTCCATTCAATTCTGGCTTCCCGCCCCTGCGGGCGGGAAGCCTAGCATATTGTTCTCAGGAGAACAAGGCGTTGAATTCGCTGACAATAGCGTCCGCATCCTCATGGCACACCAACATGACATAGGTGCCGTGATCCGCCACTCTGGAGGAGTTGGTCCAGAGCTCGACGGTCTCCGGGTAATTCATGCCCTCCTCAGTCATGGCGTCGATGCGGGTTTGGAAAATCTCCTTCACCTTGGCGGCGTCATCGGCGCTTTTGGCCCGAACCAGGGCGAACTCGCCGGTGCTGAAGGATACCATGCTCAGATAGATCTCCATCTGCTCCGGATCCAGTTCCTTCAGGCCGGGATAGGCGTTGTCCAGCATAATGCCGCCAAACTCCTCGTCAGTGGGATCCACCCGCTGCACGAAAGCGGCGAACTCGTGGTTCTCCGTCAGAGTCTGGGCAAAGGCGGCCAAATCGACATTTTTTTCTTCCTTTTGCTTGCCCCCACAGGCGGACAGCAGGGACAGGCAGAGCATTGCGGCCATGGCCGCGCACAACATTTTCTTCATCATTTGTTTCCTCCTTAAACTGTCTGGCGGCGTTTCCGCCGCGTTTTGTTCAATGGCTCTCGATGTGGTTCCGGACGCGCTGGGTAATCATATCCAGCGCCACCAGGTTGTGCCCCCCGGCCAGCACCACAAGGTCGGCATACTGACGGCTGGGCTGGACAAACTGCTCATGCATGGGTTTGACGGTGGTGAGGTACTGATTAATGACCGAGTCCAGCGAGCGGCCCCGCTCCTTCACGTCCCGGAGGATGCGGCGGAGGATGCGCACGTCCGCGTCGGTGTCCACGAAGATTTTGATGTCCATCAGTTCCCGCAGGGCCGGATCGGCAAAGATCAGGATGCCCTCCACAATGACCACCTTGGTGGGGCGCACCTCCACCGTCTCCTCCGAGCGGTTGTGGATGGAGTAGTCGTACACCGGGCAGCGGATGGTTTCGCCGGCGGCCAGCCGCTTCAGATCCTCCACCATAAGGGCGGTGTCAAAGGCGTCGGGGTGGTCGTAGTTCAGCGCAGCCCGCTCCTCGTAGGTCATACCCACGTGCTTTTTGTAATAATTGTCGTGGTAGACCACGGACACGTCGCCCCCGAATGTGTCCACCAACCGGCGGGTCAGGGTGGTCTTGCCCGAGCCGGTTCCCCCGGCGATGCCGATGATCATGGTATCCATGTGCCGTCCTCCCCATTATCTGTCTGTACGACCGCGTTGGGGACATTTTAGCACACGGGAGAAAAAAAGGCAACTCAACTCCGTCTTTTTATGATACCCCGCTCTGGGCCAAAAGGTTGCGCCGGAGACAAAAAAATCTCCGCTGCCCTCCAATTTTTGCCGGCCAGCCCAAAAAATCCGAAAAAATGAGGGCCCCTCGGCAAAGTGACAGCAAAATCAGGTAAAATTTTGACAGTTTCGCCACATTTTCTCTTGCTATTTTTTTGTCAAGCGTCTATAATGTCCATGGTTAGAGAGGATTTGGGAAACAGTATGGTCAATATCGTATTAGTTGAGCCGGAAATTCCGCAAAACTGCGGCAACATCGCCCGCACCTGCGCCGCTACCCGCAGCCGCCTCCACCTGGTGGAGCCCCTGGGCTTTGACATCAGCGAGAAGGCCGTGAAGCGCGCCGGGCTGGATTACTGGCCCATGGTGGATCTGACCGTCTACCCCAGCCTGGACGACCTGTTTGCCCGAAACCAGGTGGCCGACCTGTGGCTGGCCACCACCAAAGCGCCCCGGGATTATTCCCAGGCCCAATTCCAGGACGGCTGCTGGCTGTTCTTCGGCAAGGAGACCGTCGGTCTGCCCGAGTGGTTCCGGCTGGCCCACGCACAGCGCTGTATCCGCATCCCCATGCGCGAGGATGCCCGAAGCCTGAACCTGTCCAATTCGGTGGCCATTCTGGCCTACGAGGCCCTGAAACAGCAGGGCTTTCCCGGGTTGAGCGGGATTGGGGAAATGAGAAGCGCGGAGCCGTCGTGAGCAGCACGGATGGAGCGGAGCGAGGGCGAGCGCAGGGGCGCACAGCGGCCCGGAGACCAGCCCGAGTCGGAGCGAAGCCGTGCGTCGCGAACAGGCGAAGCGTGACAACAAGGCATCAACCCAAAGTTGAAAACCTAATTCACTTCCAATTGTAAGAAATGAAAGGAGTTAGAACATCATGAACTACAACAAGAAGACCGTCAAGGACATCGATGTCAAGGGCAAGAAAGTCCTGCTGCGCTGCGACTTCAACGTGCCCCAGGCCAAGGACGGCAGCGGCACCATCACCGACGACAAGCGCATCCGCGCCGCCCTGCCCACCATCCAGTACCTGCTGGACCAGGGCGCGGCGGTCATCGCCTGCTCCCACCTGGGCAAGCCGGAGCCCGACTTCGATAAGTGGGTGAAGAAGCAGACCGAGAAGGGCAAGGACCCCGCCTCCCTCACCAAGGAGAAGTGGGAAAAGTCCCTGGAAGCGCTGTGCATGGAGCCCGTGGCCAAGCGCCTCAGCGAGCTGCTGGGCAAGCCGGTTACTCTGGCCGGCGACATCAACGTGGTGAACGACGACGTTCAGGCCAAGGCCGCCGCCCTGAAGCCCGGCGAGATCATGCTGCTCCAGAACACCCGCTTCAATAAGGGCGAGACCAAGAACAACCCCGAGTTTGCCAAAAAGCTGGCCGATCTGGCCGATGTCTACGTCTCCGACGCCTTCGGCGCTGTCCACCGCGCCCACGCCTCCACCGCCGGTGTGGCTGACTATCTGCCCGCCGTCTCCGGTTTCCTGATCCAGAAGGAGCTGGACTTCATCGGCGGCGCTCTGGCCAACCCCAAGCGTCCCCTGGTGGCCATTCTGGGCGGCTCCAAGGTCAGCTCCAAGATCGGCGTCATCAACAACCTGCTGGAAATCGCCGACACCATCATCATCGGCGGCGGCATGGCCTACACCTTCTCCGCCGCCCAGGGCGGCAAGGTGGGCGACAGCCTGCTTGAAGAGGACTGGAAGGATTACGCTAACGACATGGTGAAGAAGGCCGCCGACAAGGGCGTGAAGCTCCTGCTTCCTGTGGACACCGTGTGTGCCGACGCGTTTGCCCCCGACGCCAAGAGCCAGGTGGTCAAGGCCGGCGAGATCCCCGACGGCTGGCAGGGCCTGGACATCGGCCCCGAGACCGTGAAGCTGTACTGCGACGCCGTGGCCGACGCGGGCACCGTCATCTGGAACGGCCCCATGGGCGTGTTCGAGTTCGACAAGTTCGCCGTGGGCACCAAGGCCGTGGCCGAGGCCCTCTCCAAGACTTCCGCCATCACCATCATCGGCGGCGGCGACAGCGCGGCGGCCGTGCAGCAGTTGGGCTACGCCGACAAGATGACCCACATCTCTACCGGCGGCGGCG
The DNA here is from genome assembly GCA_947176765.1 of uncultured bacterium. Taxonomy (GTDB): domain Bacteria; phylum Bacillota; class Clostridia; order Oscillospirales; family Oscillospiraceae; genus Enterenecus. The sequence continues at coordinate 3,744 of CAMWRX010000018.1, forward strand.
CCTCCCTCGAGTTCATGGAGGGCAAGGAACTGCCGGGCGTCGCTTGCTTACTGGACGCCTGAACCTACCGACACACTGTTTCAAATAAAAGAAGGGAGTTCGACAAATGAACCTCAAGTACCGCAAGACGATCATCGCCGGTAACTGGAAGATGAACAAGACCGTCACCGAAGCCAAGACCTTCGCCGACGCCATCAAGCCCCAGCTGGGCCGCCACAAGTGGTGTGAGGTGGTGCTGTGCGTCCCCGGCGTGAACATCCCCGGCATGGTTCGGCTGTTCAAAGACACCCGCGTGGCCATCGGCGGCGAGACCTGCCACTACGAGGCCAGCGGCGCCTTCACCGGCGAGGTCACCGTGGAGATGCTCAAGGACGTGGGCGCCAAGTATGTCATCATCGGCCACTCCGAGCGCCGGCAGTACTATAACGAGACTGACTTCACCGTCAACAAGAAGGTCCACGCCGCCCTGGAGGCCGGTCTGCGGCCCATCGTGTGCGTGGGCGAGAGCCTGGAGCAGCGTGAGCTGGGCGTCACCGAGGAGCTGATCTCCTACCAGGTGAAGGTGGCCCTGGCCGGGCTGACCGACACCCAGGTCCGCCGGGTGGTCATCGCCTACGAGCCCATCTGGGCCATCGGCACCGGCAAGACCGCCACCGCCGAGCAGGCCGGCGCGGTATGCACCCACATCCGCACCATCATCCGCAAGCAGTACGGCGCCCGCGTGGCCCGCGCCGTCACCATCCAGTACGGCGGCTCCATGAACGCCAAGAACGCCGCTGAGCTGCTGGCTCAGCCCGACATCGACGGCGGCCTCATCGGCGGCGCTTCCCTGAAGCCCGACGACTTCATGGCGATTATTAACGCTGCTAATCAGGAGTAATTCATGAAAACACCGACCACTTTAATCATCATGGACGGTTTTGGTCTGTCTGCCTCCACCGCGGCGGGGGACAACGCCATTAAAACCGCCAACACCCCCAACCTGGATCGCATTTTCGCCGAGAACCCCTGCTGTAAGCTGTCCGCCTCCGGCATGGACGTGGGCCTGCCCGACGGGCAGATGGGCAACAGCGAGGTGGGCCACACCAACATCGGCGCGGGCCGGGTGGTGTTCCAGGATCTGCCCAAGATCACCAAGGCCATCCAGGACGGCGATTTCTTTGAGAACCCCGCCTATAAGAACGCCATGCTGGCCGCTAAGGACGCGGGCCGCGCCGTCCACATCTACGGCCTGATGTCCAACGGCGGCGTCCACAGCCACATCACCCACATCCAGGCGGCGGTGAAAATGGCCCACGACCTGGGCTGTCCCAAGATTTTCGTCCACTGCTTCATGGACGGCCGCGACGTGCCCCCCACTTCCGGCAAGGGCTTTGTGGCCGAGATGAAGGAGACCTGCGACCAGTACGGAGCCCAGATCGCCACCATCTCCGGGCGCTATTATGCCATGGACCGGGATACCAACTGGGACCGTGTCGAGCGCTCCTATAAGGCCATGGTGTACGGCGAGAGCGACCAGCGCTTCATCGGCGACCCCGTGGGCGCCATGCAGGCCAGCTATGACGCGGGCGTCACCGACGAGTTTGTCATCCCCGTCATCACCGCCGAAAACGCCGAGATCGGCGAGGGCGACTCCATTATCTTCATGAACTTCCGCCCCGACCGTGCCCGTGAGATCACCCGCACCTTTGTGGACCCCGATTTCACCGGCTTTGAGCGCAGGAAGGGCTTCTTCAAGGTAAACTACGTGTGCACCACATCTTACGACGCGTCCATGCCCAACGTGGTCATCGCCTTCCCCAAGGAGAGCCTGGACAACATCTTCGGCGAGTATATCGCCCAGCAGGGCATGACCCAGCTGCGCATCGCCGAGACCGAGAAATACGCCCATGTCACCTTCTTCTTCAACGGCGGCGTGGAGACCGTGTTCCCCGGTGAGGATCGGTGCCTGATCCCCTCCCCCAAGGTGGCCACCTATGACCTCCAGCCCCACATGAGCCAGCCCGAGGTCACCGCCGAGGCCGTCAAGCGCATTGAGAGCGGCGCCTACGACGTAATTATCCTGAACTTTGCTAACTGCGACATGGTGGGCCACACCGGCGTGTTTGACGCCGCCGTCAAGGCCGCCGAGGCGGTGGACAGCGGCGTGGCCCAAGTAGTCGCCGCTACGGCGAAAATGGGCGGTGTGTCCATCATCACCGCCGACCACGGAAACGCCGAGCATATGGTGGAGGAGGACGGCTCCCCCTTCACCGCCCATACCACCAACCTGGTGCCCTGCTGCGTGGTGGGCGCGGACGTGAAGCTCCGCGACGGCCGCCTGGCCGACCTGGCCCCCACCATGCTGGATCTGATGGGCCTAAAGCAGCCCGCCGAGATGACCGGCGAGACCCTGATTATAAAATGATCAGGGAACCCAACCAAAGCCCAGCTGCTAGGCGGGTTCGGTTGGGAGAGGAAGCACAGCGGAAACAGCGGGCTTTCGGGCAGCGCCCGGAAGCGAGTGGTTGGAGCTTGTGCTGACGATGTGTCCCTTGAGGCTCGGGCCTCTTAAACCTATACCTTTGAATTTTGAAAGGAGCTTGATTCCCATGAAACAGATGCTTGAGATCGTTGACGTCCTTGGCCGTGAAATTATCGACTCCCGCGGCAACCCCACCGTCGAGGTGGAGGTCGTCCTGGAGGACGGCACTGTCGGCCGCGCCGCGGTTCCCTCCGGCGCTTCCACCGGTGTCCACGAGGCCTGTGAGCTGCGCGACGGCGACAAGAGCCGTTACCTGGGCAAGGGTGTGCTGAACGCCGTCAACAACGTGAACACCGAGCTGGCCGAGTGCCTGATCGGCATGAACGCCCTGGATCAGGTCGCCATCGACAAGGCCATGATCGCTCTGGACGGCACCCCCAACAAGGGCCGCCTGGGCGCCAACGCTATCCTGGGCGCCTCCCTGGCCGTGGCCAAGGCCGCCGCTGAGTCCCTGGGCCTGTCCCTGTACAACTATATCGGCGGCGTCAACGCCAAGACCCTGCCCGTCCCCATGATGAACATCCTCAACGGCGGCGCCCATGCCACCAACAACGTGGAGATCCAGGAGTTCATGATTATGCCCGTGGGCGCTCCCACCTGGAAAGAGGCTCTGCGCCGCTGCGCCGAGGTGTTCCATCAGCTGAAGAAGACCCTGAAGGACAACGGCACTCCCGCCGCCGGCGTGGGCGACGAGGGCGGCTACGCCCCCAACCTGAAGAAGGATGAGGACGCCCTGAAGGTCATCGTGCAGGCTATCTCCGACGCCGGCTACAAGCCCGGCGAGGACTTCATGATCGCCATCGACGCCGCCTCCTCCGAGTGGTGGAACGACGAGGAGAAGTGCTACGTCCAGCCCAAGTCCGGCAAGAAGATGACCCAGCAGCAGCTGGTCAATATGTGGAAGAAGTTCGCCGACACCTACCCCATCATCTCCCTGGAAGACGGCATGGCCGAGGACGACTGGGAGGGCTGGGCCATGCTGACCAAGGCCATTGGCTCCAAGGTCCAGCTGGTGGGCGACGACCTGTTTGTCACCAACGTGGCCCGTCTGTCCGACGGTATTGCCAAGGGCGTGGCCAACTCCATCCTCATCAAGGTCAACCAGATCGGCACCCTGACCGAGACCCTGGACGCCATCCAGATGGCCAACCGCGCCGGCTACACCGCCATCGTGTCCCACCGCTCCGGTGAGACCGAGGACGCCACCATCGCCGACATCGCCGTGGCCACCAACGCCGGCCAGATCAAGACCGGCGCTCCCAGCCGCACCGACCGTGTGGCCAAGTACAACCAGCTGCTCCGCATCGAGGAAGAGCTGGACGACGCCGCGATCTACCTGGGCCGCGACGCGTTCTTCAACCTGAAGTAAAAAAATACTGTGTAGGGTTCCCCCATCCGCAGCGCGGATGGGGGAGCCCTTTATTTTTTTGCCTTGCATTGGGACGGGCAACAAAACGGGTGTTCGGGAAGTGCGGCGCGAGGAGGTTTGGAATGGGTACACAGGAAAAATCCGAGGAGCAGAAGATCAGGCAGGAGCTGGTGGCCTATCTGCGCAAACTGGCGAAGTGGAAGAATAATGACGTGGTGAAGCTGGCTTTTTTGGAATCGGAGGGCGCGGATCAGGTGGATAAGCTGGATCTTACCGGGGTGGTGGAGCTGAAGCGGAACGCCAACGGCACCTTCGAGGCTAAATTTGTGGATAAGGTGCGGGTGCTGGCCATGCTGCGGGAGCTGATGGAGGAGCGCCGGGACGGGAAGCTGGAGGACTTTTTGGATGGATTGTCCGGGCCGGAGGACGGCGATGAGGCGTGAGGCGGCTTCAATTTTCGTCCAAGCAGAGAAAAGTGCTGGAGTGGTGGCGGGACGGAACATTTGACGCCGTCATTTGCGATGGGGCGGTGCGGTCGGGCAAGACCTTCGCTTTGAGCGTCTCCTTCTTCTTGTGGGCCATGTGCCGGTTCCAGCGGCAGCGGTTCGGGCTGTGCGCCACCTCCATCAACGGGGTGCGGCGAAATCTGCTCACACAGGCCCGGCCTGTGCTGGAGAGGCTGGGGTTCCAGTGGGAGGAAAAGGTCAGCCGGAATGAGGTGACAGTCCGCGGTGGGGGGCGGGAAAATGTGTTCTACCTCTACGGCGGACGGGACGAGGGCAGCTATGCATCCATCCAGGGGGTGACGCTGGCGGGGGTGCTGCTGGATGAGGCGGCGCTAATGCCCCGCTCCTTTGTGGAGCAGGCCTGCGCCCGGTGTTCGGTGAAGGGTGGGAAGATCTGGTTTTCCTGCAACCCAGCCGGGCCGGAGCACTGGTTCTACAAGGAGTGGATCCGCAAGGCGGAGGAAAAAAACGCGCTGTACCTGCGCTTTGCCATGGAGGACAACCCGGCCCTGTCCCGGTCGACCCGGGAGCGCTATGAGCGGATGTTCCGGGGAACCTTCTACCGGCGGTATGTGCTGGGAGAATGGGTGGCGGCCGAGGGGCTGGTGTACGACTTCTTTGACTCGGGCACCATGCCGGATGCGCCGGATGGGATGTTTACCAGGTGGCGCATTTCCTGCGACTATGGGACAAGAAATCCCGCTTCCTTTGGGCTGTGGGGCAAAAAGGACGGAATCTGGTATAGAGTGACGGAATATTACTACGACGCCCGGGCGGAGGGACGGCAGAAAACCGACGGAGAGTATGTGGGCGATTTGGCAAGGCTGGCGGGAGGACGATGCATCGAAACGGTCATCGTGGACCCTTCGGCGGCCAGCTTTATCGAGGCGCTGAGAAGAGAGGGCTGGACGGTGCAGCCTGCGGACAACCGGGTGCTGGAGGGCATCCGGCGGACGGCGGAGGCGCTGAGATCCGGCAGGATCGTCATCTGCAGGGGGTGCGAGGCGGCGGCCAGGGAGTTTTCCATGTACTGCTGGGAGGACGACGGGGCCAAGGACCGGGTAAGGAAGGAAAACGACCACGCTATGGACGATATCCGTTACTTTGTGATGGCGCTGGATGGGGGCGGCGGTAGCGCGGCCAGATTTGTGGAGCGGACAGCATTTTAAAGAGAAATACCTCGACAGAGGATTTCTATAGATTCAATGATGAGAGGAGAATGGACATGGACATTTGTTTCGAGGGCGTGGGCCAGGTGGCGGCAACCTTCCAGGTGGCCGGAGAGAACGTTCAGCCCGGCATGGCGGTGACCCTCACCGGCAGCGGCACGGTGGGGCTGGGGGCTGACGGCGGCCTGCCCTGCGGCGTGGTGCTGGGCGGCGTGCGCGGCGGCGCGGCGGCCGTACAGATCGGCGGCGCGGTCAAGGCGGCTTACACCGGTACGGCTCCCGCTGTGGGCTGGCAGGAGCTGGCCCTGGACGGCGAGGGCAACGTGAAGGTCGTCTCCAGCGGCGAGGGCAGCGCCAAGACCGCCGCCAGCGGGTTGAAATGCCTGGTGCTGGCGGTGGACGAGGACGAGAAGTCCGTCGTCATCAAACTGTAAGGAGGAATTGTTTATGGCGCAGAGATTTGACAATTTGAAGCTGGAAAAGGGGATGTACCACGAGGCGGGCAAGTCCTTTACCCAGGTGCTGGAGAAGCTGGACCCCAGCGAGCAGTACCGGGGCACCGCCCTGGAGGGGCTGGACGCCTATCAGCGGCAGCTCAAGCGGTTCGACATCCGGGTGAAGGGCGCGGGCTCCGACCTGGTGGACAAGTTCTTTTCCACCAGCCAGTCGGCGGTGCTGTTCCCCGAGTACATCGCCCGGGCGGTGAAGGTGGGCATGGAGGAGGCCAACATCCTGCCCGACATCACCGCCACCGAGACCCTCATCGAGGGGATGGACTACCGCTCCATCACCTCCGTGCCCGAGGACGAAAAGCAGCTCAAGCAGGTGGCCGAGGGCGCGGCCATCCCCCAGACCACCGTGCGCACCCGGGACAACCTGGTGAAGCTCCATAAGCGGGGCAGGATGCTGGTGGCCTCCTACGAGGCCATCCGATTCCAGAAGCTGGATCTGTTCTCCGTCACCCTGCGGCAGATCGGTGCCCAGATCGGCCGGATGCATCTGGAGGATGCTATCCAGGTCATCTTGAACGGCGACGGCAACGGCAACGCCGCCCAGGTCAGCGCTGTGGAGACGGCGGGTACGCTGACCTATCAGGATCTGCTGGCCTTCTGGAACGAGTTCGAGCCCTATCAGCTCAACACCCTGCTGGTGGGCGCCGACACCATGCCCAAGCTGCTGGGCATGAGCCAGATGCAGGACGCCGCGGCGGGCCTCGACTTCCATGGCACTGGCAAGCTCATCACCCCCATGGGCGCCAAAGTGCTGCGTACCTCCGCCGTGCCCAAGGGCAAGATCATCGGCCTGGACAAAAACTACGCCCTGGAGATGGTCAAGGCCGGCGACGTAATGGTGGAGTACGACAAGATCATTGACCGTCAGCTGGAGCGGGCCGCTATCACCACCATCTCCGGCTACGCCAAAATCTTTGAGGACGCCAGCCGGGTGCTGACCGTCTGATGAGCGGGAAAAAACGGAATACGGAGCGGGGGGCGGCGGCTGCCGCCGCCCAACCCGGGGAGATAGCGGCTGCCGCCGCTCAGCTCCGGGACACGGGACGGCACCCGTTCACGCAGCTGGACGGGTATGTGCCGCTGAACCGTGGGGAGATCGCGCTGTACCGGGCCATCCGGGAGGCGGTGCCCGTGGTGGATGCCGCCATCTGCAAGCTGGTGCGGCTGTGCGGTGGAGTGAGTGCCGCCTGCCGGGACAAGCGGGCCCAGGAGGGGCTGGACCGCTTTCTGCGCACCGTGCCCGTGGGACGGGGACAGCGGGGGATTCAGAGCTTTTTGGATCAGTATCTGGACTCCATGATTACCTGCGGCCGGGCGGTGGGCGAGATGGTGCCCAGCAGGGACGGCCGGGACATTGCCGCCCTGCTGTGTGCCGACGTGAGCCGGGTGGAGATCAAAGAAGGGGAGAGTCCGCTGGACTTCGCCCTGTGCGTCCGGGACAGCGACGGAACCGTGCGGGAGCTGGAGCGGCAGGAGCTGCTGCTGTTCACCCCCTTCCAGCCGGAGACCTGCGCCCCCTACGGGGTGTCCATGCTGCGTTCCATGCCCTTTTTGGCGGAGATTTTCTTGAAAATCTTTGAGGCCATGGGCAAGAACTGGGAGCGCATGGGCAATGTGCGCTTCGCTGTGGTGTGCAAGGGTGAAAACGGCGCGCTGGCCCAGGAGCGGTGCAATGCGGTGGCAAAGGAGTGGGGCGCCGCCATGCAGGCGGGCCGGGACGGCGCGGTGCGTGACTTCGTGTGCGCCGGGGACGTGGAGATCCGCACCATCGGGGCGGACAACCAGGTGCTGGACAGCGAGGTGCCCGTGCGGCAGATTTTGGAGCAGTTGGTGGCCAAAACGGGCATTCCGCCCTTTCTGCTGGGGCTGAGCTGGTCGTCCACCGAGCGGATGAGCAGCCAGCAGGCCGACATCATGACCAGCGAGATCGCCGCCATCCGGCGGGGGCTGGAGCCGGTGGTGGAGCGGATTTGCGAGTTCTGGCTGCGGCTGCGGGGGTTTGACGACCATGTGGACATCGACTGGGCGGACGTAAACCTCCAGGACGAGGAGTCGGAGGCCAGAGCGGCGCTGTACCGGGCCCAGGCCAGGGCCATGGAGGAGGAAAATGGAAATGCAGATCAGTAAGGACGCGCGGGTCAAGGGCATCGGCACGCCGGAGGCGGACGAGCTGGCACTCATCAACGCCCTTTCCCGGCGGGAGCTGGGGGCGGACGAGGTATATACCTTTGCTCTGCGGCTGTGCGACAACGACATCGACCGGGACTTTGAGCGGTTCGACGGCAGCACGCTGGATGAGCTGGCCCCCATGTTCGTGGGGGTGTCCGGGGTGTTCGACCACCAGTGGAGCGCCAAAGGACAAACCGCCCGCATTTACCGCACTGAGGTGGTGGGCGGGGACGGCACCGTCACCACGGACGGGCGGCCGTACCGCTATCTCAAGGGGTGGGCCTACCTGATGCGCACCGACGAGAACGCCGCCCTCATTGCCGAGATCGACGGCGGCATCAAGCGGGAGGTCAGCGTGGGCTGCGCTGTGGAACGGGTTGTGTGTTCCATTTGCGGCGGCGAGCTGGGCGACTGCCCCCATGAGAAGGGGGAGGAGTACGACGGGCAGGTGTGCCATGGCGTGCTCACCGGGGCTACCGACGCCTACGAATGGTCTTTCGTGGCGGTGCCTGCCCAGCGGAAGGCCGGGGTTATCAAGAGCGCAGGCAGGCGCATGGAAGACGAGGCCCGGCTGGGGCGGAAGTACCTCAAGGGCCTGCGCCGCGAGATGGTGCGGCTGGCGGGCATCGCTGAGCCGGACGCGGAACACCGGCTGCTGGAAAAGGTGGCGGACAGGCTGGACGAGGAGGAGCTGCTGGGGCTCATCAAGCTGTACCGGGGGAAGACGGACAAGCTGCTGGGCTCCGGCGTGCAGCTGAGTTACGGCGAGCAGGCCGTGCCGCCTGAGATCGCCGATGGGGCATTCCTCATTTAGGAGGCGGACGGATGATAGAACAGGTGATGGAGCTGGCGCAGGCGCTGGGAGGCGCGGGGCAGGACGAGGACGTGCTGCGGACGCTGTGCGCCAACGCCTGCCAAATGCTGGATCGGCGGCTGCGGAACGGCCTGACGCCAGAGGACTGTGAGGGGGCCTACCCCCTGGCGGCGGCGTGGCTGGCCATGGACTGGCTGCGGGGCGGTCAGGGACTGGAAGGGATTACCTCGCTGTCGGCGGGGGATATCTCCGTGCGGCGGGACGGGGCGTCGGACGGCGAAAAACTGTCTGAGCGGGCCATGGAGTTGATGGCCCCGTTCCTCAGGGACGACGGGTTCGTGTTTCGGGGGGTGAGAGGTTGATCGAGGCGTTTGAGTGGGTCATCAAGACCTACGGGCAGGAGATGGTATGCCGAAAAGAGGACGGCACCGAGGCGGGCCGTGGCATGGCCATCGTCCAGCCCATGACGAAGGCGGATTGGCAGTACACCGCAGGGGCGCTGGGCAGCTACTCCCAGGACAAATTCCTGGGGCTGGCGGAACCGGGACTGCCCATGGACAAAGTCGGGCCCGGGGGCTGGCTGGAGTGGGGCGGCGGACGCTATGAGGTGATGACCGTGCGGCCCATCTGGGTGGGCGGACAGGTCACCCACCTGTGGCTGGCCCTGCGGCCCTGTCCGGAGAACGCGCCATGAACGGGGCGCTGAACACCCTGCGGGATGCGGTGGCCCAGCAGCTGCGCCAGGCGGGGGTGAACGCCGTCACCGCCATGGAGAGCCAGCGGGCCAGCCGGTGGAGAGAGGCTGTGGCGGCGGTGTCGCTGAGCCGGGTGGTGTGCGCCCCCGGTGGGTTCAAGGACTACCTGGGGATGCGCCAAGAGCCCAATGGAGCCGAGCGGGAGCTCTATGGCCGGGAGGTGGAGCTGACCTTGGCGCTGGACATCTACGCCCCCAGGGATGGAGGCGAGAGCGCCTGCCAGCAAGCGGCAGAGACGGTCACCGAGACGCTGGTGTGCCAGGGGGCGGCGGGGCTGAACGCCCTGGAAATCCAGACAGGCCGGGTGGAGTTCCTGGAGAGTACGGGGCTGTACCGCTTGCAGGTAAACTGCCGGTGCAGGGCGTGGCTGGTGGCCGCTGCGGAAAGCGGCGGCGGGGCCTTTGTGGACTTTGAGGTGAAAGGAAGGATGAAATGAGCATAGCGACCAATCATGAGCGACCGGGAGTATATTCCTCCTATGAGACATCCAGCCTGACCGCTGCCTCGGTGGGGGGCAGCAAGGTGGCGGTGGTGGCCGCCGCGCAGGGGGCGAGTGAAAAGAGCGTCTATCAGTGGACCAGCTACAGCAAGGCGGAGGGGGAGGTGGGCGACTGCGCGCTGAGCCGCCTGGCCCAGCTGGCTATCCGCAACGGCGCGGGCGTGGTATACGGCGTGCCCGCCGGGGAGGACTATGCCGCCGCCTTTGCCACGGTAGCCGCCATCGAGGACGCGGCGGTGGTGGTGTGCGACAGCACAGACCTGGCCGTGCAGCAGGCGCTGAAAACCATGGTGCAGGAGTGTTCCGCTGCCCGGAAGGAGCGCATCGCCGTGGTGGGCGGCACCGCCGGCGAGAGCGTGGAGCAGCTGGTGAAACGGGCCGAGGGACTCAATTGCGAGCGGGTGGTGCTGGTGGCCCCCGGCGCGGGAGACGGCTCCGGCGGCGTCTCCTGCGCCGCGGCGGTGGCGGGAGCTATCGCGGGGAACACCGATCCGGCGCTGCCCTTGGGCGGCGCACAGCTTTATGGGCTGGACGGGCTGGAGTGCAGCTACGACGACAACGAGATCGACCTGCTGGTTCGGGGCGGCGTGACGGCGCTGGAGATGCTGGCGGGTTCGTACTACGTGGTGCGGGGCGTCACCACCAGAACCACCACCGGCGGCGCGGAGGACGCCACATGGCGGGAGCTGACCACCATCCTGGTGGTGGACGAGGTGATCCCCGGTCTGCGCAATGCCCTGCGCTCCAAGTTCAACCGTGCCAAAAATACCACCCAGACCCGGGGCGCTATTCGCTCCCAGACGGTGATGGAGCTGGAAAAGCGGGTGAGCCGGGAGATCATCGACAGTTATGAGGATGTGACGGTGTCTGCCCTGGAGGACGATCCCACGGTGTGCCTGGTGGAGTTCGCCTTCACCGTGGCCCACGGGCTGAACCAGATCTGGCTGTCCGCCCACATCACCGTTTGATGGCGCGAATACAAGGAGGTCATGAAATGAGTACAAGTATCAGCGCGGGGTTGAGCGCCGCGGGGTTCCCCACCAGCTCGGACATCTGGCTGGAGCTGGACGGGCAGAAGGTGGCGGTGGTGCAGAGCTACAGCTGTAAGGCCACCCGCAGCTCCTACTCGGTGGAGGCCTTCGGCGAGGAGGAGCCGGTGGCCACGGTGCAGGGGCCCCAGAGCTATGTCATTCAGCTCACCAGGCTGTACGCCACCGACCAGGCCATCGCTGACGGGCTGGACTTTTACAGCCTGAGAAACTTCTCTCTGGTCATCTGCAAGCCGGATCGCAAGGTAATCTACTCCGACTGCCAGTGGAGCGAGATCCAGGAGGACGCCAAGCTGGGCCAGACGGTGGCGGAAAAGCTCACCATGGTGGCCAAGAGCCGGATGGAGATGGCGGCCTAAATGGACAAGGCATTTTGGGCCGGGCCGGATCAAGTGAAGGTGAGGGAAGGGACGCTGCGGCTGCTGTCCGCCCGGGAGGTGCTGGAGGCCCGCCGGGAGGGCGACGCTCTGGCCCAGGACGGCAGGGAGCGGGCGCTGTGCCGCAACGCCTGCCTGATCGCGAAAGCGCTGGAGCGCAGCGGAAAGCCGGTATTTGAGAGCGGCCAGGAGGCGCTGGACGGCCTGCGGGTGGAGGACATCGCACGGCTGGCGGACGCCTGGGCAGCGTTTAACCGGGAGTGCAATCCCTCGCCTTTGGATGGGGAGGAGGAGACGGTCAGGCGAAAAAAAGCCTGGAGCACGCGCGTTATGAGCGCCTTCAGTGGCGCGTGCTCCGTCTGTTTGGCGCTCTGCCCACCGAAGATCGGGCAAAACAGATGACCGACCGGGATTACCTGTGGTGCGCCCTTAACCTGGCGCTGGATCAGGAGGAGGAGCTGGCACGGCTGTGCCCCGACTGCCGGGAGCGGGCGGAGGCGGAGCCCTGTCCGGTGTGCGGCGCGCCCAGGGAGAGCTGGTCGGTGAACAGCGGGTTCGACTGGGCCCGGTATCAGGAACTGAAAGGGGGCGGGGACGGTGGTTGATCGGCTGGAGGAGCTGCTGGCACAGATGGCGGATGAGAACGACGAGGAGCAGGAGGACGCGCTGGCGCTGGAGGCGGAACGGGTGCCCCCCGCCGCCCCCGCGCCCAGAAGTGAGGGCCGGCCGGAGGGTTCAGAGGATTTGGGGAACCCGCAAGAGTCGGAGCAGGGGAAGCGCGAGGCGGCTTCCGCGCCCATGGAGACTGGGAAGCTGTGGGCGGCAATCCCCCGTATGGTTGGGGAGCAGACACCGGAGGATGACAGACTGGCGTCTGCTCATGAAAACGGGCTGACGGCAACCCGTGCCCTGAGGACCGGGGGTGGTCAGACAGCAGAGGGATCGTGGCCAGCGAAGCCGGCCACGGTGACGGAGGATACGGCGACCGCTCCAGCCCTCAGCGCGTCGGCGGAGCGGGGGCTGGAAGAGCTGTACCGCCGGACTGCCCAGGCCAGCCGCCCGGCGGTTCAGAGCCTGCCTGTGGAGCAGGCGGGACGGACGCTCCGCGCCGAAGAGCCGGGGCGTGCCGCCGCCCTCACCGTGGACGAGCTGGATCGGGCGGTGCGCCGGGACAGCAGACGGTATGACGGAGGCATGAGTATTTTCTAAGGAGGCGGGAGCATGATCCTTTCCCCCATGCGGTTTAAAAATTTTGTGTGGCCCCACAATCCCAGGGTGTATTCCATTACCTTTGAGCGGAAGCTGGCGGTGCATAAGATCCCGTTCGGCAGGCACAAGATCCAGAGCCTGGGCCAGACACGCCGGGTACTGAAGGGAGAGGGGGAGTTCGCGGGCGAGGGGGCCTACGACACCTTCAAGGCGCTGGCCAGCGTGTTCTATGAGGAGACGCCGGGGGTGCTGGTTCACCCGGTGTGGATGACCACCACAGCCTGGTTCGCTGGGCTGGAGCTGCGTCAGGCGCCCCGGCGGGACTACGTGGCCTACTCTTTTGAGTTCTGGGAGGTCATTGACGGCACCGGGGATACAAAGCTGGCTGTCCGGGCCGTGGAGACGTCCGACCAGAACGCCGGGGATGAACAGGCGGAATGGTACACCGTGGCGCGGGGGGACACCCTGTGGGGGCTGTCCCGGCGGTATGGAGTGGCGCTGAATCGGATCATTGAGCTGAACCCGGGCATCCGCAATCCCAATCTCATCTATCCGGGACAGAAGGTGAGGATAAAATGATCCAGTGCTGGGTGGAGCTGGGCAATGGCGGGGAGCTGAAGCTGCCCACCGCTGTCAGCTGGAAATTCTGCTACGGCACCGACACCCCCTGCGACAGCTTTTTCTTGCGGTGCCTGTGGGAGCGGGGGCAGGAAAAGCTTCTGTCCGCCGCCTGCCGCTTTTTCGCCGAGTGGGAGGGCCAGCGGGTGTTCACCGGGGTGGTGGATGAGTTCGCGGTCATCTGCGGCAGGGACGGGCTCTATCTGGAGCTGTCCGGCCGGGGGATGGCGGCTCTGCTGCTGGACAACGAGGCTATGCCCGCCGAGTACCAGCGGTGTACCCGGGCGGACATCCTCGCGGACCACGTGTCCCCCTACGGCGTGGAGACGGTGGGGGGCGCTGGTCTGCCCGCCGTCAACGGCTTTACGGTGGCTAGCGGGGAGAGCGAGTGGAGCGTGGTGCGGCGGTTCGCCTGCTACTACGGCGGGGTCGTGCCCCGGTTTGACCGGCTGGGACGGCTGGTGCTGGATGCCCCGGAGGACGGAGAGGAGCTGCGCGTCCGGGAGGGCGACACGGTGACCGGCTGGGAGTACCGGGAGGAGCGCCACGGAGTGCTCAGCCAGGTGGCGGTGCGGCGGCGAACCACCTGGGGCACCCAGTGGGTGTCCGATCCCGATTTTCTGGCGGAGGGCGGGCGCGCCCGGAAGATCATCACGGTGCCCAACACCACCGGCACCGCCGCCATGCGGTACACCGCGGACTACCAGCTCAAAGCCGCCCGCCGGGAGCGGGTGCGGATGAAAATCACCGTGGCTGGGGCGTTTTTGGCCTGGCCCGGGGAGCTGGTGTCGGTGGAGCTGGATGGCTTCGGGGCCAACGGGCTATACCGGGCAGCCCAGACCGAGGTGTCCTGCGGCAGCGAGGGGCTGACCACCACCCTGGTGCTGGGTGAGGCGGATAGTATGATTTAGGGGGAATTTTTATGTGGCTGAGCGGACAGCAGAAGCGGCCCGCCGATGAGGGCGAGGGCCAGACCGGCATCGTTACCATGAGCGGCAGCGAGACGGCGGTGCTGCTGGACAGGGAGCGGCGGGGGCTGGACATCTATTCCCCGGCGGGCTACCACTGGACGCCCAAGGTGGGCCAGCGGGTGCTGGTCATCCAGGGCAGGGGGGAGATCCCCTGTGTGGTGGGAGCCCTGCAGGGCGGCGTGCCTGACCGGGTGGGCATACAGGCGAAGAGCCTCGCCCTGAGCGGGCAGGCGGTAAGTGTTGCCGCCCAGAGGGGCGTTGTGATCCAGGGGGATCGGATCGATCTGAACGGTCAGGTGTATGTCAACGGAGAGCCGCTGGAATATCTGATCCGGCGGATCGTGACCAGTGTGCTGGGGGGTTGAGCATGAGCCTGCTGCTGAAAAACAGGGATTACACCGCCGACGGGAACGGCGGGGTGACCGTCATCAAGGACGGGGATGAGCTGATCGGCGAGGTGCTGTTCCGGCTCACCGCCAGGCGGGGGAGCTTTCCCTTTCTGCCCGAGCTGGGCAGCCGGATGCACCAGCTGCGCAGGGAGAAGCCCTCCGCTTGGGACAGTCTGGCCCAACAGTACGCCGTGGAGGCGTTGGCCGATCTTTCGGACGCGGTGGTGACCGGAGCCCAGGTGAGCCAGGAGGGGGACCGACTGGCGGTGGCGGTGGAGCTGCTGTGGCAGGGCACCAGCCTGTGGGTGACGGTGCAGTTGGAGGAGTGAGACATTGATCACATTAGAAGAAATTTATCAGGCTCTGGCCGCGGAGTTCCAGGCCCAGACGAGCCAGACCGCCGCGGCCAGCAGCGAGCTGGCGGTGCGGTTTTACGCCGTGGCCGCCCAGATGTACAGCCTGTACGTCCAGGCGGAGTGGACCCGCCGGCAGTGCTTCCCTCAAACAGCGGAGGGGGAGGAGCTGGATAAGCACGCCAAACTGCGGGGTGTGACCCGACGGACGGCCACCCGGTCAGTGGGAACGGTGCGCTTCTACGTAGACCAGGAGCGGGAGACGGATACCGAGGTTCCGGCGGGCACCGTGTGCATGACCGCGGGCGGGGTGCGCTTTACCACCGACATAGACGGGGCGGTGCCCGCCGGAGAGCTGTACTGCGAAGTGCCTGTGACGGCGATGGAGGCCGGAGCGGCGGGCAATGTGGGACAGGGCACCATTATATACATGGCCCTTCCACCCACGGGTATTGCGGCCTGCGCCAATCCCTCCCCCCTGTCCAGCGGACAGAACCAGGAGGGGGATCAGGAGCTGCGGGAGCGGGTGCTGGCCACCTTCCAGCGGTTGGCCAACGGCGCCAACAACGCCTTCTACGAGCAGGCGGCCATGTCCTTTGACGGGGTGGCGGCGGTGACGGTACTGCCCCGGAACCGGGGGGTGGGCACTGTGGATCTGGTGCCCGCCGCCCTGGAAGGGGAGCCGGATCAGGAGCTGCTGGATACCTTGCAGGCCCACTTTGACCGGGTGCGGGAGATCGCCTGCGACGTGAAGGTGGTCCCCCCTGAGATATTGACCATAAATGTGTCCGTCAGGCTGTGGGCCAAGGAGGGCCAGAGCTTTGACGCCGTGGCCGAGGCGGTGCGGCAGCGGCTTGAGGGCTGGTTCAACGGGGAGCGGCTGGGCAAGGCCCTGCCCCGCGCCGAGCTCATCTCCCTCATCTACGGCGTGGACGGGGTGGCCAACTGCCAGCTCGAAAAACCGACGGTGGATATGCCGCAGAGCAAGACCGTTTTGCCGGTGCTGGGGGAGCTGACCATCACCGACGGCGCGGGCGGAGGTGGCGGCGCGTGACACTGAGGTTTGAGGACTATTTGGTATCGCTGCTCCGGCCCCTGGGCGTGTATGACCTGCGCACAGGCACCATCAACCGGGGCGAGCTGGCCGCCTACGGCGCGCGGTTGGACGGGGCGGAGGCGGAGCTGGATCACACTGCCCGGGAGATGAACCTGACCACGGCGGAGGACTTCGGCCTGGAACGGATCGAGGCGCTGCTGCCCTACCGCCCGGTGTGTGTGACGGCACAGCAGCGGCGGGAGGCCCTGGCCGCCCTGCTGCGCATCAGCGGCGACAGCTTTACGCCGGAGGCCATCAACGACACCCTGCGGGGCTGCGGCATCAACGCCAGGGCGGAGGAGACGGGCAGGCCGGGCTATGTGGACGTGTATTTCCCCGATGTGGCGGGGATACCGGAGGGGTTTGAGCAGCTGCGGGTCATCATCGAGGAGATCCTGCCCAGCCACCTGGGCATCACCTACGTGTTTTGGTACAACACCTGGGCCATGGTGGCCGGGTGGCACCCCACCTTTGGGGACGCGGCCGCGTCCGGGCTGAGCTGGTATGGGCTGGCCATTGAGAACGACGGCTTTGGAAAAAATGAGGAGTGAGCAAGAAGCGCAGAGCCGTCGTGAGCAGCGCGGATGGAGCGGAGCGAAGGCAAAAGCCCAGCCGCCCCAGGCCTAAGCGGGCCAAAGGCCCGCCCACGGCGGAGGTGGTTTTGCCTGAGTCGCAGCGAAGCCGCGCGTCGCGAACAGGCGGAGCGTGACAACGCCGGCCCCGCAGGCGCGGGGCCGGAAAAATTTTTAAAAAACTTACAAAAAACTATTGACAAATACCAGGCGCTATAGTACAATACAAACAGAAAGGAAAAGGTGAGTCCAATGTACTAACGTCGAACGCACCAAGCTCTTTTCGCGATTGGGAGACGCAAAGTGAAGCGAAGTCTCGACTCGTTCCAAACACGCTTGAGTAAGCGACGGAAGCCAGATTCAGTCTGAAGCCCACCATTGTTTGAGGAAACAGGAGCAAGTAGTTTCAGGCGGAACCCCAACGCAAGAAATCCGAAGAAAGCGTAGGTATAGGCCCTTGGACAATCAAAACCAGAAGTAAGCCCCCAGCCGCGAGATAGGACGGCTGGGGGCTGAATGTTTGTCCAGAAGCGCGGAGCATGAGAACACAGGTTGTGCGGAGTGTCCAAAAACAGGACTTTCCTTCACGAAAAATTAAAGGGCCCAGTATTGCAAAAAGGCTTGCAAAATCAGGAATTGTCTAGTATGATTAACAGGTATACCCACAGTGGTATTCTCGTTGAATATGACTATCCAAAGCGCTTTTGGGGAAGAATTCCAAGCGCGGTATATAGACGACTGGAGTGAAAACTATGTTTGCAAGAGATATTGGCATCGACCTGGGCACCGCCAGCGTGCTGGTCTATATCAAGGACAAGGGGATCGTTCTGCGTGAGCCGTCGGTTGTGGCGCTGGACAAGAACACCGGCAAGCTGCTGAAGGTGGGCACCGAGGCCCAGCAGATGCTGGGCAAGACCCCCGGCAACATCGTGGCCATCCGCCCCCTGCGGGAGGGTGTGATTTCCGACTACGATATGACCGAGCGGATGCTCCGGGAGTTCATCCGCAAGGTGGCCGCCGTGCGGGTGTTCAAGCCCCGGGTGGTCATCTGTGTGCCCTCCGGCATCACCGAGGTGGAAGAGCGCGCGGTCATCGACGCGGGCATCCAGGCGGGCGCCCGGCGGGTGTACCTCATTGAGGAGCCCCTGGCAGCCGCCATTGGCGCGGGTGTCGACATCACCCAGCCCGACGGTCATATGGTGGTGGACATCGGCGGCGGCACCGCCGACATCGCCGTCATCTCCCTGTCCGGCATTGTGGAGTCGGCCTCCATCAAGGTGGCGGGCGACGCGTTCAGCGAGGCGGTGGTCAAGTACATCCGCAAGCGGCACAACGTCCTCATCGGCGACCGCACGGCGGAGGAGCTGAAAATGACCATCGGCTGCGTGTTCCCCCGGCCGGAGGAGATCTCTATGGAGGTCAAGGGCCGCTGCCTGATGACCGGCCTGCCCCGGGTGTTCTCCGTCACCTCCAGCGAGATGATCGAGGCCTTTGAGGAGCCCTGCTCCCGCATCCTGGAGGCTATTCACGGCGTACTGGAGCGCACTCCCCCCGAGCTGGTGGCCGATATTTCCAGCAACGGCATCATCATGACCGGCGGTGGGTCGCTGGTCTGGGGCTTTGACAAGCTGATCGAGTCCCACACGGGCATCGAGACCTATGTGGCGGATGACGCCATCTCCTGCGTGGCCAACGGCACCGGGCGCAGCCTGGACTGGGTAAACGAGATGCAGGACGGCACCATGAATATTTCCCGGAGCCGGCAGATGTCATAAGAAGCGTGACAATAAAAGATTGCGGAGCGCCCCCATCCGGGGGCGCTCCGTTTTTTAAGAATTTTTAAAAGTGCCCATGTTGTATTGACAAGGCAATATTATATCGATTATAATATGGGACGAAAGGAGAGGGTAATATGGCTTTTGCAATCAGCCCTCAGCTGCTGGACGGATGTGTGCTGGCGGTGCTGTCCCATGGTGACGCATACGGTTATATCCTCACCCAGCAGGTAAAGGCCCGGCTGGATATTTCGGAGTCCACCCTCTACCCGGTGCTTCGGCGGCTCCAGCGGGACGGCCTGCTGACGGTGTATGACCGGCCCTACCAGGGCCGCAACCGCCGTTACTATGCCATCACCCCCGTGGGCCACATCCAGTTGGAACAGCGGCGGAAGGAGTGGCGGCATTTCCGGGACGGTGTGGAGGAGATTCTGAAGGAGGATGAGCCAAATGGATAAACTTACTTATCTTGCCGAGCTGGCCGAGGGACTGGCCCGCTGGGTGCCCGAGCGGGAGCGGCAGGACATCTTGCGCTACTACGCGGAATATTTCGAGGAGGCCGGCCCGGAGCGGGAGGCCGAGGTGGTTCGGGAGCTGGGTGACCCCTGGGCGCTGTCCAGCCGGCTGGCGGTGGAGGGCGGCTACGTCACCCAGGAGCAGGCCGACGGCTGGAGGCCCCCGAAGAAGAAAAAGTGGCCTTATGTGCTGGCGATCTGCGTGGTGGTAGTGGTGGCGCTGATCGGCAGCCTCTTGACGGCGATGATTGCGCTGGGCCGGTATCTCTGGCGGAACAATGTGGCGCAAACACCTTCCCAGATCCAGGGGATTGTGGAGGAAGGCACGGGGATTGACCGCTTCGAGGGCACCTATCATGGCGTCGTGGACGGCGAGGAGTATACCGGGAACTTCTGGTCGAATGAGTACGGCGATCTGGGCACGTTTGAGAGCATTGACGCGGACATCAGTTTTGGCGACATCACCGTGTTCGACGGTGATGACTACTCCCTGTCAATTTGGCAGGAGGGCGACCTGGGCGGCTATGAGCTGAAATGGGAGATCAAGGGCGGTGTTTTGAAGATCTGGGACGCGAAATCCGGCGGCTTCAATATGGGCTTTGGCGGTCTGACCGGCAAGCACTCCCTGGATGTGACCATTACCGTGCCGGATGGTACGGTGCTGGAGAAGGTCGATGTCAAGACCGATTTAGGGGATGTGTTCCTGAGCAACGTGTACGCGGCAGAGAAGATCGAGGCCAAGACAGCCCTGGGCGACGTGGAATGCTATGACGTGCGCGCGCCGAAAAAGCTGACGCTGAAGAGCGACCTGGGCGATGTGACCCTGGGCATGGAAGAGCTTTACAGCGGCGTGGACATCGATCTGGAAACCAACCTGGGCCAGGTGGAGGCCAACCTGGGCTGTTCTGAGCTGGACTGCGAGTACGAGCTGAAGTGCAGCCTGGGCACCGTGACGGTGAACGGACGGAACCAGGGCGACAAGGCGGAGCGCAAGGGCAGCTATTCCTACAAGCTGGACGCCGAGAGCGATCTGGGCGATGTGAACGTGTATTTCACACAGGACTGACACGGTATTTTACGCTTTGAAAAGAGGAACAGCCCGGCGGGATGACCGCCGGGCTGTTTTTTTGTCTGGTACGTCTAAACCGGCGGCGGGCCGATTATAATTTTAATGGTTGCAATTTCCTATGACCCATTATATAATAAATTGCTTCAAAATTTGTAAACGCGCAGGCCGCGTTGGTCATATGAGGGAAGAGTGAGTATGGAAGGCAAGAATATCCGCGACTATTTACAGCCTGGGAAGCGGGCCCATCTGGTGGGCATTGGCGGGGTGTCCATGGCCTCGCTGGCGGAGGTGCTCCACGGGGCCGGGGTGAAGGTCACCGGCTCCGACCAGCGGGAGAGCGCCACCGTGTTACATCTGCGCAAGCTGGGTATCCCGGTGGTCATCGGTCATCTGCCTGAGAGCGTGGAGGGGGCGGACTGCGTGGTGCGCACCGCCGCCGTCCACGACGAGAACCCGGAGATCGCCGCCGCGCTGGGCGCGGGCATCCCCGTGTTCGAGCGGGCCCAGGCCTGGGGGGCCATCATGCGGGACTACAAAAACGCCCTGTGCATCTCGGGCACCCACGGGAAAACCACCACCACCTCCATGTGCACCCATATCTTCATGGCGGCCAAGGCCGACCCCACGGTGATGATCGGCGGCACCCTGCCCCTGTTGGAGGCGGGCCACCGGGTGGGCCATGGGGACACCATCATTTTGGAATCCTGCGAGTACTGCAACTCGTTTTTGTCCTTCTACCCCACGGTGGCGGTGATTTTGAATGTGGAAGCCGACCACCTGGACTTTTTCAAGGATCTGGCCGATGTGGAGCATTCCTTCCGGGAATTTGCCGACCGGGTGCCGGAGAACGGCCTCATCGTGGCAAACTGCGAGGACGAGAACACCATGGTTACCCTCAAGGGGGAGACCCGGCCCGTTATGACCTTCGGCATTGACAAAGGGGATGTCCACGCGGCCAACCTGTCCATGGCCCACGGTTTCGGCACCTTCGACGTGATGTACAAGGGGGAGAAATACGCCCACCTTGAGCTGTCCGTACCCGGGATACACAATGTGAAAAACGCGCTGGCCGCCGCTGCCGCGGCCATTGCTCTGGGCCTGCCTGGCAAGGCGGTGGAGGACGGGATGCGGGACTTCCGCCTGCCGGGACGGCGGTTTGAGTACAAGGGGATGTACAACGGCGCGGAAGTATGCGACGACTACGCCCACCACCCCGGCGAGCTGGCGGCGCTGTTCGATACCGCCCAGGCGCTGGGCCACAAGCGGGTGATCTGCGCCTTCCAGCCCCACACCTACTCCCGCACCCACGAGCTGTTTGACGACTTTGTGGAGGTACTCAAGCGGCCGGAGGTCACCATTCTGGCGGAAATTTTCGCCGCCCGGGAGGACAACGACATCGGGATATCCTCCGCCGATTTGGCGGCGAAAATCCCGGGGAGCGTGTTCTGCCCCGATTTAAAGGACGTGACGGAAAAGCTGAAGCGCCTGGCCCAGCCGGGGGACTTAATCTTAACGGTAGGTGCCGGAGACATTTATTTGGCCGGGGAGGCCCTGGTCAAAGAAAAATAAAAAACTGCCCGTCTCAGTCTGAGACGGGCAGTTTTTTAACCATTTTGAAGGAACAGCGAATTCAGGAACCGCTTAAAGATGCCGCCAAGGCTCAGCCTGGGTACCTCCTGGGCGGCCACCAGGTCGATGACGTCCACCAGTTCGCCATCCACCAGGACTTTCAGCTCGCCCAGCTTCTGGCCCGCCTCCACTGGGGCCTCCACGTTTTCACACAGCTCCAGCTGGGTGGTGACAGTCCCCGTTTTGCTCTTCTCCAGCAGGATGGAACACTCGCGGGCCGTGACGGGCTGGACGGTGTCCTGGGTGCCCAGGGACACCGCCACCGGCGGAATGGCCTGGTCGGGGTAGACGGGGGTGATGGCGTAGTTGGCGAAGCCGTAGTTCAGCAGCGTTTTGCAGCTCTCAAACCGGTCGTTGGAGGTGGGGGCGTGCATGACCACGGCGATGAGTTCCATGCCGTCCCGCTCCGCCGTGGCGGACAGGCAGTACAGCGCCGTGTCGGTGAAGCCGGTCTTGAGCCCCGTGGCCCCCTCGTAGTAGAAGATCAGCTTGTTTGTATTGGACAGCTGGAAGGTCCCGTCCCGCAGGGTGTCCATCCAGATGGTGGTGAACTCCCGGATAGACGGGTGGTTTAGAATTAGCTCCCGGCTCATCAGCGCAATGTCATAGGCGCAGGTCAGATGGCCCTCGGCGGGCAGGCCGGTGCAGTTTTTGAAGGTGGTGTGCTCCATGCCAAGCTCCGCGGCGCGGGTGTTCATCCGCTCCACAAAGGCAGTCTCGCTGCCCGCCACGTGTTCGGCCAGGGCTACGGCGCAGTCGTTGGCGGACACCACCGTCACCGCCTTCACCATATCCCGGACGGTGAGCTGCTCGTTCTCCTTCAGCCAGATCTGGCTGCCGCCCATGGAGCAGGCGTAAGCGGAGGCGGTGACCATATCGTCCCAGCCCAGGCTGCCGGCGTCAATGGCCTCCATGACCAGCAGCAGGGTCATGATTTTGGTGACGGAGGCGGGCTCATATTGGGTTTTGGAGTCCTGCTCGGAAAGGACCGTGCCGGTGGTCTTTTCCATCAGGACGGCGGAGGGGGCGGTGACGCCCGCGGGGGCGGCGTAAGCCGGGACGCTGAGCAGGCATAGCAGCGTCAGCGCCAGGGCGGTTATTCGTTTCATGGCGTGAACCTCTTTTCCATTTGACTTCTGTGTGCAGGATGTGCAAAAACGGGCAAAATGATACGTGGAAAAACAAGGTCGGCGTTTTCGGCAATTTGACAGCCCCGACGGGCCATGATAAAATGATTGGCGCTCTGTGGAGCGCGGCTTGTGCCAAAAAGGGAGGGGAGCGTAACGGATAAGCGTAAACGGTTGGGGGCGGCGGTGTACGCCCTGGCTTTTGCCGTTCCGGCGGCGGTGATGCTGTGGGCCTGCGCGTCCCTGGGCATGGCCCCCTGGGGAGATAAGACGATCCTCATCTCCGATATGTCCACCCAGTATGTGGAATTTTTCTGCGCGCTGAAAAACGGCGAGCTGTTCTTCTCCTGGTCAAAGGCGCTGGGCACGTCTTACATCGGGGTGTTCTCCTATTATGTGTCCAGCCCGCTGTCCCTATTGACCCTGTTTGTGCCAAATGAGGCCATGCCCATCGGGCTGATGTTCCTCATGGTGCTGAAAATCGGTCTGGCGGGGGTGAGCTTTGCCGTTTTCGCGCAAAAGCGCTTCCCCGGCCATGACGGGGCGGCGCTGATCTGCGCGGTGTGCTACGCCCTGATGTCTTATAACGCTATTTATTCTATCTGCATCATGTGGCTGGACGGAGTGATCTGGCTGCCGCTGATCCTGCTGGCGGTGGAGCGCATTCTGGCGGGGCGGAGCGCGGGGCCGCTGATCGCCGCGCTGACGGTGTGCTTTATCTCCACCTGGTATATCTCCTATATGGCAGGCATTTTCTGCGCGCTGTATCTGTGCGCCCGGCTGGCCGTTCTGCGGCCCTGCTGGCGGTCGTTGAACATGGTGCTGGCCCGGTTTTTTGGCGGCGCCACCTGCGCCCTGGGGCTGACAGCGTGGCTGTGGCTGCCCACCTTCCTGTCCATGTTCGCCGGTAAATTCAGCGGCGGAAACGTGGACTACGACGGCCTGCTGGCCTGTGACCCCGTGAAGCTGCTGGGCCAGTTTTTGCCGGGGCAGTACCAGTCCATCACCTACGGGGCCCCGCCCTATGTGTTCTGCGGGACGGCAGCGCTGGCGCTGGCAGTGATCTACTTTTTCCTGGGAAATTTCCCCCTACGGGAGCGGCTGGCCAGCGGCGCTTTGCTGGCGGCGTCCGCCGCGTCCCTGCTGCTGTCCCCCCTGGACAAGGTGTGGCACCTGTTCCAGCGGCCCAACTGGTTCCCCTTCCGGTACTCCTTTGTGGTCTCGTTCTGCCTGCTGTATCTGGCGGTTCAGGCCCTGGGAGCCCTGCTGGACTGGCTGGGAGAGCGCGGCCCTTGGCTGGAGCGGGGCGGGATGCTGGCGCTGGCCGCGCTGACGGTGCTGGAGCTGGGCTTCAACACGAAAACCATCCTGGGCGGGCTGGAAGGGCAGTTCGGCTCCGACTCGTACCGGGCATACCGGGACTACTACACCGCCAACGCCCAACTGGTGGAAGCGGCAAAGGAGGACGCCGGGGACGGATTTTTCCGCATGGGGGCCGGGTCAGACCGGGGGTTCAACAGCCCACTGTCCTTCGGCTACCCTGGCATCACCCACTACAGCAGCCTGTATAATGACCAGGTGAATCGGCTGACGAAAAAGCTGGGTTTTGCCCAGACTTGGATGTGGTGCGCCTATTATGGTTCCACGCCGGTGACCGACGCGCTGTTTGGCGTGAGATATGTAATCAGCGAGGACGATATGCCGCCGGGGTATGAGCCCGTCGCCCAGGCGGGGGAGCTGACGCTGTGGAAAAATCCGGATGTGCTGCCGCTGGCCTTTTTTGCGCCGGGTGGCGCCTGCACGGCGGGAGGAGGAAACCCCTTTGAGTGCCAGAACGCGGCCGTTTCCTGCCTGCTGCTGGGGGAGGACGCGGAGCTGTTTACCCCTGTGCCCGCTGAAGTGGAGACAGGTGCGGGGGAAACGGTGCTGTCCATTGTGGGCACCGGGAAACCCCTTTACGTGGACTTGTCCGCATCCGGCCTGCGGGAGGTGCTGGTGAACGGGGAACACCTGCTGTGGCTGGGTTCCAGCGAGGCCGCGTCCGTCCATTACCTGGGGACGCCTGCCGTCGGGGAGCCATGGACGGTCACTGTGCGCCACACGTCGGGCTGGACGGGGCAGCTGTGGCAGCTGGATCAGGAGGCCCTCCATGGTGTGGTGGAGAAGCTGGGCGGCAATACACAGGCTATGTCAGTGGAGAGGGATGGCCGGGTACGCTTTACCGTCCAGGCCGGGCCGATGGGCGGGGTAGCCACCACTGTTCCCTTCGAAAAGGGCTGGTCGGTCTATGTGGACGGGGAGCGGGTGGAGGAACGGGAAGCCGGCCCGTGGCTGGGCACCTTCCTCTGCATCAGCCTGCGCAGTTCGGGGGAACATGAGGTTGAACTGCGCTACACCGCGCCGGGGCTGGTTCCCGGCATGGCGCTGGGGGCACTGTCCCTGGCGGGGCTGGCGCTGGCTGTCCTGGGAAAAAAGAGAAAGCAATAAGAACGGCCCCCGGCTGTCCGCCGGGGGCCGAAACGCATTTTATTCCTCTTTTTCCTCGGGATCGGGCAGAACCACCACTTTGATTTCCAGCACCCGGTGGTGCTCGGCGCGGGTGACGGTAACGTCCAGGTTTTCCCATATAAAGCGGTCCCCAACCTCGGGCACCCGGCCCAGCTGCTCCAGCACCCAGCCGGACACAGTGGCCGCGTCGCACTCGCCGGTGACCTGGAACAGGTCGTACAGATCGTCCAGGTCGGCGGAGCAGGAGATGAGATAGCTGCCGTCGGGCTGCTTGCGGAACTGCTCCACCACCTCGTCGTGCTCGTCCCAGATTTCGCCCACCAGCTCCTCCACAATGTCCTCCATGGTGAGGATGCCCTCGGTGCCGCCGTACTCGTCCACCACCACCGCCATCTGGGTCTTGGTGCGCTGGAACTGGCGCATCAGGTCGTCGATTTTGGTGAGCGCTGTGATGTGCAGCACTGGGCGGATCAGCGGGGACAGTTGATCCCGGCCGTGATAGCGGGCGGAGAATAGATCCTTCTGGTGGATCACGCCCACAATGTCGTCGATGCTCTCATGGTACACAGGCAGGCGGGAGTAGCCTTCGGCGGCAAATACCGCCGTCACGTCGCTGAGGCTGGACGTGTCCTCCACCGCCACCACGTCCACCCGGGGGGTGAGGATGTCCCCGGCCTCCAGATCGTCAAAGCGGATGGCGGAGCGGATGAGCTGGCTCTCCTCCCGGTCCAGGCCGCCCTGATCCTCCGCCTCCTCCACCATGGTGACAAGCTCCTCGTCGGTAATGCCCTCGTCCTGCTCCTTGTGGAACAGGAGGGTGAGCAGCTTCTTCCACAGGCCGAAGATGAAGTTCAGCGGGGTGAGCACCACCATGAACAGCCGCAGCAGGGGCGCGGCAAACATGGCGAAAGCCTCCGGGGACTCCTTGGCCAGGCTTTTGGGGGAGATTTCGCCGAAGATCAGCACCACCACGGTGAGCACGATGGTGGACACCGCAGGGCCGCTCTCCTCGTTAATCAGCTTGATGAACAGCAGGGTAGACAGGGTGGCCGCCACGTTGTTGACGATGTTGTTGCCGATGAGGATGGTGGACAGCAGCTTGTCGTAGTCCTCCGCCAGGGCCAGGGTCTTTTCCGCCTTTTTGTCGCCGTTTTCCGCGCGGCTTTTCAGGCGGATGCGGTTGAGGGAGGTGAAGGCCGTCTCGGTGGCGGAAAAATAGCCGGACATGACCACCATGACCACCAGCACGGCCAGCAGTATCATACTATCTGGGTCCATATGGACAAATCAACTCCTAAAATAAGTAAAGATTTACCCCGCGAAGAGGTATTGCAAAGATTTATACCATACTTCCGGAGAAAATGCAAGAGGGGATAGCTTTATGCGGGCCAATTTCGGACAAAAGAAGCGCCGCCGGGGATTTCCCGGCGGCGTTTTGGCGGTTTTGACTTATTTGATGGCGCGGCTTGTGACCTCTTCGCCCAGCAGGGCGGCGAACTGATCCAGCCCCATGGCCCCCAGATCCTCGCCGGAGCGGTGGCGCGGGGAGACGGTGCCGTTCTCCATGTCCCGGTCGCCCACCACCAGCATATAGGGCACCTTTTCCAGGGTGGCTTCCCGGATCTTCTTACCGATCTTCTCGCTGCGGCCGTCCACCTCGCAGCGGAAGCCCTGCGCGTCCAGCTTGGCGGCCACTTCTTTGGCGTACTCCTCCGCCCGGTCGGTGACGGGCAGCACCTTCACCTGCACCGGGGCCAGCCACGCCGGGAACGCCCCGGCGAAGTGCTCGGTGATGACGCCGATGAACCGCTCGATGGAGCCAAGGACAACCCGGTGGATCATGACGGGGCGGTGCTTCTGGCCGTCCTCGCCGGTGTACTCCAGCTCAAACCGCTCGGGCAGCTGCATATCCAGCTGGATGGTGCCGCACTGCCAGGTGCGGCCCAGGGAGTCGGCCAGATGGAAGTCCAGCTTGGGGCCGTAGAACGCGCCGTCCCCCTCGTTGATGACGTAGTCCTTGCCCAGCTCTTCGATGGCGGCTTTGAGGGTCTCGGTGGCGAAATCCCAGTCCTTCTCGTCGCCCATGTGATCCTCAGGCATGGTGGACACCTCGATCTGGTAGGACAGGCCAAAGACAGAATACACCTCGTCGAACAGCTTGACCACGTTCTTGATCTCGTCCTTCATCTGATCCCAAGTCATGAAGATGTGGGCGTCGTCCTGGGTGAAGCAGCGCACCCGGAACAGGCCGTGGAGGGCGCCGGACAGCTCGTGGCGGTGGACCAGGCCCAGCTCACCCACCCGCAGGGGCAGGTCGCGGTAGGAGTGGGGCTCGCTGGCGTACACCAGCATCCCGCCGGGGCAGTTCATGGGCTTGATGGCGAAGTCCGTCTCGTCAATGACGGTGGTATACATATTGTTTTTGTAGTGGCCCCAGTGACCGGAGCGCTCCCACAGCTGGCGGTTGAGCATCATGGGGGTGGAGATCTCCACGTAGCCGTAGCGCTTGTGGACCTGCCGCCAGTAGTCGATCAGGGTGTTGCGGAGCACCATGCCCTTCGGCAGGAAGAAGGGGAAGCCGGGGCCCTCGTCCCGGAGCATGAACAGCCCTAGTTCCTTGCCCAGCTTGCGGTGGTCACGCTTCTTGGCCTCCTCAATTTTGGCCAGGTATTCGTCCAGCTCGTCCTTCTTGGGGAAGGCCACGCCGTAGATGCGCTGGAGGGTCTGGCGGCTGGAGTCGCCCCGCCAGTAGGCGGCGTTGCAGGCGGTGAGCTTGATGGCGTTGCCCTTGATGCGCCCGGTGGAATCCAGGTGGGGGCCGGCGCACAGGTCGGTGAACTCGCCCTGCTTGTAGAAGGAGATGACCGCGTCCTCGGGCAGGTCGTTGATCAGCTCGACTTTGTAGGGCTCCTCACGCTCCTCCATGAACTTGACCGCTTCCGCGCGGGGCAGCTCGAACCGCTCCAGCTTCAGTTTTTCCTTGCAGATCTTGCGCATTTCCGCTTCCAGCTCGGCAAGCTGGCCCTCGGTGAAGGGCTCGGGGGTGTCGAAATCGTAATAGAAGCCGTTGTCGATGGACGGGCCGATGGCCAGCTTCACCTCGGGGTGGAGCCGCTTCATGGCCTGGGCCAGCACGTGGGAGCAGGTGTGCCAGTAGGTCTTGCGGTACTGCTCGTTTTCAAAGGTATACTGGTTGTTTTCTTCTGGCATAAATATTCCTCCTTGTGTTGGGGGTAAAACAAAATGCCTCACCCCTGATAATGTTCAGGGGTGAAGCATAATATACTCCACGGTTCCACCCTGCTTCGCCGGTTGGCGCGCTCGTGCCTTTCTGTAACGGGAAAGCCCCGGCCCATTCCTCATGGGCGGCTCGGGAGCGGTACAGCCGCCGCTGTGCGCGGGGCGCTTCCACCAAACGCGTCCCTCTCTGTGCGCCGCTTTGCGGTTTCTTCTCCGTCATTGCCAGTTTGACAGCACTATATCACCCGGGCCGCAAAATGTCAAGGGGTGGAGATTCAGCTTCTTTCCAGCCAATCGCTTTTTGACATCCTGTATTCATAGGATGGGACTTCCCCGTTAAAGCTCGCTGCGAAAAACACGCCTTCCTGCACAAGTTCAAACCCTATTTTCTCTATCAGATTTTTGGACGGGATATTGTCCTGAATGCAGCAGGCCCATACATAAGAAATGCCTTTATCTTCAGAAAACAGATCGCCTAAAACACAGCGAACCACTTCACTCATGAGCCCCTGCCGATGATACTGATTATTTAAAGCGAATCCCAATTCCTTTGTGTCCGAACGGCCTTCTTCCGAATCCTCGTGAACCGCGATATATCCAATCACCTTGTTTTCACGTTTATGAACGATTGCAAAGGTGTTTTGCTCTGACATCCATTGTTCCAGAACTTTGCTTGTCTGATCGACGTTTTTATGCGCGCTCCATCCGACCATTTCTATTTCCGGCTGGCTGCAAAATTCATACATATCATGAATATCTTCTTGACGGAAATTTCTCAAATAAACCCTTCCGGT
Source organism: uncultured bacterium (assembly GCA_947176765.1). GTDB lineage: Bacteria > Bacillota > Clostridia > Oscillospirales > Oscillospiraceae > Enterenecus. Next base: position 33,352 of record CAMWRX010000018.1, read on the forward strand.
GTCAAGCAATGCCATATTCATCTTCCTCTCTCAAATAAGCGCGTCTGTCTGTGCGCCGCCCTGCGGTCTCCATTGTTGCCAATTTGACAGCACTATATCACCGAACATGGGACTTGTCAAGGATAAATCGGCCCAGGAACCTGTTTGATCCGCCTCGCATAGAATGACTTGATGGCAAAGACGCCCGCGTTTGCGGGCGTTTTCTCTTGAGCAGAAGGGGGTATTCTTGTGTGCGCAATCGCGGGGATCATCGACTTTGACGGACGGGACGTACATATTGACGAAGAAAAGCTGCTGGACACTATGGCCCGGCGGGGGCCGGATCAGCGGGGCACATACTGCCGGGGGCCTGCCCGGCTGCTCCATACCCGGCTGACGGTGGTGGATCCAGCGGGCGGACGGCAGCCATTCCTTCTGTCCGCCCAGGGCGGGCTGGCGCTGGTGTACAACGGGGAGTTATATAATACTGCGGAATTACGCCATGAGCTGGCTGGCCTGGGGCACCGTTTTGAGGGGCACTCGGACACGGAGGTGGTGGCCCACGCCTACGCCGAGTGGGGCGCGGACTGCGTGAAGCGGTTCAACGGTATCTTCGCCTTCGCGGTGTGGGAGGAGGAGGGGCAGCGGCTGTTTCTGGCCCGGGACCGCATGGGGGTCAAGCCGCTGTTCTTCTCGCTGGCGGGGGAGCGGCTGTCCTTCGCGTCGGAAATCAAGACCCTGCTGGACTGCCCCGGGGTGTCCCGAAAGGTGGGCCGTGAGGGGCTGCTGGAGGTTATGGTGCTGGGGCCGGGTCGGACGCCGGGGTGCGGAGTGTTCCGGGATGTCCGGGAGCTGGAGAGCGCCTGCTGCGCCTATTACTCCAAGACGGGCTGGCGGGTTTGGCGGTACTGGACGCCCGAGGATCTGGACACCGCCGAACCCTTTGAGGACGCTGCCGCCCACGTCCGGAAACTGGTCACCGACGCGGTGGAGCGGCAGCTGGTCAGCGACGTGCCGGTGTGTACCTTCCTGTCCGGCGGGCTGGATTCCAGCATCATTTCCGCCATTGCCGACAAGGCGTTTCACTTGCGGGGGGAGAAGCTGCACACCTTTTCCGTCACCTACCGGGACAATGTCAAATACTTTACAGCCGGGAAGTTCCAGCCCAATAGCGACGACGATTACATCGACCTCATGGCAAACTCCCTCCATGGGGAGCACCACCGGGTGGTGCTGGACAGCGCGGACGTGGCGGCGGCGCTGTACGAGGCCACGGAGGCCAGGGATCTGCCGGGGATGGCGGACGTGGACTCGTCCCTGCTGCTGTTCTGCCGGGAGGTGAAGAACTATGCCACCGTGGCGCTGTCCGGGGAATGCGCCGACGAGATTTTCGGCGGCTACCCCTGGTATCGGGACCCGTCCCTCCGGGAGCGGGAGGGCTTCCCCTGGGCCCAGTCTACCGCCTACCGCTCCTCCTTCCTCCGGCCCGAGGTGCTGGCGGGTACCGACCCCTTTGAGTACGTGGATGCCCGTTACCGGGCCACGGTGGCCGAGACCCCGGCCCTGCCGGGCCGGGCGGGGCTGGAGCGGCGGATGCGGGAGCTGATGTGGCTCAACCTGCGGTGGTTCATGCAGACCCTGCTGGATCGGAAGGATCGGATGTCCATGTGGTCGGGGCTGGAGGTGCGGGTGCCCTTCTGCGACTGGCGGATCGTGCAGTATCTGTACACGGTGCCCTGGGCCTATAAAGACTGGCAGGGCCGGGAGAAGGGTCTGCTCCGGCAGGCCATGACGGGGCTGCTGCCGGAGGAGATCCTGTGGCGGAAAAAGAGCCCCTACCCCAAGACCCACCACCCGGCCTATCTGGCGGCGGTGAGCGGGATGCTCCGGGAGGTGCTGGACAGACCAAACGCGCCTCTGCTGGACGTGGTGCGCCGGGAGGCGGCGGAGGAGCTGCTGGCCGGGACGGGGAACGGGTTGGACGCGCCCTGGTACGGCCAGCTTATGGCCCGGCCCCAGACCATCGCCTATCTGGTGCAGGTGAACCATTGGATGGAACACTATCGCGTGGAATTGGTATAAAAGGCCGCCCCGTTTCCCAGGAAGCGGGGCGGCCTTTTGCTCAAAACAGGGTGGCCAGGGAAGCGCTGCCCGGGTCGGACAGGGCCCAGATCAGCTCATCCAGGTTATTTTCGTCGTGTTCCACCTCCCGGCTGAACCGGCTCCACAGGGAGATTTCCTCCCCGGGGTGGAACAGGGCCAGGTGGTACAGGGCGGCGCAGGCGGCGCACACAAAGGCCGCGCGGCCATAGAGCATATCGTCGTTTACCGCCTTGTGCCAGTGGCGGAACACAAAGTAGCAGGCCAGGTTGGTGAACTGGCGCTCGCACTCGGGGTTGGCCCGGGCGTAGTCCACGCACAGCCTGATGTACTCCGCTGGAGACAGCTGGGACAGCCGCTGGGCGCGATCCTTCAGCAGGGCGGGCCAGTCGGGGCGGAGAGGGTCAAGAGCTGCCAGGGCGTTCAGCAGCCAGACAGCGGAGGCTTGGCGCTGGGGGTTGTCCTCCGGAAGGGCGAGGGTGGGGGCCCAGGCAGTCATTTTGCCGTACTCACCCGCGTCAATGCAGCCTTGAAGGGCTTCGGTATAGGCCAGGATGGAGCGGAATTTGCTCCACAGCCCGCCCGCGCCGCCCAGCAAAGCCAGCACTTGGGCGCGGCTGTGCTCCAGCCCCGCCAACAGGTCTGGGTCTACACCGTCAAAGGGCGGGTCGGCTTTGCCGTCGTCTGTTTCAATCAGGGTGAAGCGGGGGGCGTCCATCAGCAGGCGCGCCGCTGACCGGCAGGAAATGGCCAAAGAGGATTCCGTGAGACAGCCGTACTCCTCGATGAACCGGGGGTAGGCGGCGCAGTGGGCGCAGAGATGCTCCTCCCCCCAATCCCGCTGGATGGGGCACAGGCCGTCGGGGGTGAGCAGGGCGCACATACCGTTTCCATCCAAGCGGAAGCATACGTCGCCGTCCTCGTCGGTGACGAGGTTTTGGGCGATGTGCTCCCGCAGGGGGGAGGGGGCGGAGGCGTAGTCCGCCAAAGCATCCTCATCGGGCACCACCGACCAGTCCCGGCAGCAGGTGTCTGGGCAGGCGCCGCCCAGACAATGGAATTTTGTGTAGTAGTCCGGGCGGCGTTCTATCATGAGGAAGGCTCCTTTACGGTTCGTCGTCTTTTTTCAGCAGGACGGTGAAGGCGGCGCAGATCAGCGCGGCAATGGGGTAGATCACCCACGCCTTGTGCCACCAATTCATGGTCAGGCCCAGGCCAACGTACGCTGCCGTGGCGGCCAGCATCCCGAAGCCCCAGATGCGGCCGGAGCGGCGCTCCGCCGGGGTTTGCTTCTCCTCCGGGAAGCCGTACTTAGAGTGCTGGATGCCCGCCCAGACCAGGACGGTGACGGCAATGGTGAGGCACAGCAGGAACAGGGTGGTGAGCAGGGCGTCCCACTGATCCTTACTGAAGCTGGAGGGGGCGTGCATATCCATGGGGATCATGACCAGGAGTCCCGCCAGGATGAGGGCCACGGGGATGGCGATGAGGAAGGGGAAGCGGCGCTCAAAGCGATCCATCTCCTCCTTTGTGTAGCAGGGGACAAAGCCGGGGTGCTGGCGGAGGAAAATGTCGTGGTTCATGCCGGAGACGATGAAGATGGTGACGGCGGCGATGAGGAACGCGAAAAAGGCGACCCCCGCCCACATCTCCTGGGCGAAAAATTCGCCCAGGAACAGCATGAGGATAACACCCAGCAGGACTAGGGCCACTCCCGCCGCGATGGCGGCGGAGAAGCGGTTCATGTGTTGGTCGTAGGCGGCGGAGTCCTCGCCAAAGCGGCGGGACGCGTCCCCCCGCAGCAGCGTGTCCATGTCGCAGGAGAACAGGTCGCACAGGCGCAGAATGGCGTCCATTTCCGGGTAGGCGGCGTTGGACTCCCATTTGCTCACCGACTGGCGGGAGACTTCCATTTTTTCCGCCAGTTCCTCCTGGGTCATGCCCCGGTGCTTGCGGAGGAATTGCAGGTTTTCGCCGAATGTCATAAAGATGACCTCCTTTCAAGGTGCCCACAGGATAGGGCAAAACCGTGGGAAAGGCCACCAATTTGATGTTGCGTTTGGGTTGACGGACGTAAACTTTAGGGTGCGGAAGGTGTTTTACCCCGAAATGATCGCTTCCGCCACCTTGATCCCGTCCACGGCGGCGGAGGTGATGCCGCCGGCGTAGCCCGCCCCCTCGCCGCAGGGGTAGAGGCCGGGGAGGGCGGGGGACTGGTAGGAGCCGTCCCGCAGGATGCGCACCGGGGAGGACGAGCGGGTCTCCACGCCGGTGAGTACCGCGTCCGGGTGGGCAAAGCCGTGAAGCTTGCGGTCGAAGATGGGGAGGGCTTCTTTTAATGTGGCGAGGACGGAATCGGGAAGTGTGCCGTCCAAGGAAGTCCAGGTGACGCCGGGGCGGTAGGTGGGGAAAATTGAGCGGGGGCCTGCGGAGGGCCGGCCCGCCAGGAAGTCCCCCGCCAGTTGGGCGGGGGCGTGGAAAATGGAGTGGCTGGAGTAGTTGAGGGGCGGGGCGTTCCCGGTGCCCCGATCCCAGGCGGCCCGCTCCCACGTTTCCTGAAAGCGCACCCCGGCCAGGGGGTCGTCCCCGCCGAAGTCGTCCGGGTTGACGCCGACCAGGAAGCCGCCGTTAATGTTGGCCCCGTCCCGGGCCCGGAGGGACATTCCGTTGGTGACCACCTGGCCATAGTCGCTGGCGGCGGCCACCACCTGCCCGCCGGGGCAGACGCAGAAAGTGAAGGCGGAGCGGCCCGAGGGCAGATGGCAGGCCAGTTTGTAGTCGGCGGCGGGGAGCTTGTCCCAGAAGTCGCCGAACTGGGCGCGACTCACCGCTTCCTGGCTGTGCTCGATGCGCACGCCGATGGCGAAGCTTTTGCGCTCCATGGGCAGGCCGGATTCGTACAGCATTTGGAAGGTGTCCCGGGCGGAGTGGCCGGGGGCCAGCACCAGCGCGTCGCAGGGGAGGTCATAGGGGCCGGATTCGGCCATCACGGTAATGCCGGACAGCCGCCCGCCCTGCGAATGCAGTGCCCAAAGCTGGTGCTCGAAGCGGATATCCGCGCCCAATGACAGCAGTTCCTGGCGGATGGACTTCACCACGCCCCGGAGCACGTCGGTGCCGATGTGGGGCTTGTGGGAGTATTTGATGTCGGCGGGCGCGCCGTGGGACACGAAAATGTCAAAGATGTGGGAGATTCGCGGGTCATTTACCCCGGTGGTCAGCTTGCCGTCGGAAAAGGTTCCCGCACCGCCCTCGCCAAACTGGACGTTGGAGGTGCGGGACAGCGACCCGGTGGCCCAGAAATGCTCCACGTCCATGGTGCGCTCGTCCACGTCCCTCCCCCGTTCCAGCACGATGGGGCGCAGCCCCGCCCGGGCCAGGGTCAGCGCGGCGAACAGGCCCGCCGGGCCCATCCCCACCACCACCGGGGGCAGGGGGGAGGCGCGGCTCATAGGGGGTAATATATAAGGTATGTCCGCCACCCGCGTTATGCCCTTGAGGGCGGGTTGGAGGATGGCTTCCTCATCTTTTAAGGTGACCCGGACGGTGCAGACCAGGTGAACGTCATTCTTTTTCCGGGCGTCGATGGACTGGCGGTGGAGGGACAGCTCCAAAATATCAGCCGGGCGGACGCCCAGGACTTTCGCGGCCCGGCGGCGGAGCGCCTCCTCATCCCCGTCCACCGGAAGCTTGAGATTGGATACCTGAAGCATGGCTCAGATCTCGTATTCCAGGGAGATTTTGCTGGGGTCGTAGGGGGTGGTCTGGTAGACGTAGTAGTTCAGCCAGTTGGTGTACAGCAGCTGCCCCGCGCTGCGCCAGTTGACGATGGGAGACAGGCTGGGATTGTCCCCGGGGAAGTAATGGGCGGGAACGTCGGGATTCAGCCCCCGCTTTACGTCCCGGAAATACTCCTGGGCCAGGGTGTCGTCGTCATACTCGGTGTGGGCGAAAATGAAAAAACGGCGGTTGTCCGAGCTCTTCGCGCCAAACACGCCCGCCTCATCGGACAGAGCCAGCAGCTCCAGCTCCGGCTTTTCCAGCAGCTGCTCCATGGTGACCTCGGTGTATCGGGAGTGGGGGGCATAGAACCGGTCGTCAAAGCCCCGGAACAGCGGGGAGCGCTTGCGGATGATGGTGTGCTCGTAGATGCCGGACAGCTTGCGGGGCAGGGTGCGCTTTTCAATGCCGTAGTGGTGATACAGCCCCGCCTGGGCGCCCCAGCAGATGTGGAGGGTGGAGTGGACGTGGGAGCGGGTCCAGTCCATGATTTGGCACAGCTCCTCCCAGTAGTCCACCTCCTCAAACTCCAGGTTCTCCACCGGCGCGCCGGTGATGATCATGCCGTCATACTGCTGATCCTTCACCTGGTCGAAGGTGGTGTAAAAGGACTGCAAATGAACCTGATCGGTGTTCTGAGGAGTGTGGCTCTTGGTCTGGAGCAGCTGGACGTTGACCTGGAGGGGGGTGTTGGACAGCTTGCGCAGCAGCTGGGTCTCGGTGACAATCTTGGTGGGCATCAGGTTGAGTATGAGCAGATTCAAAGGCCGTATGTCCTGGTGCAGGGCGCGGCGCTCCGTCATAACAAAGATGTTTTCGCCCTCCAGCACACTGGTGGCGGGCAATGAGTCGGGAACCCGGATCGGCATAAAGACGCCTCCTTAAATATAATATAGTGCAATTATAGATTTGAGGATAGCGTATCACAGCCGGGACGGTTTCGCAAGAGGAAATGTAAAGAGGAGGTTCCGCGCTTCCTCGAAAAAAGATGAAAAAAGGGGTTGACAAAGCGGGGGAGATTTGCTAATATAATCGAGCGCCAAACGAGAGGGCCGCGAAAACGGCAGTTTGCCCGAGAAAATTTTAGAAAGTTGGAAATTTCTCTTGACAAACCTCTCGAAAGGTGGTAAGATAGCAAAGTTCGCGAGAGCGAGGCTTGGATGAGGGTTCCAGGGCTGGAAGCAAAAAGTTTGCGGAAAGTAAAAAAAGGGACTTGACAAGCAAGGAGCTGAGTGGTATAATGAAGCTCCGCTCAATGCGGGCGAGTTTGTACCTTGTAAATTAAACAACGAAGAAACACGAAGCACCAGAAGGACTTGAGTCCTTCAGGGAACTGTCGTAAGATAGTGAAATGAAGGGTCTCATCAATTCTATTTTGAAGCTTGGAAGAGTTTCAATAAAACAGATTTGTGCAGCCGAAAGGTTGTATAGATACCATTTTATTGAGAGTTTGATCCTGGCTCAGGATGAACGCTGGCGGCGTGCTTAACACATGCAAGTCGAACGAGAACCAATGAATTGAGGATTCGTCCAAATGAAGTTGGGGAAAGTGGCGGACGGGTGAGTAACGCGTGAGGAACCTGCCTTGGAGTGGGGAATAACGGTTGGAAACAGCCGCTAATACCGCATGATGCAGTTGGGCCGCATGGCTCTGACTGCCAAAGATTTATCGCTCTGAGATGGCCTCGCGTCTGATTAGATAGTTGGCGGGGTAACGGCCCACCAAGTCGACGATCAGTAGCCGGACTGAGAGGTTGGCCGGCCACATTGGGACTGAGACACGGCCCAGACTCCTACGGGAGGCAGCAGTGGGGAATATTGGGCAATGGGCGCAAGCCTGACCCAGCAACGCCGCGTGAAGGAAGAAGGCTTTCGGGTTGTAAACTTCTTTTCTAAGGGACGAACAAATGACGGTACCTTAGGAATAAGCCACGGCTAACTACGTGCCAGCAGCCGCGGTAATACGTAGGTGGCAAGCGTTATCCGGATTTATTGGGTGTAAAGGGCGTGTAGGCGGGAAAGCAAGTCAGATGTGAAAACTATGGGCTCAACCCATAGCCTGCATTTGAAACTGTTTTTCTTGAGTGCTGGAGAGGCAATCGGAATTCCGTGTGTAGCGGTGAAATGCGTAGATATACGGAGGAACACCAGTGGCGAAGGCGGATTGCTGGACAGTAACTGACGCTGAGGCGCGAAAGCGTGGGGAGCAAACAGGATTAGATACCCTGGTAGTCCACGCCGTAAACGATGGATACTAGGTGTGGGGGGACTGACCCCCTCCGTGCCGCAGCTAACGCAATAAGTATCCCACCTGGGGAGTACGATCGCAAGGTTGAAACTCAAAGGAATTGACGGGGGCCCGCACAAGCGGTGGAGTATGTGGTTTAATTCGACGCAACGCGAAGAACCTTACCAGGGCTTGACATCCTACTAACGAACCAGAGATGGATTAGGTGCCCTTCGGGGAAAGTAGAGACAGGTGGTGCATGGTTGTCGTCAGCTCGTGTCGTGAGATGTTGGGTTAAGT
>CAMWRX010000019.1 GCA_947176765.1 uncultured bacterium
CCCGCTGGGGGGCATGGAGTGGCTGGAAAGCCTGGGCGAGCCCACCCCCGCCCAGATCACCGCCCTCCCCGTCATCGCGGCCATTGCGGGCGTCGTGCTGCTGGCGGTGTCCTTCCTGCTGTCCCGGCATTTTTACGGAGCAAAAGACGTTTGAGCGGGAGAAAGCACTCCCGCTGACGCGGCGGTCATCCGCAGTCAGGCAATCCAAATCCGAAAATGTTTATGGATACAGTTCCTCAAAAAATGTAAAATGTGCTTGACATCATATGGCAAGGATGTTATACTGCAACAGTAAAGCAAACTTTACACCCTTTGTATCCAAGCAAGGAACGGATCATATGGAAGACATTTTCGTATTTGAAGGAGGCAAATCACCATGAAAGCAAGAAAAATCCTGTCCGCACTCCTGGCGCTGGCCCTGACCCTGTGTCTGAGCACACCTGCCCTGGCGGCGGAAGCACCGGCTCAGCAGCCCTCGCCCTGGAGCTATGAGTATATGGCCGACGGCTATGCCCTGGGGCTGGTGGACGACGATATGGGGCAATACATCCTCAGTCCTGTCACCCAAGAGCGGCTGGATACTATGACCGCCGCTGCCGCGGCCAAACTGGCACTTCTGGATCTGCCCCGGCGCACAGCCACGGATGAGCCCCTGGTGGTGGATCTGACCCGGGGCGGGGTGATGAACGCCCTCTACCAGATCTGTGCCGACTACGAGCTGGACGGCATTGAGGACGGGCCCATCCCCTTTCTCACTCGCCTGGGGGTAGTACGCGGCGTCAACAAGGCGGGCGACCTGGATCTGGAGCGCGCCTGCACCTGCCAGGAAGCCATGGTTATGACCCTGCGCTTGGTTCTGGCGGTCTATGACCAGGCGGATGCCGGGTCCCATGGCCTGCTGTGGAAGGCTACCAATGGGGGCAACACCCTCTATCTGCTGGGCACCGCTCATATGGATCGCGGCAACATCTATCCCTTCCACCGTTCCCTCCGCGCCGCCCTGGCCTCCGCTCAGGAGGTTATCTTCGAGCTGGACTTCAATGACCAGGAGGGGATCGCTCAGCTTACCGCTATGCAGTCCTACACCGACGGCACGACCCTGAAGGATCATATCAGCGCCGAACTCTACGACCAGACTGTGGAACTCGTTTCCTCCCTCACCGGACTGCCCGAGGAGACCATCGCCTCCCTCAAGCCCTGGGCCCTGGCCGCCAGCCTCTCGAGCTTGCTGACTCAGGATGAGAGCACCGGCGACGCGCCCCTGGCCATTGACCTCTACCTGAACACCGCCGCGGTCTATCAGGGAAAGGCCATCGGCGCGGTGGAGACCTATGCCTTCCAAGGCGGTATCTTTGATACCCTGTCCCCGGAGTATCAGGAGGCATATCTGGCATCCAGCGTTGCCCTGTGCCTTGCTGCCAGCGGCGGGACCCCGGATCTCACTGAGGAGGAGCAGCAGGCAGTCCAGGAGGCGCTGGAACTCCAGAATCAAATGCTGGACGCCATGATTGACGCGTGGAAGGCAGGGGATGCCGAAGCCTTTGGGCTGGTCTATGACAAGGCCGCCATAGTGAACAGTGACGACGAATTGAATTCCCGCCTGTTTACCGACCGGGATCCCAATATGATTAAGTATGCGGCCCAGCTTCTGGAGCGGGAGGGGGAGAACATCTTCTTCCTGGCCGTGGGTGCGGGTCATATGGTAGACCCGGGCGGCATTGTCAGCGGACTGCGGGCGCTGGGCTATACCGTGGAACCGGCATAAAAGCATTATAAAGTTCGGATCATATGGGTTTGGCGCAGCCTGATGAACATGCGCTGTGACATCAAGCGCTGATCCAGTTTTCCGCATGAAAAAAAGAACACGTATTTATCGCTGTTTAGTCGGAACGGGGCTGCTCTTTGGAGCAGCCCCGTTCATTGTTTCCATCCGCTCGTTTCAGCGTATGGGTCTGTGCCGAAAAACCATCCGCCCCATCCTCCATATTGGAGGCGGGACAGGGCAAAACGAACTTCCCTCAGTTACAGGGTAATTTGGATCTTCTCCTCGTCCGCAAACAGGATCTTACAGGTGTCGTTGAGATAGGTCCGCTCGGGCAGGCAGATGAGCACCGTGCCGTCGTGATGGACGGGGAAAGGGGCCCCGTGCCACGCCCCCGCCCGGAACACCACCATGGTGCCCGCTGGGACGATGAACGCCTCCTGCTTGTCGAACTCCACCTCGCCGCCGTTGGCGGGGGCGGCGGCCATAACCATGTCGTCATCCAGAGGCATCATCACCTCCATGGCGTAGCTGTGGTATTCCGCGTCGGCGATGACCATATCCCGCTTGCCCACTTTCAGGCTTCCGAACGCGGTGATGGCGGGGCTGGCGTTGGGCACCAGCACCATGTCCCGGTGGAACACGCTGGGGTACTCCCCCATGCCGTAGGCATCGCCGGGCTCCGTAATGTTGGCGATCCAGCCGTAAGGGGCAAAATTTTCCGCCGTAATGGGGACAGCTTTTATCGTTTTCATCCCGCGCTCTCCTCAATATACCGGGTTATCCACGTTGACCTTGTCCACTTCCTGATAGGGGGCAAGGGTGGAGATCATCTTCATCGGCTCATCATAGGAATTCTTTACATAGTGGACCTCGCCGGGTTCAATGTGGATGAGGTCGCCCACGCCCAGCACGTGCTTCACCCCGTCCACCACGATGTCCACCTTGCCCTCCAGGATGAAGAAGTCCTCCTCCATCACGTTGTGGTAGTGGGCCTGGAAGTCCTCTCCGGGGCGGAACCGCACCACGGCAAAGTTCATCCGGGGGCCCTTCATGAGATATTTCGGGCCGCTCTCCCCAAAGCGGTATTCCCGCTCATTCTCGTTGATGATAAACATACTCTTCTCCTCCTATCCAAAATTGGCCCGACGGGATCACAGACCGGGGGCAATCCACATATTCCGGGTCAGCCCTTGACCGCACAGCGCCAGCTGGGCGGGGTAGATCTGCTTCCAGCTCGCGTACAGCTCGTCGTACACCGCCTTGACAGAGGCATCAGGCTGGTACACCCGGTCCCACTTCACCGTGCACTCCACCGCCTCCTCCAGGCTGGCGTACAGCCCCACGCCCACGCCCGCCAGGATGGCCGCGCCCAGGGCGGTGGCCTCTTTCACCACGGGCACCTTCACCGGCTTGCCGGTGACATCCGCCACAATCTGGCTCCACAGCGGGCTTTTGGCCGCGCCGCCGGCGAAGATCAGCTCCTCCGGCTCGTGGCCGGTGGCCTCCTTCACCAGCTCGATGTGGCTGCGCACCAGCAGGGCGGTGTTCTCCAGGATGGCCCGGTAGAAGGTGTATTTGTTGAACTTCTCCGGCTCCAGCAGGAAATTGGTGAAGGTGGGGCTGGCGTGCCGCCAGTCGATGAAGTTCATGGTGTCGCTGAAGCAGCACTGCATCCCGTAGGATCCGGCGGGGATGTCGCGGGCCTTCTCGTTCATCAGGTCGTAGGGGTCCCGGCCCGTACGCTTGGCCTCCTCCACCTCCGCCTGGCAGAAGCCATCCCGGAACCAGCGCATCACCAGCCCGGGCTTGAAGGCCAGAGCCTCGTACTGCCACAGGTTGGGCACCGCGGCGCAGTTCACCCGCACCCGGCAGCCCGGGTCGGTCTTGCCCGAGTCGGTGTTGAACTCGTACTGCCAGAAGCTGCCGCCGAACACGGCGGCCTGGTTGGCCTTATAAGCGCCCACACCCAGCGTGCCCAGCTGGCAGTCGCCGCCGCCCACCACCACGGGGGTGCCCTCCAGCAGCCCGGTGTCGGAGGCTCCCTTGGCGTTCACCTGGGCGAAATTAGCGCCGCACTCCACTACAGGGGGGAAGATGTCGGCGCGTAGGCCGCACTTTTCCGCAATCTCCGGCAGCCAGTCCCGGCTTTGCAGATCCATGATACCGGTGGTGCTGCCGTTGCTGGGCTCCACCGCCAGCTTGCCGGTGAGCTTGTAGATGAGCCAATCGTTGAACATCCCCACCGTGGCGGTCTTTTCATACACCTCGGGCAGATTGTCCCGTACCCAGAGGATCCGGGGCAGCGCCCCCAGGGCATAGGTCTGGCCCGACTTTAAGTAAACTTCCTTCTCCAGCGCGGGATCCAGCTCCTTGAGCTGGGCCACCTGGGCATCGCTGCGGGCGTCCACGTTGGCGCAGGCCCAGATCTCGTTCCCGTCCTTATCGTAGAGCAGGATGCCCTCCCGCATACAGGTGGTGGACACGGCGGCGATGTCGGCGGGGGCGATGCCCGTCTCCTCCAGCACGCCCCGGACACAGCCCCGGGCCAGCTCCCAGTTGTGCACCCAGTCAAAGTCCATGCTGCCCGGCCAGCGCGGATCCTCCCGGTGGGACCACTCCTGCTGGACGCAGCCCACCTGCTCGCCGTCCAGGGAAAAAACCACTGCCCGGACGCTGCCGGTGCCGGCGTCCACTGCCATCAGGTATTTCGCCATGGGGATACCTCCTAATTTCGATTTATGATAGATTTTGTTTTTCTACACAACAAGGTTACGAATTGGGGGCCTCCAGCAGCAGCTGGGCGGTGTCCTCGTCAGTAATCAGCACATCCAGATAGCCCCCCCGGAGGACAGCCAGGATGGCCTCTGCCTTGTCCGGGCCCCCCGCCGCGCCGATGACGTTGTCCAACGTTTTGAGCTGGCTCATCGGGGTGCTCATGAGCCGCCCTTCCAGGTCGTGGGAGACGATCTCCCCGTTTCTGTCCAAAAAATGGCTGAGCACGTCCCCCACCGCCCCCTGCATTTTCAGGAAGGTGAAATCGTTGTGGTTGAGGATGCCGTTTTTCACGATGGTGGCCCGGTCATTCAGGCACCCGATGCCCACCACGCTCATGCTGGACAGGGGGATCATGCGGAAAATCTCCTCCACGTCCGGCTCCCGCCGCAGGGAGTCCCGCAGCGACCCACTGGACAGCAGCAGAGGGGAGGGGATGAGGTACAGCCGGGCGTTGAACACGTTGGAGTTGGTGTTGGGCAGGTAATAGTTGACGCCGCCCGCCAGGCTGACCACATTCAAAGGGATCTGGGCCGCTGTGGCCAGGTGGTTGAGGATACGGCTGGTGGTGTCGCCGTAGCCCATGTTGATAAACGCGTCGTCCGCCGCGCGGCGCAGGATATACATGGCGGCGGCCTGGGCGATGCTCTCGTTGGGGTTGGCCAGGGTGCCCGCGCTGGGGACGATGAACGCGTCCCGCAGGCTGAAACGGGAGAGCAGCTCCCGTTCCATCTCCATCCGGCGGCCGCTGTCCTGCTGGACGTTGAACTGGATGACCCCCGACTGGCGGGCCCGCTCCAACAGGGCAATGACTTTTGAGCGGCTCACCCCCAAAAGATGGGAAATATTCTGCTGGGTGTAGTTTTCTATGTAATAGTACCACACCGCTTTAATCATCAGGCGGTGCTCATAATCGGCCCGATTGAGCCTGTCTATCCTCTCGTCCATTCCATCCGCTCCAAAATCGACAAAAGTTTTAATCGCCAGCAAATGTCTTATGCCAATAGTATAGCACCCTGGCGCGGCCACTGTCAAATGAAAGCGAAAGAATTCCTTCATTTTCCTTAAAATCGTTGAAAACGACAAAATTTCAAAATTTTTGTTGTGCACTTACTACAAAAATCCGGGAATCATCATGGGGAAAAAGGAATTTTTCACCGAAAACACCTGAAAAATTTATGAAGGAAAAGCGTCCCCACTGTTGACAAACGCGGGAAAAAACCTTATGATAAAGCATACAGCAAAAGACGATTTGTCGAGACATTTGTGCGGCGCAGCACAGGAATGGAGGAGTATCGGAATGGAAGCCAGGGAAAACGCGGGGAAAACTGCTCCCCTGCTGTCTGTGCGGGGCATCTATAAATCCTTCGGCCTGAACGCCGTGCTCAAGGGCATCAATCTGGACGTCATGCCCGGGGAAGTGCTGGCCCTCATCGGCGGCAACGGCGCGGGCAAGTCCACCCTGATGAAGATCATTATGGGCATCTACAGCCACGACCAGGGAGAGATGTCCATGAACGGTCAGGCGGTGGCGCTGAACCGCCCCTCCGACGCTTTGGCCCAGGGGATTTATATGGTGCCCCAGGAGCCGCTGCTTTTCCCGAACATGACGGTGGAAGAGAACGTGACCATCGGCTTTGACAAGGGCAAGGCGGAGCTGCATAAAGAGCTGGTGGACACCATGGCGGACATCGGCTGGAACCTGGACCTGGGCCGCAAGGCCAGCAGCCTCTCCATCGCCGAGCAGCAGCTTGTGGAGATCCTGCGGGGCATCCTGCGCCACGCCCGGCTGCTCATCCTGGACGAACCCACCTCCGCCCTCACCTTCGACGAGGTGAAGAGCCTGTTCAACGTGGTGCGGGACTTGAGAGAAAAGGGCATCGGCATCATTTACATCACCCACCGTCTGGCGGAGGTGTTCGACATCGCCACCCATGTGGCCATCATGCGGGACGGCACCATCACCGTCCAGGGCCCGGTGGAAAACTTTACCCGCGAAGATCTGGTGAAAGGTTTGCTGCCCCCCGACGCGGAGGTCAACACCCAGAACCGGGCGGCGGCCCCCTCCAAGGTGGATTACAGCGCCAGGCCCGTGCTGGAACTGGAAGATTTCAGCGGCTACGGCTTCTCCAACGTGAGCCTGAAGGTCTGGCCCGGCGAGATCCTGGGTGTGGCCGGCGTGGTCGGCGCGGGGCGCACCGAGATGGCCACCACCATCTTTGGAATGGATAAGGTGCTGGGGGGCCGGGTGATCCTCAACGGGAACGACATCACCGGCAAAAAGACCCGGCAGGTCATCGCGGCGGGGCTGAACTACGTGCCGGAGGATCGCCACCTCAACGGCCTGTTCAAGATCTGTGACGTGTCCGCCAACACCACCAGCGCCAGCCTCTTTGGCGGCGCCCTGGGCAAGGTGTTCCTGAACCGCAGGGCGGAGTACGGCATCACCGACAAATACGTCAAGAACTTCCGCACCAAGATCACCGGCCACGACCAGCTGACGGGCAGCCTGTCCGGCGGCAACCAGCAGAAGATCGTCATCGGCCGCTCCCTGGCCACCGACCCGGGCATCGTCATCCTGGACGAACCCACCCGGGGCATCGACGCGGCAGCCCGCGGCGACGTGTACCACATCATCCACCAGCTGCGGGAGCAGGGGCTGTCCATCCTGCTCATCTCCAGCGATATGGAGGAGCTGGAGGAACTGGCCGACCGGGTGGTGACCATGTATCAGGGCCGGATCAACGCCGAGTTCCAAAAGGCGGACATCAACCAGGACAATCTCACGGCCGCCGCCTTTGGCATCGTGGAACAGGAGGCGAAAGAGGCATGAACGCGGTAAAAAAGATTGTGAAGGCCAGGGAGTTTACCAGCTTCCTGTTCCTGGCCGGGCTGTTCCTCGTCGTGGGGATCATCAATCCGGCCTTCCTGTCCGTGGACAACATCAGCGCCTGCTTCAACAGTTCTATGGTGTACACCCTCATCGCCGTGGGCATGGCCTTCGCCATCTTCATCGGTGAGATCGACGTGTCGGTGGGCTCCACCATGGGCCTGTCCGCCGCCGTGGCGGGCACCATGATCCAGAACGGCTCCAACTGGTTCCTGGCCTTTGCCGTAGGCATCCTCATCGGCGTGGTGGTGGGGCTGGTCAACGGCTGGGGCGTGGCCGTCATGAAGATCCCCTCCCTCATCTTCACCCTGGGCACCAACGGCATCCTCCGGGGGATGATGTACTTACAGGTGGGCGTGGAGCAGGTCAACAGCCTGCCCAAAGAATTCAAGGATATGTCCTCCAAAACCCTGGTGGGCCGCTTCACCGTCTACTACTGCTGCGCGGTGCTGCTGACCATCGGCATCCATTTCCTGCTCACCCGCACCAAGCGGGGGCGCTACTTCATCGCCGTGGGCGACAACGCCGGCGGCGCGGAGCTGGTGGGCATACCCGCCACCCGCACCAAGGTGACGGCCTACCTGATCTGCGGCGTGCTCAGCGCCGCGGCGGGCATCATCTTTGCCAGCCGCATCGGCATTGTCACCTCCCTCAGCGGCAACGGCTACGAGATGAAGGCCGTGGCGGCCTGCGTGCTGGGCGGCATCAGCCTGTCCGGCGGCGTGGGCTCGGTGATTGGCGCGGGCATCGGCGCGGTCATCATGGCCTCTATTAGCTACCTGCTGGTGTTCATGGAGGCCCCCTCCAACTACGACAACGCCATCACCGGCGTGATCCTCATCACCATCGTGGTGGTGGACGCGCTGATGCAGCATAGGGCCGCGGTGAACAACCGCCACGCCCGTCTGGCCGCCCGCACTTCGGCGGTCCCCGGTGGAAAGGAGGGGCTGGAGCAATGAGCGATAAGACTCCGAAGCTGGGCGGGCAGAACGGCCTGCGCCGCCTCTGGAACGGCCCCAATTTCCGCTGGAACCTGTTTCTGCTGCTCCTCATCACGGTGGAGTGCGTCGTGTTCGGCGCGACCAACTCCAAATTCCTCTCCCTCACCCGCATTTTCGCCTCCGCCAACGGTGACCTGACCTTCTGGTACGTCTCCATTTTTGTCACCTTCGTCATGATTACCGGCGGCATCGATATCCAGTCCTGCTCCATCGTGGGCCTTACCTCCATCATCATCGGCGTGGCCTGGCAGGACTTTGGGATGAACATCTGGGCGGCGGCGGCGCTGGCCGTGGCGGTGTCCGTGGCCTGCGGCGCGCTGAGCGGCTTCTTCGTGGCGTACTGCGGCGTCCAGGCCATGGTGGTCACCCTGGGCGGCAGCTTCCTTTACTCGGGCCTTGGCCTGCTGGTGTCCGGTTTATCCAGCACCGAGGCATATAAGGGTATCAGCGGCTTCCCCGACAGCTTCAAGGCGCTGACCAAGACGAAGATATTCGACCTCATCCCCCTGCAAATGATCATCTTCCTGGTGCTGCTGCTGGCGGCGTATCTGCTGCTCCACCGGAGCAAATATGGCCGGAAGGTGTTCCTGGTGGGGGTCAACCCCTCTGCGGCGGAGTATTCCGGCGTGAACAGCCGCTGGATCACCATGTCCACCTACATCCTCAGCGGCCTGGCGGCGGGTATCACCGGCGTGGTCATGACCTCCCAGTTGGGCACGGCCAAGTCCGACCTGGGCGGCAACTTTACCATGACCATCATCACCGCCTGCGTGCTGGGCGGAACCCTGTCCACCGGCGGAAAGGGCAGCGCCATCGGCACCGCCCTGGCGGCCATCTCCATCACCCTGCTGCGGTTCGGGATGCCGCTGTGCTTCGGCATCAACAAGCAGTATCTGGACATCCCCATCGGCGTGCTGCTGGTGGTGGTGGTCGTGGGCCGGGCCATCGTCAGCAATCCCACCGTTATCGCCTGGGTGGGGAAGCTGCGCGGCAAGGGGAAAGAAGCCAAGGCTGGCGCATAATCAAACGTATATTCCGGGGCTGAGCTGTCCCTGAATATAAAAAATTATGGAGGTATGAAACATGAAACTGAAGAGACTCGTAGCACTTCTTCTGGCCCTGGGCATGATCCTTGCTCTGGCCGCCTGCTCCGGCAACAAGCCCACCGAAACCAAGCAGGGCGGCAACGATCCCGCCCCCGCCGCCGACGGTGTCAAGTCCGTCGAGGGCAAGACCGTAGCCTTCATCCCCAAGCTGACCGGCAACGCCTTCTTTGAGGTGGCCAACACCGGCGCCCAGGAGTTCGCCAAGGACTGGGGCATCACCGTTGACTACATCGGCTCCCCCAACGCCACTGCCGCCGACCAGGTGCAGTGCATTAACGACGCCATCTCCAAGGGCGTGGATGCCATCTGTATCTCCACCGTGGATGCCGCCGGCGTGGCTGACGCGCTGAAAGAGGCCATCAACGCGGGTATCGTAGTCTGCACCTGGGACTCCGACGCCGCCGCCTCTGACCGCGCCCTGATGGTTTCCCAGGGCACTCCCGAGGTGCTGGGCCAGATGCTGGTGGACCTGGCCGTCAACGGCCTGAAGGACCGCGGCATTGACCCCGACAAGGACACCGTGAAGTACGCCTGGCACTACTCTCAGGCCACCGTCACCGACCAGAACTCCTGGCAGGTCGAGGGTGAGAAGATCATCAAGGAAAAGTATCCCAACTGGGAGAACGTCCATCCCGACAACTACTACTCCGAGCAGGACGCGGAGAAGTCCGTCACCATCGGCGAGGCCGTTCTGGCTGACAACCCCGACATCGACCTGATCATCTGCAACGACTCCACCGCCCTGCCCGGCCAGCTCCAGGCCGCCGAGAACAAGGGCCTGACCAAGGCTGACGTGACCATCACCGGCTTCGCCACCCCCAACGCCATCAAGGCTTACTGCACCAACGGCACCCTGTTCAACTGGGGCCTGTGGGACTGCAAGATCCAGGGCGGTCTGGGCTGCTATGTGGCCGCTTACATCGCCGCTGGCAACGACGTTAAGGTTGGCGACGTCATCGACGTCCCCGGCATCGGCAAGTGCGAGGTCATGCCCAACAACTGCCTGAATCCCGACGACGCCACCGGCGACACCAACAACGGCGTGGTGCTGCTGCCCGAGCGCGCCATCTTCAACGCCGACAACATGGACAACTACGACTTCTAATCTAAGTCAACTTGTCTTGCAGCAGGTCTTTAAGGGCCTGTGACAGGCGGAGCGGGGCGTAAAATACCCCGCTCCGCTCCCAAAAAAGCGCCGCCGCTTGACGGCGCTTTTTTGGGAGCGGAGGGAATCCCTTCGCCGCTGATCATTTTACCAATACAAGGAGGATATATTGTTATGGCTGATTTGGAAGGCTTGAAGGTTTCAAAGGACTATCATGTGGACGTCCCCTTTGCCAATCAGAAGGGGTTTTTCCTCAAGGGCATTAACAGCCTGGACTGGGGCATGAAGAAGCACATGGCCAACATCTTCAACCCTGAGAGCGGCAACACCGTCATGTTCGCCTTTGACCACGGCTACTTTATGGGCTCCACCGCCGGTCTGGAGCGGCTGGATCTGCTGCTGCCCCAGCTGGCCCCCTATGTGGACTGCTTCATGGGCACCCGGGGCGCCCTGCGCACCTGCGTCCCCCCCGAGATCGTGAAGAGCGTAGCGCTGCGGGTCACCTCCGGCTCCTCTATGCTCCAGGACGATTTGAGCCACGAGGTGGTGGCGGTGGACATCGAAGACGCCATCCGCATGAATGCCGACTGCATGGCGGTGCAGACCTTCATCGGGGCGGACGGCCAGCTGTCCAGCCTGGAAAACTTGAATAAAGTGGTCAACGCCGGTATGCGCTACTCCATCCCCACCATGGGCGTGTGCGCCGTGGGCAAGGATATGGCCCGCACTGACCGCTTCTTCAAGCTTGCCACCCGCATCATCGCCGAGATGGGCGTGCAGGTGGTCAAGACCTATGACTGTGAGAACTTTGAGGAGGTCGTGGCGGCCTGCCCGGTGCCCATCGTGGTGGCGGGCGGCAAGAAGCTGTCCGAGCCCGACGCCCTCAAGCTGGCCTACAGCGTGATCCAGAAGGGCGCCCACGGCGTGGACATGGGCCGGAACATCTTCCAGAGCACCCATCCTGTGGCCATGGCCCAGGCGGTGTCCATGATCATCCACAAGGGCGCCACCGACAAGGAGGCCCTGGAGTTCTTCCAGGACGAAATCCACAAGTAAGAGAGCGGCCCAAACAAGGAGGGGAAAGACGGCTGCCTTTCCCCTCCTTTCCCAAAAGCAGGAGGAATGGATATGGTATTGCAGGTAGTTCAAATGGTGCTGCCCATTGTGGTGCTGCTGGGGCTGGGCATGGTGTGCCGCCGGAAAAAGGTCTTTGACATGAACGGCTTAGCGGGCCTGAAAGCGGTGGTGGGGGACATCTGCCTGCCGGTGGTGCTGTTCAACGCCTTTTTTACCGCCCACTACTCGGCGGCGGTGGCGCTTATTTTTGTGCTGGTATATGCCGGGTTTGGGCTGGCCCTGGGGCTGGGGTTCGCGCTGAGAAAACTGGCCGCCCCTCACGGGAAATTTTTCCCCTTCCTGCTGGCCAGCGCCGAGGGCGGTATGCTGGGCTACGCGCTTTACGGCGTGCTCATGGGGGAGCAGTCCGGCTTTGCCGCCGTGGATTTAGGGCAGACCGTGTTCGCTTACACGGCGTTTTTGGGCTTCCTGGCCCTCACCGACGGGCGCAAGCCCACGGCGGGCGGGCTGGTGAAGAATATGGTCACCAACAAGTGCTGCATCGGCATGGCCTTGGGCATCCTGCTGGGGGTGCTGGGTGTGGGACAGTGGGTGCTGGCCAGCCCCGCCGCCGGGATGGTCACGGAGATTATTTCCATGATTACCGCGCCTACCAGCGCCCTTGTCCTGCTGGTTGTGGGTTACGAGCTGGATCTGGACAGGAACCTCCTGCGCCCGGTGGCGGTTACCGTTCTGTGCCGTCTGGCCGTCATGGGATGCCTGCTGGCCCTGGTCAGTTTTGTCTTATTCCGCATCGTCCCCTATGACAAGGGGCTACAGATCGCCCTGATGATCCTCTACTCCCTGCCCGCGCCCTTTATCATCCCCCTATTTGCCGACGTGGGGGATGAGGGCAGGTATATTTCCACCAGCCTGTCGGTCCATACCTTGTGTACGATTCTGCTGTTCATCGCTATCGCGGCGTTCAGCCTGCGGTGAATATGAAACGCCGCCGTCCTGGCACAAAGTCAATTGCACTGTTATACCGAAAATGAACTGCGCCGTCGGGCTGACGGCGCAGTTCTATTTTTATCCATATTCAACCCTCGATCCCGTCCGTAAACGAAAGATTCACTGGGTAGACTCGTTCTCCACAATCGTATACCCCAGCTTGATCTCCTTTGCCGGCGTCTCCGGGTTTTCCAGCCGTTCCAGCAGCAAAGCCGCCGCGTTGGCCCCGCTGTCCTCATAAAAATAGCGGATGGTGGTGAGGGTAGGGGTGGTCACCCCGCACAGGTCGGCCCCGCCCTGGCCGGTGAGCCGGATGTCCTCCGGCACCCGGATACCCTGGCTTTTCAGATATTGGAGCGCCCCCACCGCCACGCTGTCGGTGGCGCAGATCAGCGCGTCCAGGGGCCCGTATGCCTCCAGCAGTTCCCGGGCCTTTTCCCGCCCGGAGAAAACGCTGAAATCGGCCACGGCGATGTGGCCCGCCTGATCCTCCAGCCCGGCGTCCCGCACCGCGTCGCAATAACCCCGGCTGCGCTCCTGGCCCACGGCCTTGTCCTGGGGCAGCGCGCCCATGTAGCCCAGCCTGCGGCAGCCCTTGTCCGTCATCAGGCGGGTCATGTCATAGAAGGCGTGGTAATCATCGTGGTAGACGCAGGACACGCCGGCCAACTGCTGCCCCACCACCACCACCGGCACCCGGCTCTTTTTCAGCATGGCGATGTGCCTGGCGGTGAACACGGTGCCAATGAAAATCACGCCGTCCACCCGCTGGTCGTCAAAGCCGTCCAGGTAGTCCAGCTCCCGGCTGGGGTCGTTGTGGGTATCGGCCAGCAGGATCTGAAAGCCCCTACGCTCCAGCACAGAATCAATGCCCGCCATGATGCTGCTGATAGAAAAGGAGTCAATTTTGGGCAGAATAACTCCGATGGTCTTTGTCTTTCGGGTGCGCAGGGCCTGGGCATGGGCCAGCGGGCGGTAGCCCGTCTCCTCAATCACCTTGCGGATCGCTTCTTTTTTCTCTTGGGACAGATAACCCTGGTTCAAATAGCGGGAGACTGCGGAGGGGGATACCCCCGCCAGCTTGGCGATTTCCGCGATGTTCATAGGCGCCTCCTGTTTTGAAATCTATTTCATATCATAGCACAGGGCGCAATAGATTTCCAGTAGTGAACCGCACAAACTTTCCGGGCCTCCCTGACATATTCGCCAAATTCTCGCTGTAAGATTTGGCGAAACCAACGGCGATACAGCCCCTTGCGCTGAGCCCGGCTTTCTGATATCATTTCACATGAAATCAATTTCAGCTTTAGGCTGCGATGACAGGAGGATATTATGGAACGCAAACTGATTTTTCTGGATATTGACGGGACCCTCACCGAGCCGGGACATAACGTCCCCCCCGACTCCGCCGTGGAGGCCGTCCGCCGTGCCCGGGCAAACGGCCACAGGGTAATGCTGGCCTCCGGGCGCAGCTACGGCATGCTGTCCCCCCTGCTGCGCTACGGCTTTGACGGCCTGGTGGGCAGCGCGGGAGGCTATATCATGTACGGCGAAGAGGTGGTCTATGACTGCCCCATGACCCCCGAACAGCAGAAGCTGGCGATGGACGTTTTCCTGCGCAGCGGTGTTTACCGCACTGTGGAGGGTAAAGACACCAGCTACACCGACGAG
The DNA here is from genome assembly GCA_947176765.1 of uncultured bacterium. GTDB lineage: Bacteria > Bacillota > Clostridia > Oscillospirales > Oscillospiraceae > Enterenecus. The sequence continues at coordinate 14,378 of CAMWRX010000019.1, forward strand.
AGCTTCAAGGATTTCCTCCGGGAAACCGCCCAGGCCGAGGGCAACAGCGAGCTGCTGCGCTGGCGGGAACAGATCGAGAACGAGCTGGGCATCCGCCCCATGGCCGAGTACCATGGAGAGCCCATCTATAAGATCGGGTTTGTGTCCCGCAGCGCCAACGACCTGCGGGAGCCTATGCGCGTTTTGGGAAGCAGCTTCGATTTCTGCCTTCAGGGCACGGACCAGTTCGGCGCCATCAACGGGGAGCTGATTAATAAAGCGTTCAACAAGGGTTTGGCCGTGGAGCGGCTGTGCGAGTATCTAAACATCTCTATTGATGACACCATCGCGTTTGGGGACAGCATGAACGATTTGGAGATGATCCAGACCGCCGGGGTGGGCATCTGCATGGGCAACGGCAGCGAAGCGCTGAAAAAGATCGCCGACGAGGTGTGCCCCCCGGTAGGGGAGGACGGGCTATACCGAGCTTTTGAGCGCCTCGGCCTGATATGACATGAAATCAATCTCATTATTGTGCACAAAATGAAATCGGAAGATTTGGCGCACTTATCAATTTACACCGTCTTTTCCATTTGCTATAATCGTACCAAGTTATGAAATTGATTTCATGCCGAAATTCAATTTCTAAAAGAATGGGAGGAATATCAATGGCACTGGATTACAGGAAATGCGCGCAGGACATTTTCAGCCATCTGGGCGGGAAAGAAAACCTGGTAAGCGCCGCCCACTGCGCCACCCGGCTGCGCCTGGTGACCGTGGACAACAGCAAGATCGACATGAAGGCCCTGGAAGATGTGGACGGCGTGAAGGGCGTGTTCAGCGCCTCCGGCCAGATCCAGATCATCCTGGGCACCGGCACGGTGAACAAGGTCTATGACGAGTTTCTCGCCATCACCGGCCTGTCCGCCGCCAGCAAAGAGGATGTGAAGGCCGCGGCCGCCGCCAAGCAGCCCCTGCCCAAGCGGATGATTAAGACCCTGGGCGACATTTTTGTGCCCATCATCCCCGCCATCGTGGCCAGCGGCTTCCTCATGGGCATCATGGAGGCCCTCACCTTCATGGTGGGCAAAGGCTTTATCGACATCGACACCTCCGGCTCCCTCTACGTGTTCGCCAACCTGTTTGCCAACACCGCCTATACCTTCCTGCCCATTCTGATCGCTTACAGCGCGGCCAAGGCCTTCGGCGGCAACCCCTATCTGGGCGCGGTCATCGGCATGATTATGATCCACCCCAATCTGGTCAACGCCTGGAGCGTGGCCGGCATGATGGAAGCAGGAACCCCCATCCCCAGCGTGAGCGTGTGGTTCGGTCTGTATGACGTGAATCTGGTGGGCTACCAGGGCAGCGTCATCCCGGTCATCATCGCCGTATGGGTGATGTGCTTCATCGAGAAGCGGCTGCACAAGATCGTCCCCGCCATGTTCGACCTGTTCGTCACCCCCCTGGTCAGCGTGTTTGTCACCGGCTACCTGACCCTGTCCATCATCGGCCCCATCTTCTCCTTTGTGGAGCACAACATCATCGACGGCATCCAGTGGCTGATCGCCCTGCCCCTGGGCATCGGTTCCCTCATCATGGGCGGCCTGTACTCCACCACCGTGGTGGCCGGCATCCATCATATGTACACCGTCATCGACATGGGCCAGATCTCCCAGTACCAGATGACCTACTGGCTGCCCCTGGCCTCCGCCGCCAACATCGCCCAGGGCGCCGCCTGTCTGGCGGTGGCCCTGAAGGCCAGGAACCAGAAGACCAAGTCCGTGGCCGTGCCCTCCGCCTTCTCCTGCTTCATGGGCATCACGGAGCCCGCCATCTTTGGCGTCAACCTGCGCTTCTTCAAGCCCTTCATCTGCGGCGCCATCGGCGGCGCGGCGGGCGCCATGTACGCCTCCCTGGTGGGGCTGGCCGCCAAGGGCACCGGTGTCACCGGTCTGTTCGGCCTGCTGCTGTGCCTCCATGACCCCATCAACTATATCATCATGTTCCTCATCGCCTCCGGCGTGGCCTTCGCCCTGACCTGGATGTTCGGCTATAAGGAAGAAGCCCCCGCTGAGAAGAAGTCCGCTGAGCCCCAGCCCGAGGCCGCCCTTCCCGCCATCGACTGCCAGCCCGGCACCGTGTACGCCCCCGTGTCCGGCACGGCTATCCCCTCCGAGGAGATCCCCGATGAGACCTTTGCCACCGGCGTTCTTGGCCAGGGCGTGGGCATCAACCCCAGCGAGGGCGTTGTGGTCGCCCCCTTTGACGGCGAGATTTCCTCCGTCACCGACACCCATCACGCGGTGGGCGTCACCTCCCCCGACGGCATGGAGCTGCTGATCCATGTTGGCGTGGACACCGTGGCCATGAATGGCGAAGGCTTCCAGTGCTTCGTCCAGGAGGGCCAGCAGGTGAAAGCGGGCGACAAGCTCATCGCCTTCGATCGGGATAAAATCGCCGCCGCGGGCCACCCTGACGTGGTGGTAGTGCTGGTGACCAACTCCGACGATTACGAAAATCTGACCATTCAGCCCGGCTCCTGCAAGGCCATGGATCAGGTGATCCAGGTTAAGTAATCATATCAAGCCCATTGCGGATGGGAAATGAGGTGCGATCCATGACGAAAAAAGAGGAAGCCCTGTTCCAGTCACGGCTGGCCCGGCATTTGGACGAGCTGCGTTGGCTGTACATGGAGCTGTACGGCAATGATTCCATGTTCGACGAGCTGTGCGATGAGATGCGCCGCTTCGCGGACGAGCGCCCCGCGGCGCTGAAAAAGCGGGATCTGGCGCGGGAAGCTGACCCGGAATGGTATAAATCCAATGAGTTGGCCGGCATGATGCTGTATATCGACAACTTCGCCGGGGATTTGAACGGCGTGCGCAAAAAGCTGTCCTACATCGAAAAAGCCGGCGTGAACCTCATCCACCTCATGCCCTTCCTGGACACCGTCCCCGGCCGGAGCGACGGCGGCTACGCCGTGGCCGACTTCCGGGCGGTGCGGCCCGACCTGGGCACCATGGACGACCTAGAGAAGCTCACCGCCGCCTGCCACAAAAAGGGCGTCAACGTGTGCATGGATTTCGTGATGAACCACACCAGCCAGGACCACGAGTGGGCGAAAAAAGCCCGGGCCGGGGACGAGGAGTATATGAGCCGCTACTTCTTTTTCGCCGACCCGGCCATCCCCCAGGAGTACGAGAAAACCGTGCCCCAGGTGTTCCCCACCACGGCCCCCGGCAACTTTACCTGGCTTGACGACTGCCAGCACTACGTCATGACCTCCTTCTACCCCTACCAGTGGGATCTGAACTACCGCAACCCCAGGGTGTTCAACGAGATGATGTACAATTTCCTGTTCCTGGCCAACAAGGGCATGGACATGATCCGCATCGACGCGGTGCCCTACATCTGGAAGGAGCTGGGCACCGACTGCCGCAACCTGCCCCAGGTCCACACCATTGTGCGCATGATGCGCATGATCGGCGAGATCGTCTGCCCCAGCGTTATTCTGCTGGGCGAGGTGGTGATGGAGCCGGTCAAAGTGGTGCCCTACTTCGGCACCGTGGAAAAGCCGGAGTGCCATCTGCTCTACAATGTGACCACCATGTGCACCACCTGGCACACCGTGGCCACCCGGGACACCCGCCTGCTGCGCAGGCAGCTGGACATTGTGAGCGCCCTGCCCAAGCAGTATGTATTCCTCAACTACCTGCGCTGTCACGACGACATCGGCTGGGGTTTGGACTACGACACGCTGGCCCGGTGGGGCATGACCGAGGTCCCCCACAAAAAGTTCCTCAGCGACTGGTTCCAGGGCCATGTGGAGGGCAGCGTCAGCCGGGGCGAACTGTATAATGACGACCCCGCCAGCGGCGACGCCCGCCAGTGCGGCACCACCGCCAGCCTGTGCGGCATCGAAAAGGCCGGGTCTGAGGGCGACGCGGACGCCATGGACCGGGCGGTGCGGTTTGACCTCACCCTCCACGCCATGATGTTCATGCAGATGGGCATCCCCCTGCTGTACAGCGGGGACGAGATCGCCCAAGTGAACGACTACAGCTATAAGGACGACCCAAACAAGGCGGACGACAGCCGCTATCTGCACCGGGGAAAAATGCGCTGGGACTTGGCGGAGCACACGGACGACCTGGCCACCCCAGAGGGGCGGGTGTTCTGCGGGCTGAACACTTTGGGGGGCCTGCGCAAGGTCAACCCCGCCTTCGGCGCGGCGGCAGACGTATGGACACTGGACACCGGGGACGACGGCGTGCTGGCCATCGGGCGGTACTTCGACGGCCAGAAGGTCATTGGCGTGTTCAACTTCACCGGGGAGGAGAAGTCCGTCACCTTCCCCTATGACGAAGGCGAGTTCACCGACCTGCTCACCGGGGAGAAGTACGTGCTGGAAAACCTGCCCGTCCCAGCCTATGGCTTCTACTATCTGGAACAAAGTATTTAATCTATTCCCCGGGCCTGCCAAATGGTACAGTATGGATAAATCTATGCAGACGACTTGCTTCCGGGCCGCATACGATGGATTCCGTGCGGTGCCCAAAAAAGCGTTTCGATTTCCGAAACTTTTTCCGTTTCGTATTGCATTTTCCAGCGAGGTTATATATAATAATACTAAAGACTCAGGGGTCTTTGTTCGTGCTGAAGGGCGGCATGAACAAAAATGTTCCGAACGGAGGGGGGATGCGTATGATCGACGGCCCGCCGCGCGACGCGCCTTAGGGCGGCGGATGACACATAAGACGCAGTAGCAAACCATCGGAAACGATGGGGCGCCAAGCCAGAGGCTGTCGGACGGTCGCTTTCGCGAAACACGGGCCCGTCCTACGCTCGTTCGGCTGCACTGTGTAACCCCCAAGGGGGAGACTGGCAAACCATTGGAAACAATGGGACGCAAAGCCAGAGGCTGTCGGGCAGGCTTCCGCGAAATGCGGGGCTAAGCCCTATGCTCGTTCGGCTGCATACGCAAACCATGGGAAACTGTGGGACGCAAAACCAGAGGCTAAAACGCGCCTGCGCGTCATGCTCGATCGGTTGCATCGCAAACCACGGGAAACCGTGGGACGCAAAACCAGAGGCTAAGGGGCCTCTGTGCCCTATGCCCGTTCGGTTGCCGGACTTCTTTGCGTCCGAGCAAAACCGCAAAGAAAGGAAGAAGTGTAGTGAAAAACATGAAGAATTTGTGCAAGCACGGCCTTTTCATGCCGCTGCTGGCCCTGGTTCTCTGCATGGGTCTGGCCTCCACCCCCGCGTTTGCGGCGGACGTGGACGGGACTGAGAACCCGGCCTCCTCCATTGAGAACGTCGAGGGCCAGGAGACCAACGGCAGCGACGAGTCCTACGTGGACAACGACAACGAGGCGTCTGGCGAGGACAACGACTCCGACACCCCCGTAGGCGACACCACCGAGGACGGCGAAGAACCCAGCGAGGGCAGCGACGTCGAAATCGGCGACAGCCAGGAGCCCGGCGAGGGCGGCGACGTCGAGACCGGCGACAGCCAGGAACCCAGCGAGGGCGGCGACGTCGAAACCGGCGACAGCCAAGAGCCCCTCGTGTGCACCTGCACCACAAAGTGCGGCGACACTGCCAACGAGGCGTGCGAAGTGTGCGCCGCCGGTGGCGAGTGCAAAGCTACGAGCAGCGGCGTCACTTGGGACGCCGAGACGGGGACCCTGACGGTCACCGGCAGCGGCGAGGCGCTAAATGCCGCCAACCTGACGGTGAACGGCGAGGCGGTCACAAACCTGAAGCCCAACCATCTGGTGATCGACGGGTTCAGCACGGTCGGCAGCGACTTTAAAGGAATGGCCGACGGGCTGAAAAGCCTGGAAATCAACAATGTTGGCACAGTTGGGGATCAGGCGTTCAGCTACCTCTACAACGTGGATCTGAAAATCACCGTCAGCAACAGCAAGTTGGATAACTGGGCGTTCTGGAAGAGTGCGGTGTCCGAGATCGTGCTGGACAACGTCGACGCCGGTTACGGTTCTGTCGGTGGACTTGGTGCCTATGACCCGAGCGATCCGAAGGTGAAGCTCAGCGTCAGGGGCGGTCATCTGAGCGGGAGCGCGCTCATGAGCAGCAAGCTGTCCGAGCTTGAGCTGGAGGGCATCGACATCACCGATTCCCCCTTCTCCGGGACCACCGCTGATATGGTCACCGTCACGGACGGCAAGCTGGGGACCAATGCGTTCAGCGGCTTCACGGTGTATGATCAGCTTGTGCTGAACAACGTCACCGTTGATAACTGGAACTATCCTTTCAACGGGTTCGGCGGCAGCGACCTGGATGTTACCATCAACGGCGGCAACTTCGGGACGTGGGCGTTCTATGGATCCAGCGCCAATAAGGTCACCGTCAACGGCAGTAACTTGGGCGACTCCTCGTTCCAAGGCTGCACGATGTCCGAGCTGGAGCTGAACAACGTCGACATCGCCGACAATATGCACCCCTTCTATGAGGCCAGCAGCAACAAGGTCACCGTCAATGGCGGCAGCGCCGGAACGTACGCGTTCTGGAAGACCACGATGTCCGAGATCGAGCTAAACAACACCACCGTTTCCAACGGCGCGTTCTATCAGGCCAACACCAACGATAAGGGCCTGAATGTCACTGCCACCAACAGCAATCTGTCCGAGGATGCCCTCAACGACGTCAATGTGGGCCGCTATGTGAAGGACGGCGTGATCGTCAAGGCGACCACTGATTCCCTGCAAGACCTCATCAACAAGTCCGAAGGCCCCACCAAGCTGGTCATCAGCGGTGTCATCCACAGCACGGGCAATTCCATTCGCATCGCCGCGGGCAAGGACATCACCCTGGTCACCAACGGGGAAGACGCCAGCATCGAGGCTCCCAACGAATTCAACGACTCCCTGTTCGTCATCGAGAACGGCGGCAAGCTGACCATCGACGACGACAAGCTCACCATCAAGGGCGCGGCCGAGGGCAAAACGGTAGACAGCAATTCCGAGTCGGCCCTGGTGTTCCAGGTCAGCGGCGAGCTGGTCCTGAACAACGGCACCATCATCGGCGGCGGCTCCGGCCTGGATAACTCCAAGGGCGCGGTCGTGCTGAAGGATGGCGCGAAGTTCACCATGACCGGCGGCACCATCCGCGACACCAAGCTTTATACCTGGTACAGCGCCCCCGTGGTGGTAGGTTCCGGCGCCGAGTTCATCATGAAGGGCGGCAAGATCACCAATAACCGCAATAACCTGGGCGCCGGCGGCGTTGCGATCGTCGGTTGGTACCACAACGATCCGTCTGCCACGATGAAGCTGACTGGCGACGCGGAGATCAGCAACAACGTGACATACAAGGATGCCGGCGGAATTGCCCTGTGGGGCAATGCCGATCTGTACATGAACGGCGGTAAGATCATCGGCAACACGTCGCACTGGGGCTACGGCGGCGGCATCTCTGTGGCGGGCCGCACCGGTGATATGATCGGTGTAAACAAATATTATGACCCCAAGTGCGTGTTCACCATGGACGGCGGCGAGATTTCCGGCAACTACGCAGTTTACGGCGGCGGCATCTATGTCAATTCCAACGATGTGACGCTGAATGCCGGCTTGATTGCCGACAACACCGCAAGCGAGACCGGCGGCGGCGTGTATGTGGAGACCCCCGAGGACAACTCCGACGCCAACTTCACCTCCGCCCATCTGTCCAACGCCGTGATCCACGGCAACAGCGCGACCCTCATGGGCGGCGGTATGTACTTCTGCCCCACCGGCTCCAGCGAGCAGTACGTCAACGAAGGCCCGGCCATCTTTGACAACAAGGCTGACGGCGCCGCGGATGACCTCGTGTCCGTTGTGCTCGTGGGCTTTGGCGAGGCCGAGGATGGGAAGTTTGCTGACCTGACTGAGCGTATGCTTGGCGGCGGCAAGGTGGACTGGTACCTCGATGGCAGCGTGTTTGAGAACTATGCCAGCGGCCAGGGCCGGGTCGAGGAAGATTCTGTGCGCTATAATGCCGAGACCTATGCCAAGCTGGTGGCGTCCGGTCGGTACACCACGAACATCGCCGTGAAGGCGGTCGTGTCCGATGAGGCGAAGGAACTGGCGCTGGCCAGCGCTAAGCTGGTCATCACCGGCAACAAGGCCACTCGCGGCGGCGGCGTGGGTTCCAACGGCAATGTGACCGCTGGCAACGCCGAGGCCCCCGAGTACGAGCTGACCGTCAACAAGGTTTGGGCGAACGTCCCCCAGAACGAGCAGAAGGACGTCGTCATCCAGCTGGTCATTGACGGCGTTAAGCTGGACACCGTGGTGCTGAATGCCGAGAACGGCTGGAGCGCCAGCTTCACTGGCCTGCCCGAGGACGTGAAGGATAAGCTCGCAGTTCTGGAGCAGACCGAAGGCTACGATGTCAGCTATTCTGAGGTCACCGGCGAGGACGGCGCGACGACCCTGTCCGTCACCGTCACCAACTCCCTCACCCCCACGACCCCGGATCCCGATCCCGATCCTGATCCCGATCCCGATCCTGATCCCGAGCCCCCCGCTCCCGAGGTGGACATCCCCGACGAGGAGCCGCCCCTGTCCGAGAAGCCCGACGAGGAGCCCGACGTGGAAATCCCCGATGTGGAGGTTCCCCTGAGCAACGTGCCCCAGACCGGCGACAACTCCGGCATTTGGTACGTTCTGGCGGTTCTGTCCGTCTCTGGCCTGGCTGTTCTGGCGCTCGTTGACAAGCGCAAGGAGCAGGAGGGCTAATCCCCAGCAGCAGCGGATGGCCAGGGTTTCATGCCCTGGCCATCCTTTTTCAAGAAGATGGGTGATGTGATGAAAAAGAAACTGCGTCTGATCTTAACCGTCGCTTTGGCCGGAGTGCTTGCCGTCAGCCTGACGGCGATTGTGCGCGTGCAGCTGCAATACCGGGAAAACGCGGCGTCTTACGAGGACGCGGCCCGGGTGGCGCGGTTTGAACCGCCCAAACCGGCCGCGGAGCAGTCCGCCCGGCCCGGGCCGACCGATGAGGGCCCGGACACCGGAGAGGCGGCAGACGACCCCCTGCGGAAAGCGCTGGAGGCCATTGACCTCGCCGCGCTCCAGGCGGTCAATCCCGACGTCGTTGGATGGATTTGTATCCCCGATACCCAGCTGTCCTACCCGCTGCTTTATGGGACGGACAATTCTTTTTATTTAACACATACCTGGAATCGGGCCTACAACGGCGGCGGCTCCATCTTTATTGACTGCCGCTGTTCCCCCGGCCTGGACACATTTCACACGGTCATATACGGCCACCGAATGAACAACGACTCCATGTTTGGAACGTTGAAATATTATAGAAATCAGGATTTCTGGCAGGAGCACCCCACAATTTACCTTGTGGACAACTCCGGCGTACATCTCTATGATATTTTTGCGGCCTGGGAAGCCGGCGTCACCAGCATTGTCTATGAGATGGACCTGAGTACACCCCAGCGGCAGCAGGAATTTCTGGACACGTGCCTGGCTGCAAACTGTTTGGACACCGGCATTACGCCCGACACAGGGGATCGGTTCCTGACCCTCTCCACCTGCACCGGGAGCGGCGGACACGCCACCCGCTGGGTGGTTCACGGCGTGTTGACGCAGACCTATGACATCTCCGAGGCGGAGCCGTCCCCATGATGGGGAATGGAACTCGCTAATAGACATCCTCAAACGCAACCGGGCGGCGCTCCGCAGATGTGGAGCGCCGCCCGAGTTGTTTCCCCGTGTCAGCTTGCCTGTATGGAATATATGGATCGCCTTGCGCTATTACGTCAAGGGCCGGGAAACCATATCCAAGGCCGCCGCCGTTGTTGACCGAGCCTATTCCTCATAACCCCGGCAGTTGCAGGAAATTTACAAGGCCCAAAACCCCGAAACCGTTGCGGCACAACGGTTTAAAGGCCCTCGACCCCCTCAAAAACTGCAAAATCTTTTGCAAAAAGCCCACTTTTCCAACAACGAGGTCTTTCGAGATTTCCAAACAGCTTCAAAAAGTTAAAATTTTAAAGCAAAAACCGCCTGAATCCAATAATTCGATCGGTCTTTGTGGAGCTGCTATCCAGATTTGAACTGGAGACCTCATCCTTACCAACAGCAAAAGGAAATTTTTTGTAATCTTTTTTGATTGTTTCCAGCGGCTTGCGCTCCAACTCAAATGCTTTCCGGCACTTTCTAAACACAGGTGCTCCGTTGTTTCCACGTCTGTCTGTGGCTGGTTATGTGGTCAAAGCTACAGACAGCGGTTCCCTGTGCAGGAAAATTCACAACACTTTCCCACGATGGATTGCACCAGTGTCTACAAAGAAGAAGCCCTCAAACAATCCCCGGTATGCTTTCGCACAATCCGGGAGCCGCTTTCAGTTCCCGCAGCAGATGATGGGGCAGCATTAGACAGGCCGGGCAGGAAAAGTGGGCCGCCCCTGTGGACTCCAAAAGCTCCGCCACAAATTGAGAGCAGAAGTAATGCCTGTGCCGCCGGAAAGGGATGTGAAGAAGGGCACAGAACACGCCAAATGTGGTATATTCGTAATTGTGTGAGTTCCTTTCCACGAAATCCACTTTCTGCTGCAGCCCCTCATAAACATCGTCCGGGACCTCCAGCCGCAGGCGCAGGCTCTTTTTGACCCCTCTGCGGCGGTATTTCTCCACCGTTTCCCGGCGAAAACCTTTGAAGCAAAAGCTGTAGTAATAGGAACAGTCTTCCTCCAGAGAGATGGCGGCATGAGTATAGGTCCGGCCTGTCAGGTTGTAGACCAATTCGGACACAGGATCCGAGTATTTCGTCCAGATAATAGATATGAATCTCATTTTGCCTCACACCTCATCAGGATTTTGGTTTTGCTGGAGCGGTATCCGTCTGACATAAGACGGATACCGCTCCATGCCGTTCAGGTCCGGCTCCTTTTGACCACGACCACAGCGACACCCGCGACGGCGGCAACGGCAGCGATGGCCGCGATTATCTTGGAAAGCATATGCACACCTCCTCCTTTTTTAGATTTTCCCATAGGGGAACCGGATCAAGCTGTCTGTACCAGATGGCTGGCCTTTTCACAGACTGCGTAAATCTCATCGTATTTCTGGTCGATCATCGGCGTGACCTCCACAGACTTCCGTTTGCAGATGGTTCGATAGAGAAGGTAGGGGGCGATCCAGCCTAAAAAGCCGGGGATGGCCAGGGTCACACTGGGCAGGATGTGGCCGGCGAGGAAACAGAACACGGATCCGGCCATGAAGGCGGTTCCGATTACACCGACCAAATAGGCCACAGCCGCAGCCTGGAACACCTTGGACCGCTCCAGCGATTTGATCTTATCCACGCCGATGTCGAACTGCCGCTGGAGCCGGGACAGCTCCAGCTTGTTGCGGAGTTTCCTGTTCCGCTTGAAGCGCAGGACCACAAAGGTGCTGCCCTGGGGCGGGGTGCTGCTCCCCTCAAGCTGCCAGCCGAAGCTGGGGTAGCTATCGGTGTAAACCGACTCCAGCCTGCGCTGGGTCGTGACCTCGGTGTACTCGTAGGCGGTAAAGCCAGGGGTTCGCTCAATCGTTTCGCTCATGCTGAATTCCTCCTAATCATTTTTTAGCAGATGCTTCCGGTAGCTGTTTCAGAAAAGATCCTGGTAGGTATATTTTCCAGTCAGCACCACAGCGGCGATGGCCGCAAAAGCAATCAAGATATCCATGTCTTCGCCCCTTTCCGCGTTCCTTGCTTTGTTGACATGATATTAGCACTGAATTGTGTGCAAATTGTCAGATTTTTGTTTGAGTAAAATTAAAAAGCAAAAAGGCACCCCGCACAACCGTTGTGCGGGGTGTCTTACTGGGTGTTCGCCCTGTTTTACTTAATCGTGAATGCCCTTGAGCAGGGGGATCAGCATCAGCAGCACCACGATACCCACCAAGCCGATCACGATGCCCAGAACCATCTTGTCAAACACCATGACCATGCACATACCCACACCCAGCAGCAGAGCACCCAGCACGCCGACGAACACGGACAGCAACGTCTTACCATTGAACTTGATGGGGGCCTTGTGCTCCATCTTCCGCCAGATCAGCAGGTCGGCCAGCAGTACCACCAGACCGACCACACCGCAGATCACACCCTGTTTCTCCATGCCCCACTCCGGCAGCAGGGCCATACACATTCCCAGCGCGAAAAACACGCCGCCGATGGTTCCCAGGATCAACGCCACAAAATTGCTTTTCTTCATGATAAACATCTCCCACTTCTTTTTTTCAGAATTTTGGCCTTTGCCGTTTCTGTAATGCTATCATAGCGGAGGTTTGTTTGCGGATTGCTTGTTTTTTGTTTGAGTAATATTAAAAAGCAGTTTTTTGTGTTGTGCCGCTATATTTATTTCGTATCTGAAGTCTTTCTGTCCGGCTTCATGAACCGCGTGACCACGGCGATGATCGGATACGCGATGAGCTGCACACCGATCACACAGAAAATAATGAACGATTGAATGGCGTCGTTCTGCACAGGAATCACATCCATGGCCGGGGCCTAATATCCCAGGTGTGAGATACCGTAGTTAAAGATGCACCTTTATTTCTTCCATGTTTGCCTCCTATTGGATCACGCGCCGCACAGCCTCAGCCTGTGCGGCGCATGATCGCCCTCAGTGCTTTCCGGCGTTTCTGCTGGCTTCTACGCTGGCCCTGGCGGTTTCAAGGCTTCTTTTCACGCTGGCCCTTCCGATGTCTGTGCCGGAGTGGATCCTGGCCTGCATCTCGGCGGATCGTTTTTCTTCCGCCTCCTTCGCCGCGGCTGCCCGCTGCGCCTGTTCTTCGGCAAGACGCTTCTTTGCGTCCTCTGCGGTTTCACCCTCATGGGTCAAGAATTTCTCCACGAACCCGTCCTCGATCTGCTTGTAGCCGCCCACCACGGTGTCCTCCACCTTTTTGTAGGCGCCCACCACCGTCTCCTCGATCTTCTTGTAGGCCCCGACCACGGCCTCGGCCTGCTTGGGGGGAGTCAGATTGTATTCGCTCATGATATTGTCCTCACTTTCCATGAAATAGGTTTGAGCTCTCAACTCATAGGCCTATCATAGACCGCGAATGTTTACCGATTGCTTGAATTGTGTTTGAGAAATATTAAAAAGTCTCCCCTCCGCAAAAATTCGGAGGGGAGACTTTCAGTTCAGAAGCTTGTTTCCCTGTTCGCAGATTTCATATATTTCGTCATATTTCCGTTCCACCAGCTCTGCCACCAGCTTGGAGCGGCGAGCGACTATTTTACGATAGATGAACCAAGGAAGTATCCACCCCAGGAACCCCGGGATTGCCAGGATTACGGACAGTACCACCAACGGCGGGACGTGGGTCACGGCAAAGACAGACCCGGCCATAAAGGCGGTCCCAATCAGCCCCACGATCAAAGCGGCAATGGTTCCATTCGTTGTTTTGGAGCGCTCCAATGCGGCAATCTCATCCATACACGCCTCAAAGTGGCGCTGCAAGCGGGTCAACTCCGCTTTGTTCATGATCTTCCGTTCCCGCTTCAGCACCAGCTTCCCTTTCCCGGTTTCCATCCGTTCGTCCGGCGCCCAGCCGAAGCTCTGATAGCAGTCCAGATAAAAGGAGGCCCGCTCCCCGCTGGCGGTGAGTTCCTTGTACTCATATCCAATGTAATCCTTGCCGTCCTTTTTGATCTCGCTCATTGAATATTCCCTTCTTTCGCTGCTGGTATTTTTACAGTAAATGTACTGCCTTTGCCGGGGGTGCTGGTGACGGAAATATCCCCGCCCAGCATCCGCAGGATGCGCAGCACCAGCGCCAGACCCAGACCGTTGCCCTCTGTGGAATGGGAGGTGTCGCCCTGGTAGAACTTGTCGAAGATATGCTCCAGCGTTCCTGAGTCCATGCCGCAGCCGGTGTCGGATACCTCCACCACCACCTCGTCTGCCGTGGAGGTCTGCCGGAGCGTGACCGTCCCGCCCGGTTCGGTGAACTTGATGGCGTTGGACAGCAGATTATTCCACACCAACTCCAGCAGGCTGGCGTCTGCTTCAATGGTGGCCTGATCCTCGATGTCCGCCTCAAATTCGATCCCCTTTTTCTCCCAGCGGTCCTCAAACAGCAGCGCGCACTCCGCCAGCTGCTCACATAGATCATAAGGCTCCGGAACGGGCTGGATGTTCTGCTTTTCCAGCTTGTTCAGCTTCAGAATGTTGGTAATCAGGCCGTTCAGCCGCCGGGATGAGCGAGCGATGGTGTCCACATATTCCATCCGTTCCTCCTCCGGGAGGGTCGGGCTTTTCAACATATCTGCAGAATTTTGAATGACTGCCAACGGCGTTTTGATCTCGTGGGAGACGTTGGAGAAGAAGTCGGTTTTCAGCGTCTCGATGCTGCCCAGCTCCGCCACCATTTTGTTGAAGTCCTGAATCATAGCGTCCAGGTAGTCTACCTTATCCGCAGCGTGGATGGCGGGAACAAACACGGAAAAATCTCCATTGGCTACCTGTCGGTTGGCCTCCGCCAGCATTTGCATAGGCCGCTCATAGGTGTTTCGGATGATCCACATGGAGAACAGGGTCAGCCCGGCGGACACCAGCGCCCAATACACGATGGGCACGATTGGCTGCACCCATTCGTTCCATTGGAGAGTGTTCATCAGCACAATCAGCCCTACATGAACGCCGGAGGCCAAAAGCATCCCGCCGAAAATCACGCCAAACAGCAGCAACGGGAAACGGCTGGAGCGGACCGGTCCCCATGGATGCCGGCTCTCCCGCTTCATTTCAGCACCGCCTTGTAGCCCAGGCCCCGCACTGTTTTGATCTCAAAGCCGTCGCAGTCTGAGAATTTGTCCCGCAGTTTGGTGATGTACACGTCCACCGCCCGCAGGCTGGTCTCGCTGTCCACACCCCAGAACTCGTCCATAAGCTGGGCGCGGGAGAAAGTCTTTTTCGGGTAGGACAGCAGCTTGTAGAGGATGTTGAACTCCCGGGTGGTAACAGGCAGCTCCTCGCCGTCCACCTCCGCCGTCATGCCGTCCGCATCCAGCACCAGGTTGCCCACGGTGATCTTCCGCTCCATCTCGATGTTGGCCCGGCGCAGCAGGGCCCGCACCCGGAGCTGCAGCTCGTCCAGCTCGAAGGGCTTCACCATGTAGTCGTCGATGCCCAGCTGGAAGCCCTTCTGTTTGGCGGGCAGGTCGTCCCGGGCGGACATGAACAGGATGGGGATATGCTTGTTCACCTGCCGGACGGCCTGGGCAAACTCGAAGCCGTCCACCTCCGGCATCATGATATCCGAGATGATAAGGTCGTACAGGCTGTTGTACATCTCGTCGTAGGCGTCATTGGCGTTCAGACAGCCCTTCGTCTCAAAGCCGCAGTCGCTGAGATAGGTACACACCAGCTGGTTCAGCTTGGCATCATCCTCTACTACTAAAATATGGATCATCGTTTGGTTCCTCCTCTTTCATCAGGTTTCAATTCCATGAGTATCTTCCTTGATCTTCTTACCATGTAAACTGCGCTACCCAGTACGGTGACGCAGACCGCAAAAGCGGTGCAGGATGTCATAATCAGCCGGAACTGCGGCTGGTCCGCGCCGAATTGGGCAATCAGCGCCGTCTCCAGGGAAAACATGGATACCAGCGCTGTGGTCAGGTTGACCGCCTTAGCGGCGGACAGCACCGGGCTGTTGAACCTACGATACTTGATTGCGTTGATGATTGCAAGGGCCAAGCTGTAAAAAGCGTAGCACGCCATCGCATAGACCAATGTTCCGGGGTAAAGGTAGCCGTTGCCTCTCAATACGATCATCGTGGAAATAACAGCCAGCGCCGCGTCCAGCAGGAACAGGAGCCGGCCCGTCATTCGATACCGCCGCCATTCTTCCCGATCACTGAACCGCTTTTGCCCTTTTGGAAAACTTGCAAGGAGATAGAGCCGCACCACGCACAGCAGCATATTGTAGATTGCCAGTCCTCCCTCCCAAAAGGAGGAATACAGCACCGCATAGGCCAGCTTCAGCATGGCAAAGCCCAGGTTAATAATAAAAGAAAGGGCAAGCCCATACCACACAGAAAAATATTTGTCAGTCATATAGCGGTGGGCCAGGGGGATGCTGTGCAGGAAGCGCGGCGCCTGTCGGAGCGCCGGCACAATAGCGGCCACAAATATGGTCAGTCCATAGGCGGACAGGCAGTAGGCTGCATAGGGAAAGGGGGTCTCTCTCAGCCTCGTCCCAAAAGCCAGAAACAGGGCAGCGGCACTGAGAAGCACCATCAGGATGGCCCATCGACCACCCGGCCAGAGCAGCTTTTTCAGAATGGCTTTCCAGCGTTCCATAACCCATCCTCCCTTCACTGGACAGAGCATAGCACCGGCAGGTTTGCGTTTTGTTATAGAATTGTTTGAGAATTGTTAATTTTGACTTTTGCAAAAAATTTTTGCATTTTGATTTAACTGAAACAATTCGGAATCAATTCTCAAACACAATGCCCCTATCCTTTTCAAAAACACACCGAAAGGATGGGGCATATGGCGACACGATATATTGTAACGGGCGCGGCAGGCCATTTGGGAAGTACGGTGGTGCGCATTTTAGTAGAGCGGGGAGAATCGGTGCGCGGGCTTTTGCTGCCCGGTGAGCAGCCCGCCGTTCCCGGCGCGGAGTACATACATGGCAATGTGCTGGAGCCGGAGAGCTTAGTTCCGCTGTTCTGGCGGGACAAGAACGAAGTGCTGGCGCTGATCCATACCGCCGGGATCATCGACGTGACCGGTGAAATGAGCCAGCGGCTCTATGATGTCAATGTCAACGGAACAAAAAATATACTGGCGCTCTGTCAGAAATACCAGGTGGACAAGCTGGTGTATGTCAGTTCGGTACACGCGATTCCGGAAAGCGGAACCTCTGTCCCGCAGGCAGAGATCGCCGCATTTTCGCCTGACACGGTTATTGGCGGCTACGCCAAGACAAAAGCGGAAGCAACTCAGGCTGTACTGAATGCCGCTGCTAACGGTCTGCCTGCGGTAGTTGTTCATCCTTCCGGGATCATCGGCCCCTATGACGAGGGCCGCAATCATTTGGTACAGATGGTGAGGGATTTCATGGAGGGCAGGCTGCCAGTCTGCGTCAAAGGCGGATATGACGTTGTGGATGTCCGGGATGTGGCGGCGGGCTGCATCGCTGCGGCAGAGCGGGGCTGCGTGGGTGAGTGCTATATTCTGTCCGGCGCGTACCATGAAATTCAGAAGATTTTGGGAATCACGGCGGTGCTGTGCAGGAAAAAGACGCCACCGATGCTTCCTATGCCGCTGGCCCGGTTGGCGGAGCCACTCCTGTGCGCCCTGGCCCGCAAACAGGGGCAGAGGCCGCTCTATACCCGGTATTCCCTTGATACGGTTGAAAGCAAGACCAGGTTCTCATCCCAAAAGGCCAGGGAGAAGTTGGGATATACCACGCGCAGCATTCAGATCACTATCCGGGATACGGTTCAGTGGCTGAAGGAAAAGCCGTATCGGTGCGGGCAATCAACTCCTGATATCGAAAGCAGCCTTCCCAATGGTCATTGATGATGCCGCAGGCTTGCAGATGGGAATAGACCGTGATAGAGCCCATGTATTTCAGTCCCCGCTTTTTTAGGTCGGCGCTGGTCCGGTCAGACAAACCATTCCTGGACGGGACACTCCCCTCCTGGTGGCCCATGTAGAGGTAGGTCTTCCCCTTGGTGAAGCTCCAGATGTAGTCGCTGAACGAACCAAACTCGGCCCGTATTTTTTGAAAGCACTGGGCGTTGTGAATGACCGCTTCGATTTTTCGCCGGGAGCGGATCATTCCTTCGGTGCCCAAAATACGCTCAATATCCGCCTCACCGTAGACAGCTACTTTATCGAAATCGAAGTTGTCAAAACACTTTCGGAAAGTTTCCCGCTTCTGGATCATCATGTTCCAGTTCAGGCCGCACTGCATGACCTCCATCATCAGGAACTCAAACTGCTTTTGGTCATCATGAACTGGTACGCCCCACTCCTCATCGTGGTAGCGGATCATCTTCTCGTTTCCCAAACACCATGGACAGCGTTCCATTATAACCCCTCCACATTTGTTTAGCTGCTACGAATTGCACACTGCAAAGGAAAGAGCTACCACGCCCTCGGCCTGCATCCTCCTCACAACTCCGCCAGTCTGCGCTTCAGTTCCTCGTCCGTCATCTCGCCGCGCTCAGACCGGACTACCAGATCCTGCGCCGCTGCCACAGCGGCGTTCCATTCACCTGCGCTGATTTTACCCCTCTGCTTTCTGACCTTCAAGCGATTGTAGGTTCGGTCGTATTCCTTCTGCGCCGGGGTTCGGTTCTCCTTACCCTGCGCCTCCTTGCGGTGCGCACCTACCTTCCGGCAGGTGCGTTCGGTCTCGCCCGGAGCAATATTGTTGCAGTAGCAGGTGTTGTATCCCGCCGTCAACAGAAAGTACCGCCCGCAGTTATGACAGCGCCGCGGTGCATTTCCTATGGCGAGCCCCCGGTAAAACTCGGTCCGAAGAAAATCCGTCAGGCATCTGAATGTAGCCTTCTCCGCGATAAAAATTTTGCCCTCCTCAGTGGGGTGCATCATAGGGACAAAGTTCACTTCCAAGGGAAAGCTCTGCTCAAAATCCTCATTGAAAAGCCGTGCACCAACAGAAATCATCTGGCCATAAAAGTCGGCGTATGCTTCGGCATATGCGTTGCTGTTCCTCCGTTCCAGTGGTTCAAAATACCGTTCCGCCATCCCGCTAATCTGCCCGCGGAAATTGAGGAGACTATCCGCGAAACAGGCCAGTTCAGCCAGCATCCCCTGGTATATTGCGTGCCCCTCCGAATTTGGATCCTGCACCTGCGCCCATTTTTCTGGGTCCGCCATCAACCGCTGGAAGGTGTGGTAGTTGACCTCTTTGTCCATGTTCAAATCCCGGTAGACAGGCAACGTAAATACGATATCCCAGACATCGTTCAGTCTTTCCTGTGCAAAGGCTGCGGCGCTGTCTGTCTTTTTTGTGAGCAAATCAACAGCGGCAGAGATACACACCTTGACCCGACGCGCAATTTTTTTGAGAACCGACTCATTCAAATTCATCACGTCTACGCAGCCCTGACCGATAGGATATTCCTTCCCCCCGATGAAAACATGGTCTCCATAGAAGAATACCGTAAACTGGTCATAGGTGTAGGTGTACATGAATGTTGCCTGAGTGCGCTCCAATCCCTCTGTCATGGTACTCATCTCCTGTATCCGATTGAGTTTTGGGATTTGCCGGACATGGCCCAGATCTATTGAACTGGTAAATTTTCTCTGCTATGATTCTACCAGATTTGAAACCGGGATTCAATCTGATCGTCAGAAAATGATTTGCACCTCGATAACTGAATACCCACCACCGAAGCACATACTCCCTGGGAGAAGTACCGCCAAGACCCTCGAACGAGGAAAGCGTGCCAGCAGGGTGAAAACGCTGCAGAAGAATTCTGGGGCTGGAACGGGTACGGTGTGTGGCCAGTAAAATTTTTGCGGAGTGCAGGGCGATGGCTTTGCGGTCTTCTCTCTGCACTCCAGTTCAAAGAAAGGAAAAGCAAGTGAAAATATCTGAGTACAAAAGTTACGATGACCTGCCGCTGTTCCTCAACGCGGCAACGGTGGCAAAGGTGCTGGGCGTGTCGCCGTCCAGCGGTTATGAGTTGATGCATGTCGTCGGCACAAGCTCCGCATTCCTCGCTTCCGGCCAAGGCCAAAAGCTCGTCCGCTCCACTGTGCCTCCTCTCCCCACAAAGCCAAAGGACGGCTTTGCGGGGACCCCTTTGGATTTCCCTGTGCTCAAAGTGGGCAGCCGGATGGTGGTTCCCAAGGAAAAATTTGTGGAACGGGTGGAACAGCACACCAGTGGAGGTAGTCGCCGGTGAGAAAATACACTCCGCTCATAGGGTGGCCCAAGCGTGATCCACGCCACTATCGCTTCCCACTGCCCAATGCGGTATGGGAATATAAACTCAAACCCATTGAGTTTGTGATCCTGTCCTATCTCTGCTGTCAGCACTCCCATGGTGGTGCGAATCTATCTCCAGAGGTGATCGCGAAGGGCGTCCACATGACAATGGTCACGGTGAAAAAGTATCTGGTCAGTCTGGTTGGTAAAGGGCTCATCACCAATGAGTACACTCCCACTTTCCAATGCGCTGACAGCAGAAAGTTTTTCACCCTGCCGAACGAAATCTTTCTGCTGAGCCTTCCGTCCTCTGCGTTCATGGTCTACGCCTATCTCCTGCTGATTGAGGATCGCAGGACGCACACCTGCCATCCCAGCTACAACACTATCGCCGCCGAGACAGGCATGACCAAGAACACCGTGATGAAAAATATCAGCGCCCTTCTGGATGCTGGGCTCATCACGATGGAGCACAGCAACTATTTCGACAAATGCGGAATGAAGTGGAAGGGCAACAATCTCTACACAATCCTGCCGGCACAGATAGCAGCGGATCAATTCCACCAGCGGCAGCTCCACCAATTGGAGCTGGATGCGGAGCGCAGGCGTGTCCGAAAGCGGCAGGAGCGCTTTGCCCGTGACCGCCCCCATGCGGCCCCGAGACCATGAAGGCCCCTGTTTCGCGTTGTAAGGCCGTTTGTGCCCATCCTAGGCGGCACCATTTTCTAATACAGTTGGAGGAATTTATGGAGTACCTTGCAAAGCATCCTAATGGGAATCTGTCTAATGAGCCATTTTTAATCACAAACGATAATATCAGGAAGATGTATGAAGAAAATTTGCGTGATGCTTACGAATGTGATCGGGTCACTGAAAGTACGCGACGAGGAGAATCCTATTATGCCAATGACGGCAGACCCGGAGACGAAAAAATTAACCATTCTCGTTTGGAGTTTTTCAAAGAAGTTCTCTATCGTGACGCAAAGACCTCCGGTTTTGTAATGGGATGTCCACATGGAACGGTAATTATGCAGGGAGAAAGGGAAAGCTATTATCGCGGTGAGAAGCAGATCTACCCGCAGAGTGGAACCACGCTGAGCAGGCCGCTTGCAAACCTCTCCTCTGAGAAAGACAGGCTGTTGTATCGACTCGTTGCAGATATGCGTATCGCTGAGTTTGATGATTTCCTCCGAAAATTCAATCGAACACAATGCTGGGAGAAAAACGGCCTGACAATATTGTCTGATCCGTTGGCGCAACACTATGGTTTAGAAACTGATTGGCTGGATATCACAAATGATTTCAATGTTGCGCTGTTTTTTGCCAATTGCTACTGGGATCACAGGACAAAGAAATGGTATCCGTTGACGAAAAAGCAGACTGAACTAAATGCTCAGACCCAATATGGCGTAATTTTTCACGCACCAGCAAGGAACGTGATGTTAGAAAATATGATCAAAAGCACATCAGGCAGTGATGAGGGCATGATTCTTCCAATTGGCTACCAGCCGTTTATGCGCTGCCACAGCCAGTACGGATATGGGATGCATATGAAAACATCGATCCCGCTCCAGAACAATCCAACCTTTGAAAAGCTTTATTTCCGTCACAATGAAAAATTGTCAAAGGATATTTATGAATTGATGGATTGTGGCAGAAAGATATATCCCGAAGAAGGTCTCGATGATTTTCAGGATATTATTGACTTGATTATCCATACAACAGTCTTTTCCGAAGCATCTTTCTTGTCTGCTCTTCAAAAGAACAATCTGTCTTCCCAGGCCGACAGCTACAGGCTGGAATTAGAAAAAAGCAGCATATGCTCGACCCCCATTCGCATCTGCGGTGAACAACATCCCTATAAGGTGTCTCGACAGCGAGTACGGCGGGCAAACAGGAAAGATGACGGGTTTTCAATTGAAGAAAACTATGGCATACAGCTTGGAACAAGATATGTATATCTTCCACCTTCAAGCGTTAGTGTTTGATTGACAACGCATAAAAAGATGCTTATTCCATTAGAAGCATTGAAAAGCACCGGGTAGGAAGGCCAAACTTCCTGCCTGGTGCTTTCTAAACCTTTCCGCACATTTCACCGTGTGGGTCACTGTGTGGGTCAGCCCGGTTGACCCACATTTTGACCCACACAAAATTTAGCAAAAACAGAACAAAAACTCCCGAAATCAAGCGATTTCAGGAGTTTCTTGGAGCTGCTATCCAGATTTGAACTGGAGACCTCATCCTTACCAACTGATTGCCAACCCTCAATGTGCCGCTTTCCGGCGCTTTGGGGGCCTTTTTGTTCCGGGTGGACGTGGTCTTTGGCGCTTTCCCGCCCATTGATTCCGCCCGCTCGTTTCCCCGTGTGGGTCACGGTGTGGGTCAAGCCCTAAGCATTCGCCTGCTGAAGGTAGAACTCACTCTCCGCCACCCGGATCACAAAATCGTACTCCAGCCGAGTAGCCTTAGAGGGAACGATGTTATACCGCTTGAACACCGTCCGTAGATAGGCAAAATACTCTTTATCCTCCTGTGTCAGGGGCGCGACCCATCCCTGTTCACTGCCGATAGCTTCGGCGCGCAACAATTCTTCTCTGCTCATTTCAGCCATTGGTATCCCTCCTGTACTCTGCAATGATCCGCCCTGCTGCATTCTCCCAAATTATCATCCGAAACGGGTCATACGCCGCGGCCCGCCGTGCGCCAAATTCTCGCGCATAGTAGTCCAGTAAATCGCTGGTTTTCGCCCTGAACACCAGGACACCATCAAAGCCCGCATCCAAGGACACCTGCACCGCATGGGCGAACAAGGCCTTGGCAATCCCATAATATCGTTTATGCCCACCTTCAGCGTGAAGGAGATTTGCGTTGCTGTGGCGGGCGCTTTCCATGTAGATGACCTCTACCGCTAACCCCTTTTCATCTAACTCATAGGACATCAGGCCCAGCAGCTCGCCACTATCCGCCCGTCGCAATGCCACCTTATTGGGCAGTTTGAGCGCAAAAGGCGTTGCCCAGCTTGTCTGCCAATCTCTGGTCACAGCCAAATCCTGCTCTGTAGCCGCATCAATAGCGGTCGGGATCTTCTCCCCAGAAACGGTATCCCGCACAAACAAGTCAAGCATCTGCAACGTCCCCTTTTTACAGATAGTTTACCATAGTGAACCGAGAAATACAAGCGCACCCACACTCAGAATTTGCGTCACTGTAAACAAAGAAGCATCCCCACTATCTAAGCGGGAACAGCTCAATGGTCTTGCTCTCCCCATTCCACTGCACATCTACGTTCAAAAGGTTCATCGCGGGCCGGAGCATCACATATTGAATGCCTTGATATATAAAAGAGGGCACATTGGCAAAAGCATCATTGCTGCACAGGGGGATGTCGGATAAGAAAACCCGATTTGTATGGTACATTGGAACTGGTAAATAGGAAGCTTGATTTCTTAACAGTTCATCTGTGGCTTCGTCATTTACCGAATCTTGATTTGCTGCCCCTATGGATCCATAAGCCGATCTGTTATCTGCCCTATGCTCTTCAGCAAATTCTTCCGCTTGTAAATCTGGCACAGTTCCCAGCTCTGGAAAAACCTGGCTCAGCACTTTTAAGGGAACGTAATTCGAGCCGCCGATGATCAGCATAGGCCAATCCAAAGGATCTCCATTCAAAAGGACTTTAGCAGAGGACACTGTTGGTGTTGACATCTTGGAGAGCAACGCATACAGTGCTTTCGCTATGTCTGCACGAATCGTATAAGGGGTCAGCATATAACTGAAATCGCCTTTGGAAAAATCAAACTGCTGATCCTCCTGTCCAACATAGGCCAATGTACGGGAAATGATTGCCTGCGCTTCGGTTCCAGAGATATAAATATTCGGTTTAAACATATTGCAGCCAGTTCCATTCACAATACTTGCGGAGCGGGCGGTCATGGCTGCATCATAGTAAGTGCTGCTTTCAGGGACATCATCAAATGGTTCGGTCTCCGCCTCCCATCCGGAAAGCCCATAGAGCTTCATGACTATTGCAAGAAAGTCACCCCGAGTCATGCCATATCTCGGAGAAAATGTATAGGGACTCGTTCCTAACATGATGTCTTGTGCTGAAAGCGTGTCAAATATTTCTCGTAAAGGCGCATATTTCCCAAGATCGACCCATCCATCATGTTCAAAAGCATTCCTATCGCCATAGTTTGGAACTGCATAGCCATGTATTTGAGGCTCATCTAATGGATAGCATTTTACCGCAACATAGTCATTTGGCTCGAGGCTGACATCGCGCAGGGGGTCAACGCACTCATAGTATGGGTAGTCCAAACGATTTGTGAGGGTATTGCCCTCAACGGTAAAAACATACCTGTTTTCAACACACAGGACAATTCCAACATGACGTATTACATTTGCTTTTGGGTAGTCCACATAGTTGTAGAAAAAAATCACATCGCCTTGCTGGGGGACATAGCTTCCGCCTCGTGCAGTACTCACATAATATGGACTACTTTTGCCGAACAGCCTGACGTGCGTGGTGCAACCAGCTGATCTTGGAAAAACTGACGTGGAGAGACCGGCTTGATTAGCGCACCACGATACGAACATATCGCACCAATCTCCTCGTGGAACCCCAAACCATTCCCCGTATTTTGAATAGCTGTATGGCTCCTCTTCATAATCAAGCTGGGTGAGCGCAGTCGAAATGAGATTTGCTGAACTGCCGCCCGACGCGGCCTGTGCTTTGCCGAAAAGCGTAGGAAGCACCAGTAAGCAAGCAAACACACCACATATGATTCGTTTCATCAAAAGTAACGCTCCTTAACGCAACCGCAGGGATAAGGGAGGACATATTCCGGTCAGGAAATATGTCCTCCCTCCGTGCTGTTTGTGTTTATTTATTTACTGGGAATGGTGACAGTTTTATATTGAGAATCAAAATACGGACTGTTGAGGGAAATTCCTATCGTCAATTGTGGGTTCTTATCTTCAGTTTTAGCCGAGAAACGATAATCTATCAGGGAGTACCTGCTGTGCCAACCATCAGAAAAATATTCTTCCCCCGCGACATAGTTTCCCCCGTGAGTGCCATCATCCAGATCCTCGATTTGCAATCCGGACACCTGGTGGTTGTCATCATAGGAAAACAACCACGGCCATTTGCTATAATCACTGTCATCAAAGCGGGTCATGGCCCCGTTTTCGTAGAGGAATTTTCGCTCCCGCACTTCAGAATAATCCTTTCCATCTTCATCCTTGTAGCGTATCGTTTCAGAAAATGCTACAACATTCCCCCGGGCATCATATAATACCTTGGCATTAGCGTTATCAAACCACCATGCAGTTTCGTTATCATCTGTTCTGATAGACACCACGTTACCTTGGTTGTCATAAGTATACTCTGTGCTGATATGCAAGTCTGAATATGGCGAGTACTCCTCTATGATATTTCCGTGTTCATTCATAGAAAAGCGAAGTTTTCCGTCATCATCGTAAGCGTTAATCAGTTTCCCTTCATATCGGTACTCCAGAGTATCCTCGAAAAGGCTGCCGAGGGGTCCCATGGCGCCATGCGCCTCATGTACTTCCGTGCTGGTGCTGTCAGCGCCAGTGATAAAATGTCAGAAAACGCCGAGGAAAAAATGTAGTAAA
>CAMWRX010000020.1 GCA_947176765.1 uncultured bacterium
ATCCGGTAGGCCGGATAGGCCGCGAGGATGAGCGCCGCGCAGGCGGCGCAGACCGCCCAGGTGTTCCACCGAAACAGGGGCCGCGCCACATTCTCCCCCGCCGCCAGCACGTAATCCTCGTTGACCTCGCCGATTATATCCAAAAGCTCATAGTTTTTCATACTTCAAATCCCTCCTGTTGAAGATGGACGCGCAGCTTCTGCCTCAGCCGGTGGAGCGTGGTGGTCACGTGGGTGCGGCTCATGCGGAAGCGTTTTGCAAGCTGTTCCACGCTGTCTAAGTACCAGTACCGCCGCAGGAACAGGTTCCGATCCCGCTCAGGGAGGGCGGCCAGGAAGCCGTCCAGTGCCGCCCGGAAGGCCTGCCGGTCCAGCGCGCCCTCCGGGGTGTCAGCCCCGGACACCACCTCGCTCAGCTCGTCCAGGGCAAGCTGAACCTGTCCGCCGCCCCGCTTCTGGGCCGTTTCCGCCCGCCGGGCGCTGAGGGCCAGGTTGCGCGCGATCCGCCCCGCGTAGCTCTTCAGCGAACGGGGCCGCTGGGGCGGGATGGTCTGCCAGCACTTCAGCCAGGTGTCGTTGACGCACTCCTCCGCCGCCCCCTGGTCGCCCAGGATGCCCCGGGCAATGGCGGCGCAGTACGCCCCATATTCCCGGCCGGCGGCCTCAATGGCGCCCTCGTCCCGGGCAAAAAACAGCGCGATGATCTTGTTGTCGTCCATGGTTAATCACTCCTAAGAAAGGCCCTTTCACCTATCAAGACGCGGTTTGAAGTGGGATGTCACAGGAGAGACGGAAAAAGTCCGGGGAAGCTCCCCGGACTTTTTTCACACATCCCAGATGAGGGGCCCGCCCTCCCTGTCCACCAGAGGGCACAGCCCGCCCCCGTTGCCGGAGCCGACAAACAGATACTGCACCCCGGTGGCGGTGTCCATCAGCACCACGCACTGGGGCTTGGTGAGGCCGTTGCCCTCCGTGAGGACTACTTGAAAACGGTCATTCTTTCCCATGGTTATCCTTCCTTTCTTATGTGAAGCCGCACGCCGGCGAACACAAACAGCGCCATTGCAATCATCATCATAACACCGTTGAGCCGCACTGTCCAGTCCGGCAGGGGGAAAAGCGTCCTGCCTGCCGTCCACAGGATCACCGAGAGACCCAGCACAATGAGGCTGGCAAGCTGTAATTTTTTCATGAAATATCCTCCTCTGGAATCAGCGCCGCCATATCGTCGGGCAGGGGCGCGGAAAAGACAAGCCGCTCTCCGGTGATGGGGTGGGCAAGCTCCAAGTAGGCGGAGTGAAGGGCGGGGCGGTCGATCAAAGCTCGGTTTTCCGTCCCGTACAGGAAGTCCCCGGTGAGGGGACAGCCGATATGGGCCATGTGGACGCGGATCTGGTGGGTGCGGCCGGTTTCCAGTTCGAGGCACACCAGCGTCCGGGGGCCCCACCAGCGCAGGATCTGATAATGGGTGCGGGCGGGTCTGCCGTCAGGCCGCACCTCCCGGGCCGTCAGCGAACCCTCCACCGGGCCGATGGGGGCGTCGATAATGCCCGTGGGCTCGGGGGGCGCGCCGTCGCACACCGCCAGATAAACCCGCCGAAAGTCCCCGGTGTGGAGCTGGTTTTTCAGCCTCTCCTGGGCGTGGGCGTGCTTGGCGACCACCACCAGCCCCGAGGTGCCCCTGTCCAGCCGGTGGACGGGGTGGAAGTCCGACTCGTCCCCGGTCTGGGCGTAGTGCCACATTAAATAATTGCCCAGGGTGTCGTCGAAGTGGCCGTGGCCGGGATGGACCAACACCCCGGGAGCTTTGTTGACCACGATCAGGTCGGCGTCCTCGTACACGATGTCCAGCGGCCCCTCCGCTGGGACGACCCCGGACGAGGGGACTGGATCGGTGAGGCGCACGGCCAGCGTCTGGCCCTCGCTCACCCGGACGCGGACGTGTACCCGCACGCCGTCCAGGGTGATGCCGTCCTCCAGCCACTTGATCCGGCGCAGCACCGTGCCGGATAAGCCCAGCCGGCGGCGCAGAAGGGTGTTGACCTCCAGCCCCGCCAGCTCGGGGGTGATCGGCAAGGTGAGATACCGGGCGCTCACAGTTTTTTGGACAGGTATAGGTTTGCCAGCGGCCAGGTGACGGAATACACGACGATTACAGCGAAGATGGCCAAGGCCGCCGGCTTGCTCACCGCCACCAGCACGAACATGGAGGCCACGGCGGCGAAATAGGTAAATATCCCAGCGAACTGGAAGGCCATGGCGGTGATGGCCTTTTCCCGCTCATCCTGCTCTTGGATCTTGGCCTTTTTCCGGGCCTCCGGGTTTGTGAGCAGAATCTGTGCCCGCACGATCAGGAACACGGAGCCGAGGGTGATGCCGCTGGCCGCGCCCAGGTAGAAGCCCCGGGCGTAGTCGGACAGAACTTCGCTATCATGGATCAGCAGGAGGTAGCAGATGATGCCCGTCAGCCCCACCGCCAGCAGGCCGAAGCCCATCAACCGGCGGCGGCGCAGGGAGCGGTCATAATCCGAGGGTTCAAATAAACGCATCAGCATGGTGGTAAAACCTCCTCAGTTGGCGTCACCGCGGCCCGACAGCCGCAGCTTGAAGGCGTGGAAGCGGTCGAACAAAGGCCGGGTCTTGGGAGAGCCGTACAGCAGGCCGATGAAGGCCAGCCCGCAGGCCGCGCCGGACAGGAAATGGGCCGCGGTGGCCACGGGGCCCTGGAGCTCCAGCACATGGCGGGCGGCAATGCTGATCCACAGCAGGGTGACGCCGATGAAAAAGGCGGGGTTCATATAAAAATTACAATTACGCTTCATGTCTCTTCCTCCTCAAATAAGAAAATGTCCTCAATGGTCGTCTCAAAGTATTTGGCGATCTTGTGGGCCAGCAGAAGGGAGGCGTTGTACCGCCCGCTCTCCAGCGAGATAATGGTCTGCCGGGTGACAGCCACCGCCTCTGCCAGCTCCGCTTGGGAAATGCGCCGCTCCTTCCGCAGGGCGGCGATGCGGTTTTCCATGTCATCTCTCCTTATCATACAAACGGTTTGTTCCATATCATCCCTCCTCCGACGGCTTCCGGCACTGGTTGAGACATACTGCGGACGCGCAGAAACTTGCCGCGGCGGTCGACCACGCCCTGTCATGGCCAAAGGCAATCGCCCACACCAGACAGCCGATCCCGACCGCGAACATCGCCCCGCCCAGCAGTTTTCTGGACTTCATGGTCTGTTCCTCCTTCGGGTCAAATGTAAAGTTCGCTTTACGAGTAGAGTATAGCACGCTTTACATATGGTGTCAAGTGCGTTTTACATTTTTGAGGAAGAATTTTTTTGGAAGTTTCATGTAAAACATATGTTTTATATCGACGGGTGCTCCGGGGATAAAAAGCGCCCGGACTTTGCCCGGGCGCGCGCGATTTGTGCTTATTCTGCGGAAATCATATAGTAGTAGACGGGCTGTCCGCCGGACAGCAGGGTGATCTCGGCGTTGGGGCACTGTTTCTGGAAGATGGCCAGGGCTTCGCCCGCCTGTTCCTCCGTCACGTCCTCGCCGTAGAAGATGCTGATGAACTCGGCGCTCTGCTGGCTGTCGGCCTGGGCCAGCCGCTCCAGCAGGGAGCCGATGGCCCGGTCCGTGCCAAAGAGCTGTCCGTCCGCCAGGGCCATGTAGTCCCCCTCGTGGATCTCGAAGCCGTCGAAGTCGGAGTCCCGGGCGGCATAAGTGATCTCGGAGGTGCGCACGTTCTTGCGGGCCTCCTCCATGGCGGCGGCGTTGGTCTCGGTGTCCGCCTCGGGGTCCAGCACCAGCATGGCGGAGATGCCCTGGGGCACGGTGCGGGTGGGAACCACCACGATCTCCTTGCCCTCGATGAGGCCCACGCACTGCTGGGCGGCCATGATGATGTTCTTGTTGTTGGGCAGGACGAACACCACCTCGGCGGGGGTGCGGGCGATCTCCCGCAGAATGTCCTCGGTGGAGGGGTTCATGGTCTGGCCGCCGGAGATGACGCCGTCTACGCCCAAATCCTTGAACACGGAGGCCATGCCGTCCCCCGCGCTGACCGCCACCACGCCGAACTTCTTTTCGGGGGCGGCGATAGCGTTTTCGTCCTCTTTTTCCTCCTGGGCCTCCAGCTCCGCCTCGATCTGCTCCAGGTCGTCGGTGCTCTGGGGCTTCTTGCCCGCGGCCATGTCCTCGTACTGGGTGCGCATATTCTCGATCTTGGCCAGCTCCAGGGTGCCGTACTTCTGGGCCTCGGACAGGGCCGCGCCGGGAATGTCGGTGTGGACGTGGACCTTGAACGCCTCGTCGTCCTCGCCGATGACCAGGCTGTCGCCGATGCTGTTCAGATAGGCGCGGAAGGGCTCGATGGACTTGTTGGAGGTCTTGCGCACGATGAACACGGTGTCAAAGGTGAAGGTGATTTCCTCGTCGGTGAGGGCGGCGAAGTCGGCGGACTCCTTCACGGGCAGGGAATCCTCGTCCTCCTCCGGGGCGGGCACGCCCCGCAGCTCGTCCAGCATACCCTGGAGGATGCACAGGAAGCCTTTGCCGCCGGCGTCCACCACGCCCGCCTTTTTCAGCACCGGGTTCTGGTTGATGGTGTTGGCCAGGGCGGTCTGGCCCTCGGCGATGGCGGCCTCCAGGACGGCGTCTACGCTGTTCTGCTTCGCGGCGGCCTCGGCGGCGCGGGCGGCGGCCAGACGGGACACGGTGAGGATGGTGCCTTCGGCGGGCTTCATCACCGCCTTGTAGGCGGCGGACACGCCCTCGTTCAGGGCGGCGGCAAACACCACGCCGTCCGCCTCGTCCTTCTCCTTCAGCGCCTTGGAGATGCCCCGGAACAGCAGGGACAGGATGACGCCGGAATTGCCCCGGGCCCCCCGCAGCAGGGCGGAGGCGTTAATGGAAGCGGCCTGGCCGATGGACTGGGCGGGCTTTTTCTTCGCCTCGGCGGCGGCGGTGCCAATGGTCAGGGACATATTGGTGCCGGTGTCGCCGTCGGGGACGGGGAATACGTTCAGATCGTTGATGGCCTGTTTCTGTGCGTTGATGGAGGCGGAGCCGTGGATCACCATGCGCTGGAAGAGCGCGCCGTCAATGATGTCTATCATGTTCGGATAATCCTCTCTTTCTGGGCCGGGTTCAACCGATCACCATAGAATCGACGCAGACGTTCACGCTGCGCACCTCCACCCCGGTGAGGCGGTGGACATTGTACTTCACTTCGTTCTGGATGGACTCGCCCACGGCCACCAGGTTCACCCCGTTGTCCACGATGATGTGCAGGTCAATGGAGATGGACTGGTCGTCGTTGTAGTGGATCTTTACGCCCTTGGACATGGACTCCCGGCGGAGCAGGTGGACCAGCCCGTCGGTGCGGGAGCGGAACGCCATGCCCTTCACGCCGTAGCAGCTGGTGGCCACCGCGCCGGTCAGGTTGGAGTACACGTCGCTGGTAACCCGGACGAGACCCTTTTCAGTTTGTATTTTCATGGGAACCTTCCTTTCTTCGCACGCAAGAGGGTTGCCTTTCCAATTTCATTCACCTTATATTGTATTCTATTTTTTGAAAAAATACAAGCCCGTTTTGCCGCCAAAAAATTCGGGAGGATTTGGGGGCTTTTGGGCTTTCTGAACAGGGTTTGGGCAAAAAGAAGCCCCGGACGGGTGTCCGGGGCGGAGTGGGATGTATTGAGCTTTCAGGGGAAAAGGTCCAGTGCCTCATAGAGTTTGGCCAGCTGCTCCTCTTTGAACCAGCCGCCGGTCTGAACCTGATACTGGATGCCGTCCTGCACAAATGTGGCGACGCATTGGACGTTTTCACCCGGATCCCCCGGATCTGCCGGAAGGGTGAACAGCGCGATTTCGGCCTGGCAGCCGTTGGCCATGGGATAGGGCTCGAGCATCTCCACCTGGGCGCTGTCCCCGGATTCGGATTCGACGGTCATGCCAAAGCCGGTTGACCCGTCGGTACTGCCGAGAAAGTGCTCCGTATAGATGTCCAGCCAGACCCAGGGGCTGGTGGCATAGTCCCGATGCACACCAACACGAATCAGCTTGTCCTCGTTATAATGCAACGTGACAACAAATTGCCTGCCGCCTGTTTCCGGGTAGAAGCAGGGGATATCCTCGCCGATGAAGGCGCGGACTTCCGCCCAGGTGTCAAAGGACAGCTCGACGTGGCGATTATCCCCCCGGCCCTCGCCGGCGGCCAGGAGGGCGGGGCTGAAGCTGTCCATGGGGTAGCGGATGGGCGTGTAGCTAGCGTAGTATCTGTTTACGCCGTCCTCCGTGGTGCAGGTCTCCGCCTGGACGGGGGTAAAGCGGCTGAGGAAGTCCGCCACCGCCTCCGGGTTGGCGGCGAAAGCAGTTCCCAGCAGGGCAAGGCACAGGCAGGCGGCGATGAGGCCGGTGCGGACGGCTTTCGGCATGCGGCGCTTGGCCGGGGCCTGGATGTCGGCCTCCTCGATGAGGTCGGGGCCGACGGTGTTCATCAGGTTCAAAACCTGCTCTTTTTTCACAGAAAACCCTCCTTTTGCAGTTGTGCGCGCAGCTTGTTCCGGGTGCGGAACAGTACGCTTTTGGTTTTGCTCACGCTCCACCCCAGGCGGCGGGCGGCGTCCTCCACCGGGTCGGCGTACCAGTAGCGGCGGAGGAAGGCGATGCGCACGTCCCGGGGCTGGGCGCGGAGGAAGCGGTCGACGGCCTCAGCCAAGGCGCGGTACTCCGCCTCGCCCATGGGGTCGCTCCCTGGGGTCAGGCAGGAGGCCAGCTCCAGGGCGGTTTCGTCCACGGTGGGCGGGCGGCGGCTGTTCTCCCGGCCCATGGCTAAAGCCCGGTTGCGGACGATGGCGGCCAGCCAGCCCTTGAAATGCTCGGGCCGCGCCGGCGGGATGGCCCGCCACACCGCCAGCCAGCAGTCGTTCAGACACTCGTCCACATCCCGGGGGTCGGCCAGGAGCCGGACGGCGACGGCGCGGCAGTAGGGGCCGTATTGGGCGGCCAGGGCGGGGACGGCCTCCTCCGAGCGGGCGAGGAACAGGTCCATCAGCTCCTGGTCTGTCATGGCGTTCACTTCCTTTGCGGCACACTTGAAAACCGGTTTCTGCTTATATAGAGTATCCTTTTCGATGAGCGGTTGCAAATTTTTGCAAAAAATTCCCCGCCCATCGGGCGGGGAATTGGGGAAACCTTAGTTCATGAGGGAGCACACCAGCTCAGTGTAGGCGGCGGGGTCGTCGATGGGCAGGCCCGCGATGAGCAGGGCCTGGTGATACAGTACCTCCGCGTACTTGGCGGCGCGGTCGCGGTCTTCGTTGTCCAGGGCGGACTTGAGGGCGGCGAAGGGGGCGGAGGACGGATTCAGCTCCAGCACCCGCTGGGCCTTCATGGCGCCCATGGGGGAGGCGCCCTCCATCTTGGCGAAATACTTTTCCATCTCCAGGGACATGGGGCCGTCGGCGGTCATGCACACCGGGGCGGTCTTGAGGATCTTGGAGACGCGGGCCTCGTGGATGCGGTCGCCCAGGGTCTCCTTCACGAAGTCCAGCACGGGCTTGGCATCCTCCGCCTGCTTTTCCTGCTCCGCCTTCTCCTCGTCGGTCTCGGGCAGGGCGTCCGGGTCGGAAACGGATTTCAGCTTCTTGCCGGACACCTCGACCAGGGCGTTCACGACGAACTCGTCCACCTCTTCCGTCAGGTAGAGGATCTCCCAGCCCTTGTCGGCGACCCGCTCCACCTGGGGCAGGCGGGCGGCCTGCTCTTTCGTGTCAGCGCAGACGTAGTAGATGAACTCCTGGCCCTCGCCCATGCGCTCCACGTACTCGGCGAGGCTGGACAGCTTGCCCTCCTTGGAGGTGGTGAACAGCAGCAGGTTCTGGAGCAGCTCCTTTTTTGCGCCGTAGCCCTCCACCACGCTGTACTTGAGCTGGCGGCCAAAGGCGGCCCAGAACTTTTCGTACTTCTCCCGGTCATCCTTCATCAGCTTGACCAGCTCGTTCTTGATCTTCTTCTCCAGGGCGGTGGCGATGATCTTGAGCTGGCGGTCATGCTGGAGCATCTCGCGGGAGATGTTCAGCGAGAAGTCGGGGGAGTCCACCACGCCCTTCACAAAGCGGAAGCAGTCGGGGAGCAGATCGGCGCACTTGTCCATGATGAGCACGCCGGAGGAGTAGAGCTGGAGGCCCTTCTCGTACTCACGGGTGTAGAAGTCGTAGGGGGTGGCGGAGGGGACGAACAGCAGGGCCTTGAAGGTGACGGTGCCCTCAGAGGAAGTGGTGATGGTGGCCAGGGGGGCCTGCCAGTCGCCGAATTTCTCCTGGTAGAACTGGTCATACTCCTCCTGCTTCACCTTGGAGCGGGGGCGCTGCCACAGGGGTACCATGGAGTTGATGGTCTTTTCCTCAATGACCGTCTCCCACTCGGGCTTGTAGTCGTCCCCCGCGTCGGCGGGCTTCTCCTTCTGGCGGTAGTCCTCCACCTCCATGCGGATGGGGTGGCGGATATAGTCGGAGTATTTTTTAATGAGGGACTGGAGGCGGCTGGTTTCCAGGTATTCGCTGTAGTTCTCGTCCTCGGTGTCCGGCTTGAGGTGCATGATGACGTCGGTGCCGGGCTCGTCCTTCTCGCACTCGGTGATGGTGTAGCCGTCCGCGCCGGAGGACTTCCAGCAGTGGGCAGTGCCCTCGCCGTGGCGGCGGGTGATGACGGTGACCTCGTCGGCCACCATGAAGGCGGAGTAGAAGCCCACGCCGAACTGGCCGATGATGTCGGCGGCGTTGTCCTTCTCCATATCCGCCTTGAACTGGAGGGAGCCGCTGCGGGCGATGGTGCCCAGGTTCTGCTCCAGCTCGTCCTCGCTCATGCCCACGCCGTTGTCGGAGACGGTGAGGGTGCGCTCCCCCTTGTCCGGGGTGACGGTGATGCGCATATCGCCCCGCTTGGTTTTCACCGTGTCGTCAGTGAGGGAGAGGTAGGCCAGCTTGTCAATGGCGTCGCTGGCGTTGGAGATGATCTCCCGGAGGAAAATCTCCTTGTGGGTGTAGATGGAGTTGATCATCAGATCCATCAGACGCTTGGATTCCGCTTTGAACTGCTTCTTTGCCATGTTTTTCGCACCTCGTGTATATGAAAATTTTTGAAAACGATGTTTTAGCACTCGGCCAAGATGAGTGCTAACGGTATGATAATACACTCGTTTGGATTTTGCAAGGGGTATCGCAGAAAATTCACAATTTTCCCGGAATATCTGGGGTGCGGCAGGGCAAAATATGGTTGGATAAGAGAAATCACGCGGGCGGAAGGGAAAGATGAAAGTTTTGGTTGCCTTTACTTGTCCAGAGTGCTATAATAATGCGATGGGAAAAAGCCCCCGGACGCGTCCGGGCGGGCTGCCCGTTTAAACAGATACATCTGAGGAAAATTCTTTCCTTCTTACGAATAAAGCCGGTATAGCCGGGAATCAGAGGTGCTGATTTGAAAAAATATGTGATACACGGCGGCCGTCCGCTGTATGGTAAAGTGGAGATCAGCGGCGCGAAGAACGCCGCCGTTGGCATTATCCCCGCTGCCCTGCTGGTGGAGGGGCCCTGCCGCATTGAAAATATCCCCGCCATCAGCGATGTGGATATGCTTTTGAACATTTTAAAGGATCTGGGCGCTAATGTGCGCATGATTAACCGCACCACGGTGGAGGTGGATTGCACCGGGGCGCGGTGCATGACTGTGCCCTATGACGCGGGGCGGAAGCTCCGGGCCAGCTATTACCTGCTGGGCGCCATGCTGGGCCGGTTCGGCTGGGCGGAGGTGCCCCTGCCCGGCGGGTGCGACTTCGGCAGCCGCCCCATCGACCAGCATATTAAGGGCCTCACCGCCCTGGGGGCCGAGGTAAAGGTGGAAAAGGGCTATATGTGCGCCAAGGCCGAGGGCGGGCGCATGAAGGGCAGCCAGATCTACCTGGACGTGGCCAGCGTGGGGGCCACCATGAACCTGATGCTGGCCGCTGTGCTGGCGAAGGGCACCACCATCATTGAGAACACGGCGAAAGAGCCCCACATTGTCGATCTTGCCAACTTCCTCAACTCCATGGGGGCGGAGATCACCGGCGCGGGCACCGACGTCATCAAGATCCGCGGCGTGGACAAGCTGCGGGGCGGAGAGTATTCCATCATCCCCGACCAGATCGAGGCGGGCACCTATATGGCCGCCGTCACCGCCGCCGGAGGCGAGGTCCGCATCTGCAACGTTATTCCAAAGCATTTGGAGTGCATCACCGCCAAGCTGGTGGAGATGGGCGCCGAGGTGGAGGAGGAGGGGGACAGCATCATCGTCCGCCGCAGCGGCCCTCTCCAGCGTACCAACATCAAGACCATGTTTTACCCCGGTTTCCCCACCGATATGCACCCGCAGATCGCGGCGGTGCTGTGCCTGGCCCGGGGAACCAGCGTTATCACGGAGGGCGTGTGGGACAACCGCTACCGCTATACGGAGGAATTCCGCCGCCTGGGAGCCAAAATCCAGGTGGACGGCAAGATCGCCATCATTGAGGGCGTAGAGAAGCTCACCGGCGCGCCCATGGAGGCCTGCGACCTGCGGGCCGGGGCGGCGATGATCATCGCCGGGCTGGCCGCCCAGGGCACCAGCGAGATCTCCAACGTGAAGCACATTGAGCGGGGCTATGAGGACATCATCGGCAAGCTGTCCGGTATTGGTGCGGACATCCGGGCCGTGGAAGTGCCCGACCCGGAGCAGCGCAAAGTCAATGCCGTAAGCTGACCAAGACAAGAAACGCAACGCCGGAAAGGGCACAGTCCTTTCCGGCTTGTTCGTGATAAAGAGAGAACGATGGGGGATGAATATGCTGAGGGCAGCCACGCTGGCCAGCGGCTCATCGGGCAACTGCGCCGTGGTGAGCGACGGACGGGTACATATTTTGATCGACGCGGGCATCTCCGCCCGGCGGATTACCCAGGGCCTGCGGGCGCTGGGGGTGGAGCCCCGGCACCTGGCCGGCATCCTCATCACCCACGAGCACGCCGACCACGTCAACGGCCTGGAGGTGCTGTGCAAGCAGGTCAGCGCCCCGCTGTATACCGCCGAGCCCACCGCCTACGCCCTGTGCGGGAAGTGGGGCGCCCTGGCGGAGCGGTTCCGGGTGTTTGCACCCGGACAGCGCTTCGCCATCCAGGGGGTGGAGATTGGCACCTTTGCCAACAGCCACGACTGCGCCTGCCCGGTGGGATACTCCGTCACCGACGGCAAGCGGAAGCTGGTGCTTTGCACCGATACGGGGGTCGTTACCGCCGAGGCCCGGGAGGGGGTCAAGGGAGCCCACACCCTCATCGGGGAGTTTAACTATGACCCGGAACTGCTGCGCACAGGGCCCTATCCTTTTTACTTAAAAGAGCGCATCTGGGGCGACCGGGGGCACCTGTCCAACGAGATGGGCGGGGAGCTGGCCGCCTGGGCGGCAGAGCAGGGGACGGTCCGGATCGTGCTGGCCCACCTGTCCCAGGAGAACAACCGCCCGGGGCTGGCGCTGGCGGCGGCGGAGAAAGCCCTGTCCGGGCTGGGGCTGCGCCCCGGCAAGGACGTGGAACTGGTCGCCGCGCCCAGAAGCGAGGCAACGGGGTGGATGGAGGTATGACATGGTCAATATAACCGTGATCTGTGTGGGCAAGCTGAAGGAGAAATTCTATGTGGAGGCCGCGGCGGAATACGTCAAGCGGCTGAAGGGCTGCTGCAAGCTGGAGATCGTGGAGCTGGCAGAGCAGAAGCTGTCCAAAAACCCTTCTCTGGGCGAGATCCAGGGGGCGCTGGAGAAGGAGGGGGACGCCATCCGCGCCAAGCTCCCACCCAGCTCTACCGTGGTGGCTCTGGCCATCGAGGGGCGGCAGCGCTCCAGCGAGGAACTGGCCCAGATGATCTCCACCTGGACCCACAACGCCGCCAAGCACCTGGTGTTCGTCATCGGCGGATCCTACGGGCTGCACCCGTCCATCAAGGCGGGGGCCTGGGCCACGCTGTCCATGTCCCCCATGACCTTCCCCCACCACCTGGCCCGGGTGATGCTGCTGGAACAGATCTACCGCGCGTTCAAAATCCAGGAGGGTTCGGATTACCATAAATAAGGCGGGCAGCCTTTGAAAATAAGGGTGATGCCGTCATTCAATCTGCATTTTCGCAGGTCTTGGGTTGGAATGCTTTGAATGATTCCGCTGGTTACCAATTGTAGATACTCTTTTTGCGACAGATGTAATTTTGCCCTGATCAGAGAAGATACTCTTACGGGCAGGGAATACGCGGTTTTGATTTCAAGCTCCACGGCTTCATTCGGAGAAAAGCTGTCCCCAATGACCGAATATTGGGGTGGCTCAACTTCTACGCCGTTTCCTCTCAGAAACGCGATGTCCATGGCGTATCGTTCTGCGAGAGCTTCATCGTTTTGGTAAAAGCCG
The DNA here is from genome assembly GCA_947176765.1 of uncultured bacterium. Taxonomy (GTDB): domain Bacteria; phylum Bacillota; class Clostridia; order Oscillospirales; family Oscillospiraceae; genus Enterenecus. The sequence continues at coordinate 12,463 of CAMWRX010000020.1, forward strand.
TCCAGCAGCTCTGCGGGGATCGACTGGGGAGAGACGCGGGAAAAAACCTCCGCGTTCCAGGTAGCGCTGCAATGAATGCATTTATAAATCAGCCAGATGTCCAGGTATCTCCGCTGGGCGTTAATTCGGAACTGTCCCGAACAGGTAAACGCCGTTTTTTTGCCGCATTTTTTGCAATACTTGAATACACTTGGCGGTGAAAGGAACTGTATTTCCCAGATCTTTTTCTCCATGTCAAGTTCCCTCCGCCCCATCTGTTTTTTCAGCAAGCAAATTGTAGCATTTCAGCACGGCAGACAAAACCTCATACTCGTTTCGTAAACAAAGATAAGAATAGGGCCGGCACAGTTTGCAAACCATGCCAGCCCGTTTTATTCCTTGTGCTCTTTTTTAAACTGCCCGATGATCCTCTGAATACTTTTTACGGATAGAAAATATTTTTCAGCCAAATCCTGCATACGCGTACCTGCAAGATAGTCCATATAAATATGCTCGTTCCGATCCAGCAGCTCTTGGCGCGTAGAGGTTGCCGCGCCCCAGCTTTTCTTGTTATCGGAAATTTTAGGGATATAGATGGACTCCCCGTCAATGTATTCTTGGACTTTTTCCAGCAATTCGCGGGGCAGAATATGTGTTGCTTTCTTATAGCTCATTTTGCACTCCCATCATCGTTCTACTTAACAGGAACAGCAAAGTCTATCGGCAACACTGATTTAATTTTTTGCTGCGATAGCTTTGCTTACGCAACAATAGCTGTGGGATTGAGCATAAATTCAAATCCTCCCTTCTCCGTGTGTATCGACCAATTCTAACACATGATGCGGCAATATGAAACCTCAAATTTGTTTATGAAGAGAATTTGGGATTTCTTCGGTGAAGACTGATGATTTGGACTGCGGCAGCTATTGAGAAATGGAAATCGCTGTGATACAATATATTGCTGCAATAGCAGCCCCTCTTCTGCCGCAAAGGGGGCGCAGAATTATCTGGACGACGCGGGCATACCGATGAAAATAAAGGAGATGCAGAGCAATATGAAATTAGGAATCGTGGGGCTTCCCAACGTGGGCAAATCCACCCTGTTCAACGCCATTACCAATGCGGGCGCGGAGAGTGCAAACTACCCCTTCTGCACCATCGACCCCAATGTGGGCACCGTGGCTGTGCCGGACAGCCGTCTGGACTGGCTTTCCGACTTCTACAAGCCCAAAAAGACCACCCCCGCCGTGGTGGAGTTCGTGGACATTGCCGGACTGGTGAAGGGGGCATCCAAGGGCGAGGGTTTAGGCAACAAGTTCCTGGCCAACATCCGGGAGTGCGCCGCCATCGTCCACGTGGTGCGCTGCTTTGACGACGAGAACGTCATCCATGTGGAGGGCTCCACCGACCCCATCCGGGACATGGACATTATCGACCTGGAGCTGATTATGGCGGACGTGGAAATGGCCGACCGGCGCATTGACAAGGCCCGGAAGGCGGCCAAGGCCGACAAGAAGTTCAACCATGAGGCGGAGGTATTCGAGGGCCTGCGGGACTGGCTGAACGACGGCAAGTCCGCCCGCTCCTATCTGGCCGAGGTGGACGAGGAGGACGCTGCCCTCATCGCCACCAGCGAGCTGCTGTCCCTCAAGCCTGTGATCTACGCCGCCAACCTGGACGAGGACGGCTTCGCCGACCCCGCCGGGGTACCCTATTACGGCCAGGTGTCGGAGCGCGCCGCCGAGGAAGGGGCCCAGGTCATCCCGGTGTGTGCCAAGCTGGAGGCGGAGATCGCCGAGCTGCCCGCCGACGAGAAGGCCATGTTCCTGGAGGATCTGGGCATCGCGGAGAGCGGCCTGGATCGACTCATTAAGGCGAGCTATACCCTGCTGGGGCTGATCTCCTTCCTCACCTCCGGCGAGGACGAGTGCCGGGCCTGGACCATCATCCGGGGCACGAAAGCCCCCCAGGCGGCGGGCAAGATCCACACCGATTTTGAGCGGGGCTTCATCCGGGCGGAAACGGTGGCTTTCGAGGATTTGAAGGCCTGCGGCACCATGGCGGCCGCCCGGGAGAAGGGGCTGATCCGCTCCGAGGGCAAGGAGTACGTGGTGCAGGACGGGGATATTATCCTGTTCCGCTTCAATGTGTAATAGAAAGCGGCGGTTTCATTGAACATAGCTATTATTCATGGCCAAAGTCATCAGGGTTCTACCTGCCATATCGCACGGTCACTGGCGGAAAAATTGGGCGGTGAAGTCACGGAATTTTTCTTGCCAAGGGATTTTGGGGAGTTCTGTGTGGGCTGTACCGCGTGCTTTACGGAATCGGAAGCAAAATGCCCGCATTTTGAAAAGCTGTCCCCCATCACGGAAGCAATGGACGCCGCCGATGTGCTGATATTGGCAAGCCCCGTCTATGTCTATCATTCCACGGGGGCCATGAAAGCCTTCCTCGACCACTACGGCTGGCGCTGGATGGTACATCGTCCCGAGGAAAAAATGTTCTCGAAACAGGCTGTCTGCATCTCCACAGCGGCTGGGGCTGGGATGAAAAGCACGAACCGGGATATGGCTGACAGCATGTTTTTCTGGGGCGTTGCAAAGACCTACCGATATGGTATCGCGGTCATGGAGACCTCCTGGGAACGGGTCAGCGATAAGAAAAAGCAGCGCATTGAAAAGAAGCTCGACCGGCTGGCCCGTAAGCTCAAAGCGGGCCAGGGACGGGTCAGGCCGTCTATGAAAACAAAGCTCCTTTTCGCTGTGATGCGCCAAATGCAGAAGCGTGGCTGGAACGAGGCGGACGCCGCCTATTGGCGGGACAAGGGGTGGACGGAAAAAAAACGCCCGTGGAAATCTTGATCCGAACTTGATTGCTTCAAATGACTAGGCAGCCGCCCAAATGAGGGCGGCTGCCTTTGTGTGTTCCATTTTCTATCCCTGGCCCTTGACGTTTCCGCCCGTTTCGGGTTACGATTTCCTGTTCAAACCGCCGCCGCTCGATGCGTCTTCCTCCGCCTCCCAGAACAGCTCGTCCAGGCTCTTGCCCAGTACGCGGCAGATGGCGATACACAGCTTGATGGTGGGGTTGTAGTCCCCCTGTTCGATGGCGTTGATGGTCTGCCGGGACGCGCCCACCGCGTCGGCCAGCTCCTGCTGGGACAGCCCCAGCGCCGCTCGGGCCGACTTCATGCGCAGGTTTTTCATTCGTCCTCCTGATCCGGCCGCTTTTTCCGGCGGTGTTTGGCGTAGAGCGTCACCAAGTCTATCACGGCCAGTCCCACGGCGGTCAGGTACATCACACAGCCGAGGACAAACTTGCCATCCTCCTGGAACACATAGCCCCAAATCATGCAGCAAAAGAGGTAGATGGTGGAGATCGATACTTGGCCAGCCGCGCCGTTTTTCTGGTTCCAGCCAACTGCCGCGTCCCGCAGGGTGCACTCCACCGTCCACACCTCTGCCGCCAGCACCACGCCGACAGAGACCAGCGGGGCCACCTCACCTGTCCAGGCCCAGCCGCCCTTCTGCCCGCCGAAGAGATCCAGCGCCGCCCAGAGGATCAGATAGCCCCCCAGGGCGAACAGGGCGTGTACCCCCGCCCGCAGGCGGATGATGGTCTGGCGCTCGTCATAGAGGGCTTTGCCCGGGGACAGCTCGCCCCGCTTTTTGCGATCCTGGGTCTCAATGTACATCGCGCCGTATATTGGGCCGAGATAAACGATGACGCAAATCACCATCACTACGATAAGTACGATCGTTTTTGTGTCCATGGAAATCCCTCCCTTTGTTCCATTGTAAAATATGAACGATGTTTTGTCAAGTATATTTGATATTTTGCCCGCTCCATCAGGCCGCTGATAAAACAGACAGAGGTCTGGGCCGCAGCACCGGGGATAAAAGGGACTTTCCCGCTCCACCCTTGACGTTTCCGCCCGTTTTGCGGTATACTATAATATTGACGGCCCAAAAGCTGGATTTGCCGCCTGTTGGGGCGGTTTTCGCCAACCGCCGTCTGAATTCGACGTTTTTCTCCCGCCGGGAGAGCAGAAATAAGAGGTGCAGCTATGGCAAAGTCCACGACCAAACAGCAGTACGGCAACGACTCCATCTCCTCCCTCAAGGGGGCCGACCGGGTGCGCAAGCGCCCCGGCGTCATCTTCGGCTCCGATGGGCTGGAGGGGTGCGAACACGCCGTTTTTGAGATTCTCTCCAACGCTATCGACGAGGCTCGGGAGGGCCACGGCGATCTGATCACCGTCACCCGGTACGAGGACAAGTCCATCGAGGTGGAGGACTTCGGCCGGGGCTGCCCGGTGGACTGGAACGAGGCGGAGGGCCGCTACAACTGGGAGCTGGTGTTCTGCGAGCTGTACGCCGGCGGCAAGTACAAGGACGGGGCAGGGGACAACTACGAGTACTCCCTGGGCCTGAACGGCCTGGGCTCCTGCGCCACCCAGTACGCCAGCGAATACTTTGACGCGGTGATTTACCGGGACGGCTTCAAATATACCCTCCACTTCGAGAAGGGCGAGATCGTGGGCGAGATGAAGAAGGAGCCCGCCGACCGGAAAAAGACCGGCTCCAAGTTCCACTGGAAGCCCGATCTGGAGGTATTCACCGACATCGACATCCCGGAAGAGTATTACGCCGACGTGATGAAGCGCCAGGCGGTGGTCAACGCCGGGGTGACCTTCCGCTTCCGCAGCCAGCAGGGCGGGAAGTTTGAGACCACCGATTTCCGCTATGAGAACGGCATTGTGGACTATGTGACCGAGCTGGCGGGGGACGACCCCCTCACCGCCCCGGTGTTCTGGCAGTCGGAGCGGCGGGGCCGGGACCGGGCGGACAAGGCGGAGTACAAGGTGAAGCTGTCCGTGTCCTTCTGCTTCTCCAACCGGGTGCAGGTCATCGAGCACTACCACAACTCCTCCTGGCTGGAGCACGGCGGCTCGCCGGAAAAGGCCATGCGCTCCGCCTTTGTGTCCGCCATCGACGGCTGGCTCAAGCAGAACGGCAAGTACCAGAAAAACGAGAGCAAGGTCACTTTCAACGATATCCAGGACGCCCTGGTGCTGGTGTCCAACAACTTCTCCACCCAGACCAGCTACGAGAACCAGACCAAGAAGTCCATCACCAACAAATTCGTCCAGGAGGCCATGACCGAGTTCCTCCGCTCCCAGTTTGAGGTGTACTTCATCGAGAACCCCATGGACGCCGAGCGCATTGCGGGCCAGGTGTTGGTGAACAAGCGCTCCCGTGAGACAGCGGAAAAGACCCGCCTGGGCATCAAGAAAAAGCTGTCCGGGTCGGTGGACATCTCCAACCGGGTGCAGAAGTTCGTGGACTGCCGCACAAAAGACGTGGACCGCCGGGAGCTGTACATCGTGGAGGGTGACTCCGCCCTGGGCAGCGTAAAGCTGGGCCGGGACGCGGAGTTCCAGGGCATTATGCCCATCCGGGGCAAGATCCTCAACTGCCTGAAGGCCGATCTTCCCCGCATCTTCAAAAGCGAGATCATCACCGATTTGCTGAAGGTCATCGGCTGCGGGGTGGAGGTCCAGTCCAAGAACAATAAGGATCTGAACGCCTTCGATTTGAACAACCTGCGCTGGAACAAGATTGTCATCTGCACCGACGGCGACGAGGACGGTTTCCAGATCCGCACCCTGGTGCTGGCCATGCTGTACCGGCTCACCCCCACCCTCATTGAAAAGGGGTACGTGTATATCGCCGAGTCCCCCCTGTATGAGATCACCTGCAAGGAAAAGACCTGGTTTGCCTACTCCGACAAGGAGAAAAACGACATCGTGGCCTCCTTGGCGGGCAAAAAGGTGGACGTACAGCGCTCCAAAGGTCTGGGCGAGAACGAGCCGGACATGATGTGGCTGACCACCATGTCCCCGGATACCCGGCGGCTCATCAAGGTGATGCCGGAGGACGTGGAGCGCACGGCCCAGGTGTTTGAGATGTTCCTGGGCAACGATTTGCAGGGCCGCAAAGACCACATCGCAGACAGCGGGTATAAGTATTTGGATATGGCTGACATCTCCTAAGAAGGACTGATTGAACTTGGCTAAGAAAAAGACCCCCGAGCAGAAGGGCCCCAAAAAAGTAAATAACCCCAACGTCATGGGCCTGCGGGCCCAGGTGCTGGAACAGCCCATCACCGAGACGCTGGAAGTGAACTATATGCCCTACGCCATGTCCGTCATCGTCTCCCGGGCTATCCCGGAGATCGACGGTTTCAAGCCCTCCCACCGCAAGCTGCTGTACACCATGTACCAGATGAAGCTGCTGGGGGGCTCCCGCACCAAGTCCGCCAACGTGGTGGGGGCCACCATGAAGCTCAACCCCCACGGCGACGCCGCCATTTACGACACCATGGTACGCCTGAGCCGGGGCTATGGCGCCCTGCTCCATCCGCTGGTGGACTCCAAGGGCAATTTTGGCAAGGTGTATTCTAGGGACATGGCCTGGGCCGCCTCCCGGTATACCGAGGTGCGCCTTGACCCCGTTTGTCAGGAGCTGTTCCGGGACATCGACCAGGACGCGGTGGACTTCGTGCCCAACTACGATGGAAAGCTCACCGAGCCCACCCTCCTGCCCACCACCTTCCCCAATGTGCTGGTGGCGGCCAACCAGGGCATCGCCGTGGGTATGGCGTCCAACCTGTGCGGGTTCAATTTGGGCGAGGTGTGCGACGCGACGATCGCTTACCTGCGCGACCCCAATGTGGATCTGATGGGCATATTAAAGGCCCCGGATTTCTCCACCGGCGGGCAGCTGCTGTACGACGGCGCGGCGCTGGCGGAGGTGTACCGCACGGGCCGGGGGCCCATCAAACTGCGGGCCAAGTGGCGTTATATCAAAGAGGACAACGTCATCGAGATCTACGAGATCCCCTACTCCACCACAGTGGAGGCCATTCTGGACAAGGTGGCGGAGCTGGTGAAGGCGGGCAAGGTGCGGGAAATCTCCGATATGCGGGACGAGACCGACCTGAATGGCCTGAAGCTGGCCATCGACCTGAAGCGGGGCACCGACCCGGATAAGCTGATGAACCGGCTGTTCCAGAGCACCCCCCTCCAGGACAGCTTCTCCTGCAACTTCAACATCCTCATCGCCGGGATGCCCCGGGTCATGGGTGTGGGCGAGATCCTGGATGAGTGGACCGCATGGCGGATGGATGGGGTGCGGCGGCGCACCTACTTCGTGTGCAAAAAGAAGGAGGATAAGCTCCATCTTCTGAAGGGCCTGAAGCGCATCCTGCTGGACATCGACAAGGCGATCAAAATCATCCGTGAGACGGAGGAGGACGCCGAGGTGGTGCCCAACCTCATCATCGGCTTCGGCATCGACCAGATCCAGGCGGAGTTTGTGGCGGATATCCGGCTGCGCAACATCAACAAGGAATATATCCTCAAGCGGGTGGAGGAGGTCTCTGAGCTGGAGAAGGAGATCGCCGATCTCAAGGACATCATCAACTCGCCCGGACGCATCAAGGACATCATCATTGACGAACTGAAAAACGTCAAAAAGAAGTACGCCGCTCCCCGCCGCACCGAAATCGTCTATGAGTACCAGCAGGCGGCGGAGGAGGAGAAAGCCGCCGCTGTGGAGGAGATCCCCGCCTACCCGGTGAATGTGTTTATCTCCAGGGAGGGATACTTTAAGAAGATCACTCCCCAGTCCCTGCGGATGAGTTCTGAGCAGAAGTACAAGGAGGGGGACGGCCCGTACCTCCAGTGGGAGGGGAACAACGGGGACGAGCTGCTGGTGTTCACCGACAAGCACCAGTGCTATAAGACCCGCCTCAGCGACTTCGACGACACCAAGGCCAGTGTGCTGGGGGACTATCTGCCCACCAAGCTGGGCATGGATCCGGAGGAGAAGTTCGCCTGGGCCTGCGCGCCCGGGGACTACTCCGCCCATGTGCTGTTCTTCTTTGACAACGGCAAGGCCGCAAGGGTGGAGCTGTCCGCCTACCAGACCCAGACGAGGCGGCGCAAGCTCACCGGGGCCTACTGCGACAAGTTCCCCCTGGTGTCCGCCTGCCTGCTGGCGGAGGATCAGGAGATGGCGGTCAGCGCCAGCGACGGGCGGTGCGTGGTATTCCACACCGCCTCCCTCACCCCCAAGACCACCCGCACCACCCAGGGTGTGGGCGTCATGGCGGTGAAGGCCAAGCACAAGGTGGTGTGGGCCAAGCCCCTGGCCGCCACTCACATCGTCAACGCCGCCCGCTACCGGGCCCGCTCCCTGCCCGCCGCCGGGGCGCTTCTCAAAGAGGAGGACCGGGGGGAGGAGCAGCTCACGATATTGTAATTTTGAGGAGGCATTTGCCGTGACCCGCTTGAAAAAGACGCTGTTTCCTCTGCTGATGATTACGCTGGGCTCCGCCTGCTACGCGCTGGGCTTTGTGTGGTGCTACGCCCCCAACGGCATCGCCTTCGGCGGCCTGACCGGCGTGGCCCAGATCGTCAACTACCTGGTTCCGGCCCTTCCCATCGGCGTCACCGTCATCGTGCTGAACATCCCGCTGTTCATCCTGGGCTGGAAGCTCATCGGCGGACGGCTGCTGGTGTCGTCTCTATATGCCATGTTTATCTCGTCGGTGTTCATCGACACGCTCACCCCCCTGCGGGTGTGGGAGCCTATGGAGCCGCTGTTGGCCTGTATCTTCGGCGGGCTGCTTCTGGGATTGTCCCTGGGCCTCATTTTTCAGCAGGGCGCCACCACCGGCGGCACCGACCTGATGGCCCGGCTGCTGAAGCTGAAGCTGGCATGGCTGCCAATGGGCAAGCTGCTGATGGGCATTGACCTGGCAGTGATCGTGACGGTGGCTATCGTGTTCCAGACCCTGTATGCTGCGCTGTACGGCTTGGTGGCGCTGTATATCTCCACCATCGTCATGGACGGTGTGCTGTACGGCCTGGACACCGCCAAGGTGGCCTATATCATCAGCGATCAAAACAAGGAGATTTCCGATGTGTTGGTGAAAGAGATGGATCGGGGAGTGACCATCCTCCACGGACAGGGAGCGTACACCGGGGCGAAAAAGGATGTGCTGATGTGCGCCTTCAAGCAGCGGGAGATCGCCGCCATCAAGGCCGCGGTGAAGGACATTGACCCCGCCGCCTTCGTCATCGTGTGTAATGCCCACGAGGTGCTGGGCGAGGGCTTCCGGGACTATAAGAAGGATGACTTATGATGAAAAAGCGTATTTTGGTCCTATGCCTTTGTGCGGCGCTGCTGCTCAGCGGCTGCGGAGCCATGCTGGATCGGGGCCACGAGACCATCACCACCCATGTGGACTACGCCGTCACCGAGGACGAGTCCGTCCTCCGGGCGGAGAGCTACCAGGGGCTGGTGAACGCCATCCTCTACTTCGTCAACGGCCACCGCACCGGCGGCACCATCCGGCTTTACAACTACACCGGGGACGTGGAGGCCGACCTGGCCAACGCCCGGGACGAGGTGATGTACGAGGATCCGCTGGGCGCGTTTTCTGTGCGTTTCCTGACCTATGAGACCACCCGGGTGCTCACCTACTATGAGGTGGAGCTGCGCGTGGCTTACTCCCGCACTGCCCAGGAGGTAAACGGTCTGCGGGAGGTCACGGGTCTTGCCGGGGTGCGCCAGGAGCTGTCCCGGCTGGTGACCGGCCAGGAGAGCTCCGCCGCGTTCTTGGCCTCCTACTTCTCCGGCGACCGGGAGCTGGTGGAACATCTGCTGGAGCTGGCCTGCCTCAGCGCCCCGGCGCTGTTCCGGCATCACGATATCAATGGTAAGACCATCTCCCTCTACCCGGAGGCGGGTACCCGCCGGGTCATTGAAGTGAAGCTGGACTGGGGCCGGAGTGCCGCCGCCGTGGCGCAGGAGGAAAAGGACTATGTCCAGCAGCTGGAGAACGCCGCCGCCGCGCTGCTGGAGGCCAATCCCTCCGCCGGGGAGGGCTATACCGTGGAGGAGCTGGCTGGCATTGTCCGCGCCGCCGGTGGCGGAGCGGATGAGCGCGGCACGCCGCTGGCGCTGGACGCCTTGTCCGGGGAGCCGGCCTCCGACCTCGGCCTGCTGATGGCGATGGAGTACTTATGCCAGCAGTGCGGTGTGGAGGTGGAGCCGGTGAGCGGTTCGGCGGGGCTGTGGCTCATCGTGGCCACCCCCGAGGGTTACCGCCACCTGCTGCCCCAGGGGCTGTACCCCGTAGAAGAGGGGGAGGAGCAGGAGGAGGAGCAGGAGCCCGCGCCGCGGTCAAAGCTGCTTTACACAGACCAGGAGCTGATCGAGCTGGGGTATGAGTGGCCCGCCGCGCTCCACCCCATCTGTGAGGACTACGCCGCCGCCCAGGCATACACCGGCCAGGAAACAGGATAGATATGGGCATATTGCCGGTTGCTTTTCTTCCGAAAAACGGATATAATGGTTGGGCTTTGGTAGTTCCAAAGCCCAACATTATTTTTACCGAGGAGTGACAGACATGGCAGAAGAGCTGAACGTTTCCATGAGCCAGAACTTTATCCACGACTTTATCGACGAGGACATCGCTCAGGGCGGCCAGTACCAGGGCATGACTGTCCACACCCGTTTTCCACCCGAGCCCAACGGCTACCTCCACATCGGCCACTGCAAGGCGCTGACCATCGACTTCGGCACGGCGGAGAAGTACGGCGGTATGTGCAACCTGCGCTTTGACGACACCAACCCCGCCAAGGAGGACGTGGAGTTCGTAGATGCCATCCAGGAGGACATCCACTGGCTGGGTTTCGACTGGGGTGACCGGATGTTTTATGGCTCCGATTATTTTGAAAAGACCTATGAACTGGCGGTGGAGCTGATTAAAAAGGGACTGGCCTATGTGTGCGAGCTGTCCCCAGAGGAGTTTAAGGCCCACCGGGGTTCCATCGGCGTGCCCGCTGTCTCCCCCTACCGGGACCGCCCGATTGAAGAGAATCTGGATCTGTTTGAGCGGATGAAGAACGGGGAGTTCCCCGAGGGTTCCAAGACCCTCCGGGCCAAGATCGACCTCAACTCCGGCAATTTCAATATGCGCGACCCGGTTATCTACCGCATTCGCTATATTGAGCACCACCGCCAGGGCACCAAGTGGTGCATCTTCCCCATGTACGACTTCGCCCACCCCATCCAGGACGCGCTGGAGGGCATCACCCACTCGCTGTGCTCCCTGGAGTATGAGGATCACAGGCCGCTGTATAACTGGGTGGTGGAGCACGTGTCCATCCCCTACCACAAGCCCCGTCAGATCGAGTTCGCACGGCTGGGCATCAACTATACCGTCATGTCCAAGCGCAAGCTGCGCAAACTGGTGGAGGAGAATTACGTCTCCGGCTGGGACGACCCCCGTATGCCCACGCTGTGCGGCCTGCGCCGGAGGGGATACACCCCCAAGTCCATCCGCAACTTCTGCGACCGCATCGGTGTGGCCAAGGCGGTCAATACCATTGAATACGCCTTTTTGGAATACTGCCTCCGGGAGGATCTGAACGAGACAGCCCAGCGGGTGATGGCGGTGCTGCGCCCCGTGAAGCTGACCATCTCCAACTACCCCGAGGGACAGAGCGAGAGCTTTGAGGTGGAAAACAACCCCAACCGTCCCGAGGACGGGGTGCGCACGGTGACCTTCTCCCGGAATCTGTGGGTGGAGGCGGAGGACTTCCTGCCCGAGCCCATCCCCAAGTACAAGCGCCTGTACCCCAACGGCCCGGAGTGCCGCTTGAAGGGGGCGTACCTCATCAAGTGCGTGGGCTACAACACCGACGAGGCGGGGAACGTCACCGAGATTATTGCCGAGTACGACCCCGAGTCCAAGGGCGGCAATCCCGCCGACGGCCGCAAGGTGAAGGGCGCCACCATTCACTGGGTGGACGGGGCCACTGCCGTGGACGCGGAGGTGCGGCTGTACGACAACCTGTTCTCCGACCCGGAGCCGGACGCGGCGGGCAAGGACTTTTTGGAGTGTTTGAACCCCAACTCCCTGGAGGTGCTTACCGGGTGCAAGGTGGAGGCGGGATTGGCGGAGGCACAGCCCTCCGATAGGTTCCAGTTCATGCGTCAGGGGTATTTCTGCGCCGACAGCAAGGACAGCAAGCCGGGACACCTGGTGTTCAACCGGGCGGTGAGCTTGAAGGACAGTTTTAAGCCGTAATTAGGATACGAAAAGCGCCCAAATAAAATGTTTGGGCGCTTTTTGAGAGATATTTGTGGTTGGCTTAATGTGGTAAAAATGCTTTTCTGGTTTAAAAAATGGGAAAACAAAGGAACCGTCATTCGCCCTGCGGGCGAACGACCGGTTTCCGTGGGCCGGCCATAGGCCGGCTTAGGGCTGAGGCCGCCGAAGGCGGCCTAACGCCGGCGGTCTGCCGACCGCCTAAGGAGGGCTGACAATGGGCAGCGATATGACAGTACCTTGCGATAGTGGCCTGATTAACATTCGCGTTGGTGCGATCATCGTGCAAAATGGGAAAATTCTCATGGTGGGAAATGAACGAAACGACTATTTCTACTCCGTTGGCGGCCGGATTCAATTTGGCGAAACGGCGGAAGAAGCGGTGATACGGGAAGTGCTGGAAGAAACGGGGGTCAGGATGGAGGTTGACCGGCTGGGCTTCATCCACGAAAATTACTTTGTGGGCGACGCTCCGAGCAACTTCGGAAAGCTGATTTATGAGATTTCGTTTTACTTTTATATGAAGGTTCCCGACGGTTTCTCCCCAGTAAGTGGCAGTTTCACGGAGGATCATAGCAAGGAGTATTTGGAATGGGTTCCGCTGGATGAGGAGCGGACGATTTACCCCACGTTTTTCCGGACAGAGCTGCTCCATCCGGCCAATCAGGTAAAGCATTTTATAACGGACGAGCGCTGAAGCGCGGTTCGCGCAAAAAACAGCCCGGGCGGAGTGCAAAAACTCCGCCCGGGCTATTCCGTTAATGCCTCCCGCAGCTTTGCCACCGCACGGCGTTCGATGCGGGACACCTGTACCTGGCTTACACCCAGCACCTTGGAGACCCGGTCTTGGGTGAGATTTTTATAGAAACGGAGCAAAATCACCATCCGCTCCCGTTCCGGCAGGGCGTCGATGGCTTGCCGGAGCGTCAGCTTTTCCACCAGCTCGTCCTCGATGCCCTCGTCCCCCAGCACCGTCTCCAGCGAGAAACCGTCCTCGCCGCTCTCGCCTTGCAGAGAGGCCACCGTCAGAACCGCCGTATCGGCGGCGGCGATGTCCTCCGGCTCCAGGCCGGTGGCTTCGGCGAGCTCGCCCACCGTGGGCTCCCGGCCCAGCCGCTGGGACAGCTCCTGCCGCTTCTGCCGCAGCGTCATGGCCCGCTCCTTGGTGCCCCGGCTCACCTTCACCGCCCCGTCGTCCCGGAGGAAGCGGCGTATCTCCCCCGCGATCTTAGGCACGGCATAGGTGGAGAATTGGGTGCCGTATTCGGTGTCAAACCCCCGGATGGCCTTCAGGAAGCCCAGACAGCCCAGTTGATACAGATCCTCCGGGTCAACGCCCCGGCCGTAGTACCGCCGAGCCACCGACCAGATCAGGCCGCTGTTGTCCAGGAGCAGGCGCTCGCAGGCGTCGTTGTCCCCCGCCTGGGCGGCTTCCAGCAGGGCGGGGGCGTCCAGGCCCCTCACTGGGAGGAGCCCGCCCTGCGGGCGATCCGCTTGCGCATGGTGACAGTGGTGCCCTTGTCCGGCTGGGAGCGGACGCGCAGGCCGTCCATGAAGCTCTCCATGATGGTGAAGCCCATGCCGGAGCGCTCCTCGCCGCCGGTGGTGTACAGGGGGGTGCGGGCCTTGTCCACGTCGGGGATGCCCACGCCGGAGTCCTTCACCTGGATTTCCAGCACGCCGCCGTCGAAGATCCGCAGGCGCATGACGATTTTCCCCAGACAGTCCGGGTAGGCGTGGACGATGGCGTTGGTTACCGCTTCGGAGACGGCGGTCTTGATGTCCGCCACCTCGTCCAGGGTGGGGTCCAGCTGGGCGGCGAAGCAGGCCGCGGCCGCCCGGGCAAAGCCCTCGTTGGCGGAGCGGGAGGTGAACGTGACGGTCACCTGGTCAATGGCTTTCATCTTATGTAGCCCTCCTCAATCTAAGGTAATGAGCCGGCCCACCCCGGCGGCGTCCAGCACGCGCCGCGCCTGGGTGGGGATATTGGTCATACGCAGGGAGCCGCCGATCTGCTGCTCCTGCCGCAGGGCGCGCAGCAGCACGGCGATGCCGGAGCTGTCCATAAAGGTGACGCCGGACAGATCCAAAACAAGGCGGGCGGGCAGACGGGTGGCGATGGCGTCGTCCAGCTGGGTCATCATCTCCCGGGCGCCGTGGTGGTCGATCTCGCCGGACAGGGCGATGGTCAGCGCGCTGTCCCGGCTGGTCACTGTGATGGGCATGGCTTGTCCCCTCTCTGATGTACAAAAAAATGAGCGCGGTACGGGGATTTCCCGTATCGCGCTCATTATAATGGATTTGGTTGGTCACAATTTGCCGAAGGTGTGGTTGCAACTGGAAAAATTTACATATTTTTCAATTGCTCCTCGATTTTCGCAATCAGGGTCTTGAGCTTTTCCGCCCGCTCCTTTTCGGCGGCCACCACGTCGGCGGGGGCCTTGTTCAGGAAGCCGGGGTTATTGAGCTTGCCCTCCAGGCCCTTCAGCTCACCCTGCTTCTTGCCCAGGTCCTTGTTGAGCCGGACCTTTTCCTTCTCAATGTCCACCAGCTCCGCCAGGGGCATATACACCTTGGCGTCGTGGGTGACATCCGCCACCAGGCCGGTGAGGTCGGACGGCTCGTCCTGGCGCACCTCGATGGAGGAGGCCCAGGCCAGCCGGGTGAGGAAGCCGCGGCCCGCGGTAAACACGTCCGTCTTGGGGGTGACGATGGTCAGCGCCGCCTTCTTGGAGGGGGGCACGTTCATCTCGGCGCGGCGAGTACGGATGGCGCGGATCACGTCCATGACGGACTCCATGGCCCCCTCGGCCTCCTGGAAGTTCAGCGCGTCGCTGTATTCCGGCCAGCTCTGGAGCATCAGGAAGCCGCCCTCAATGCCGGGGGCATGGGGCAGGGCCTGCCAGATCTCCTCGGTGATGAAGGGCATAAAGGGGTGCAGGAGCTTCAGCGTCTCGGTGAGAACGTACACCAGCACGTTCTGGGCCTGGACTTTTGCCGCCTCGTCGTCGCTCTGGAGGCGGGCCTTGGTCAGCTCGATATACCAGTCGCAGTAGTC
This sequence comes from uncultured bacterium, assembly GCA_947176765.1. GTDB lineage: Bacteria > Bacillota > Clostridia > Oscillospirales > Oscillospiraceae > Enterenecus. Next base: position 27,692 of record CAMWRX010000020.1, read on the forward strand.
GCTCCAGATGAAGTCATATACCTTGGCGGAGGCCACGCCCAGCTCGTAGGCGTCCATATTGTCGGTGACTTCCTTAACCACCCGGTTCAGCCGGGACAGGATCCACTTGTCCTCCTGCTCCAGCTTCTCGGGCAGGACGCACTGGTCGATGGTCAGGTTCATCATGACGAACCGGCTGGCGTTCCAGATCTTGTTGGCGAAGTTGCGCATGGCCTCGCACTTCTCCACGAAGAAGCGGGTGTCGTTGCCGGGGGCGTTGCCGGTAATGAGGTTGAAGCGCAGGGCGTCCGCACCGTACTTTTCCGCCATCTCCAGCGGGTCGATGCCGTTGCCCAGGGACTTGGACATCTTGCGGCCCTTGTCGTCCCGCACCAGGCCGTGGATGAGGACGGTGTGGAAGGGGGGCTTCTTGGTGTGCTCACAGCCGGAGAAGATCATCCGGGCTACCCAGAAGAAGATGATGTCGTAGCCGGTGACCAGCACGTCGGTGGGGTAGAAGTAGTCCAGATCCTCGGTGTTTTCCGGCCAGCCCAGGGTGGAGAAGGGCCACAGGGCGGAGCTGAACCAGGTGTCCAGCACGTCGGGGTCGCGCTCAATGTTCTTGGAGCCGCACTTCTCACACTGGCAGGGATCTTCCCGGGTGACAGTCATATGGCCGCAGTCCGCGCAGTACCACACGGGGATCTGATGGCCCCACCAGAGCTGGCGGGAGATGCACCAGTCATGGACGTTCTCCATCCAGTTGGTGTAGGTCTTGGTGAAGCGGTCGGGGACAAATTTTGTCTCGCCCTCGTTGACCACCCGCAGGGCCTCTTTGGCCAGCGGCTCCATCTTCACGAACCACTGGGCGGAGATGATGGGCTCCACGTCGTTGTGGCAGCGGTAGCAGGTGCCCACGTTGTGCTGGTGGTCCTCGACCTTCTCCAGCAGGCCCAGCGCCTCCAGATCGGCGATGACGGCTTTCCGGGCCTCGTAGCGGTTCATGCCCTGATACTTGCCGCCGTGCTCGTTGACCACGCCGTGGTCGTCCAGCACCCGGATGGTGTCCAAGTTATGCCGCAGACCCACCTCGAAGTCGTTGGGGTCGTGGGCGGGGGTCATCTTCACGCAGCCGGTGCCGAACTCCAAATCCACGTACTCGTCGGCCACGATGGGGATCTCCCGGTCCATCAGCGGCAGCAGGCACTTCTTGCCGATGATGTCCTGGTAGCGCTCGTCGGCGGGGTTGACGGCTACGCCGGTGTCGCCCAGCATGGTCTCCGGCCGGGTGGTGGCCACGATGACGTACCGTCCCGGCTCGCCCACGATGGGGTACTTGATGTGCCACAGGTGGCCGGGCTTGTCCTGGTATTCCACCTCAGCGTCGGACAGCGCCGTGACGCAGTTGGGGCACCAGTTGACGATACGGGAGCCTTTGTAGATGAGCCCCTTCTCGTACAGGGAGACGAACACATGGCGCACCGCCTTGGACAGCCCCTCGTCCATAGTGAAGCGGGAGCGCTCCCAGTCGGCGGACACGCCCAGCTTCTTCTGCTGCTCCACGATGCGGTTGCCGTACTTGTGTTTCCAGTCCCACACCCGCTCCAGGAACTTTTCCCGGCCCAGATCGTGGCGGGTGAGGCCCTCCTTGGTGCGCAGCTCCTCCTCCACCTTGATCTGGGTGGCGATGCCGGCGTGGTCGGTGCCGGGGAGGTAGAGGGCGGCGTAGCCCTGCATCCGCTTGTAGCGGGTGAGCATATCCTGCATGGCGTCATCCATGGCGTGGCCGATATGGAGCTGGCCGGTGACGTTGGGGGGCGGCATAACGATGGTGAAGGGCTTTTTCTCGGGGTCACGGATGCCCCGGAAGCAGCCGTTCTCCTCCCAGGCTTGGTAGACGCGGCCCTCCACCTCCTGGGGTTCATAGATCTTGGGTAATTCTTTGCTCATTGCGATACACTCCTTTTCGGGGCGGGGACATAAAAAAGTCCGCCCCAAGCATTTTGCTCAGGGCGAACCTGAAAAAGTCCGCGGTACCACCTGAATTTCCCCTTGCGGGGACGCTCATTGCCTCTGTAACGGGAGGGCCCGCCAGTTCCTACTGCCGTTCAAAACCGGGGCTCGGGGACGACTTCGCCCAGTCTCCGCTGCGGCCTCGCACCAAACCGGCCGCTCTCTGAAACGGAGGGGGAGGGGTACTGCTTCCCTTCCTTGCCTTTTACCACAAATAGTATAGGTGAAACAAAACGGTTTGTCAAGGAAAGGTTTTTGTCAGCAGCCCCCAAAATGCGTATTGTAATTTTCCCCGAAATCGTGTACACTAGTACCATCCATACGAGGAGGGACAGCTTATGAAAATTGCGAGCTTTATCTTGAGAACTGCGGCCATCGCCCTGGCGGCTTCGTCGGTGGCCTGTCTGGCCGTGGCCCACCTGTGCGCGTCCCTCCGGGACGCCGACTGACAAAGGAGGTACGAAAATGAAAACTGCCCGCTTTATTTTGAAGATCGCAGCCACCGTTATGGCGCTGGTCGCCGTGGTGTGCGCCATCGTGGCGTTCTGGGATCAGATCATGGACTTGTTCGACACCATCATCGACAAGGTGGAGGAAAAGCGCGCCGACCGCTGCTTTGAGCCCGAGGAGTTCGACGATTACGACGACAGCATCCTATAAGGGAAGCCGCCCGGCCATTTCTGGCCGGGCGGCTTTTTATTCGTCTTTCAGATATGCTGTCAAGTCCCGCACAGCCTTGGCGGGCCGCTGGCTCAAAAGCTCCCACACGGGGTCGGCGCTGTGCTCCCCGGCAAAGTATCTCCGGGCGCAGTCCAGAACAGTCCGCACGTCCTGGAGTTCGCTCATGGCGTCATAGGCCGCGTCATAGAGGCGCATATCCAGCCGCAGGGGGTGTTCGTCCTGCAAATCAACCTCGAACAGGTGGACTGCGGCTTGCTCCTCCGGGGACGCCTCGCCCCAGTCATAGTCGAACAGGAGCTTGCAGCATGGCAGGCTGTCGTAGAAGTAATTGCACTGAAGGCGGCTGGGAAGGTCAGGGAATTCTGTTTTGCGGATGTATTCAAAAGCGCCTTCCACGGACCATTTGGCGAAGTTGGACCACTCCCTCAGCCCGGATCTGCCTAGCACGGATCGAAGGTATTTGCCGCACAGCACCATGGAATAGAAGCAGTCCTCGCTTCGTTCCAGGGCCTGGGTAAAGGGCTGGGCCAGATCGGCACAGTGCTGGTGGTCGGGGATCAGCTCATCGCTAAGCCGCAGGGTCTCGCTCATATGATATACCTTCACGTCGGTTTCCCTTTTTCAGCGGATTTTCCGGGCTTCCAGATAGAACCGCTTGTCGTGGGCCTCACCCATGGAGAAGGTCTTGCGGGGGAGAACGCCGTCGTGGATGACGGAGGGGAACAGCGCCTGTTTGTCCATAGGGGGAAGCAGGAAGGCGATGTTGCCGGGCCGGGTGGCGAACTCCCGGGCCACGTCCTCGCCATGGATGTAGTCCACCCGGCCGGGGTGGTTCACCAGATAGTCGTCCAAAAAATTCTGGAGGGCCCCCACGGGCAGCTGGGCGGCGGAGCGGGGCACGGTGATCACACCCTGGGAACCCGCGCATATGTAGCCCAGGGGCAGGCCGTCCCCTTGGGGCTCCTTGCCCCGGTGGGAACCGGGATAGGCGCGCACCAGGGCGTCCAGCAGGGCCTCAGGATCGGTGTGGAACACCACCCGGTGGATGGGCTCGAACTCCAGGCTGTCGTCGTGGAGGTTCACCAGCTCGCACAGGGCGTACCGGGCACGGAGGGTATCCCACTTCTCAGGCGGCATGAGCCGTTTCTGCCGCTCGTAGCACTCCTTGGCGGTGGCCATGGCGTGGTTGCCGTCCCCCATGGCGAAAAGCATGACGGGCTCGTCCTTCGTGCCGTATTTGGCGTTGAAGGCGGCGGGGTCGGCCAGGGCGGACAGCGCCCCGGCTACCTGGGAAAGCTGCTCCTCGGTCAGCCGCCAGCCCTTGATATGCCCGCCCTGCTCCATCAGGTCGAAGTCGTACAGCAGCTTCATGGAATCCGTCTGGGCGGCCAGGGGCTCGATGACGGTGCGGTCCGGGTCGTCGGCCAGCAGCATGGCGTGGGGCAGCTCAATGGGGGCGTTTTTGCGCACCGCGACCCTGGGTGGGATGCGGGACATGACCACGCCCTCTGTGGCCCGGATCAGCGCGTCCGACCCCGGCTCATAGTCGTAGTCCTTGAGATCCGCCTTGCCCACCAGCCCCCGGCGCACCTTGCCGTTGTGCAGGGTACGTTCCACATAGATCATGGCGTGGGGCAGGGTTTTGAACCGGCCCTCCCGGAGGTAGGCGGCCATGGTGGCGTTGATGTCGGTAATGTCCATCTCTACCTGGGGCCCGTCCAGGCTGCTCTCGGGCAGGATGAGCCGCAGGGCGGAGGGGGCGCGGCCCACCCGCTCCTCCACCCGCTCCCAGTACTCGGGCTGGGAGGTGTATTGGTCGCAGGCCACCACGGCCCACTTGTCGTAGTCGCAGCCCTGGGGCAGCAAAATGTCTGTGGGACGGAAGGGGAGACGGTCAAAATCAGCTTTCATGGCGAAAACCTCTTTTCAATGAAAGATAGGCGTCACAGCGCGGACTTAATGGCGTTCAGCAAATCGCCGAACTCCTCATAAGCGGGGATGTCAGGGTAGTCCGCTTTGATGGCTTCGGTAGATTTGAACAGGAGGCCGGCCTTGCTGGCCTGGATCATACCGAGGTCGTTGAAGCTGTCCCCGGCGGCAATGGTGTCAAAGCCGCAGGACTGCAATGCCTTCACGGTGGTGAGCTTGGACTTCTCGCACCGCATTTTGTAGCCGGTGATCTCCCCGTCCGGGGCGACTTCCAGGGTGTTGCAGAACAGGGAGGGCCAGCCCAGCTTGGCCATCAGGGGCTTGGCGAACTGCTCGAAGGTGTCGCTCAGAATCACCACCTGGGTGAGGGTGCGCAGCTCGTCCAGGAATTCCTTCGCCCCGGGGAGAGGGTCGATCTTGGCGATGGTGGCCTGGATCTCCTTCAGCCCCAGGCCGTGCTCCTTCAAAATGCCCAGCCGCCAGGCCATCAGCTTGTCGTAATCCGGTTCGTCCCGGGTGGTGCGGCGCAGCTCGGGGATGCCGCTGGCCTCGGAGAAGGCGATCCAAATCTCGGGAACCAGGACGCCCTCCATATCCAAACAGACAATATTCATCTTGATTTTCTTCCTTTCCTCAGAGGCTTTTCAGGAATGTTTCCAGCCGGTTCAGTGCCTCGGCCAGGTCGTGCATGGAGGCGGCGTAGCAGGCCCGGATGTAACCCTCGCCGCCGGGGCCGAAGGCGGAGCCGGGGATCACCGCCACCCGCTGCTGGGCCAGGAATCGGTCGCAGAACTCCTCGCTGGAAAGCCCCGTGGACTTGATGCAGGGGAAGGTGTAAAACGCTCCCAGCGGCTCGAAGCAGGACAGCCCCAGCTTGCGGAAGCCGTCCACCAGGAAGCGGCGGCGGCCGTCGTACTCGTCCCGCATGGCGTCGATGTCAGCGTCGCCGTGCTCCAGCGCCTCGATGGCGGCGTACTGGCTGGTGGTGGGGGCGGACATGATGGCGTACTGGTGGAGCTTGGTCATGGCGGCGATGAGGGGCTTGGGCCCGCACACGTAGCCCAGCCGCCAGCCCGTCATAGAGTAGGCCTTGGAGAAGCCGTTGATGACCAGGGTGCGCTCGTACATATCCGGGAGATTGGCCAGGGACACATGGCGCCCGCCGTAGGTCAGTTCGGCGTAGATCTCGTCGGAGACGACCATGATGTCTGTGCCCCGGAGCACGTCCGCCAGCGCCTCCAAATCCTCCCGGCCCATGACGCCCCCGGTGGGGTTGTTGGGGAAGGGAAGCACCAGAACCTTGGTGCGGGGGGTAATGGCGGCGCGCAGCTCGTCAGGGGTGAGCCGGAAATCGTTCTCCGCTTTCGTCTCCACCGTCACGGGCACGCCGTGCATCATGGACACCAGCGGTCCATAGCACACGAAAGAGGGGGCTGGGATGATGACCTCGTCCCCCGGCTCCAGCAGGCAGCGGAAGGCCAGGTCAAGCCCCTCGCTGCCGCCCACGGTGACCAGAATCTGGCCCACGGGGGCGTATTCCAGGTCAAACCGGCGCTTTAAGTACCGGGAGATGCCGGCGCGCACGTCGGAGAGGCCCGCATTGGGGGTGTACTTGGTGAAGCCCTTCTCCAGAGAGAAGATGCCCGCGTCCCGGATGTGCCAGGGGGTGGGCAGGTCGGGCTCGCCAATGCCCAGGGAGATGCCGCCCTCCATGCCCTGGAGCAGGTCGAAGTATTTTCGGATGCCGGAGGGTTGGATGTCCTGCACCCTCTGGCACATGATTTTGCCGTAGTCCATTATTCAAACACGAACCTTTCCTCCTGAAGCTCCTGCACGGGGAAGATCAGATGCTTTTCCTTGTATTTCTTCAGAATGAAGTGGGTGGCGGTGCCGGTGACGCCCTCAATGGGGGCCAGCTTCTCGCCCACGAACTGTGCCACCTCTTTCAAGGTGCGCCCGGAGATGGTTACCGTCATGTCGTAGGCCCCGCCGGACATGAGGTAGAGGGACTCCACCTCCTCATACTGGTAGATGCGCTGGGCTACCCGGTCGAAGCCCTCCCCTCGTGTGGGGGTGACGCTGACCTCGATCAGGGCGGTGACCGACTCCTGCTGGGTGCGGTCCCAGTCCACGATGGTCTTGTAGCCCAGAATGATGCGGTCCTTCTCATATTGTGCCACCGCCGCCGATACCTCTGCCGGGGTCTGTCCGGTCATGGCGGCGAGCTGTTCGTGGGTCAGGGTGGAGTCATCCTCCAAAAGGTGGAGCAGGTCTTTCATGGTATGTGCCTCCTAAAAACGATTGCGCAAAATGATGATTGCAACATTATATACTTTATAAAAGGAAATGGCAATCCCCTTTTCCGGCAATCAGACAGAATCCCGCAAAAGCTCTTGCAATCCGGCGGTATATAGGGTATAATACATTGACTTAATTCTGATGAAACTCTAAAATTTTCGATATTGGAGGATGAGACCAATGGCAATGATTACAGCAGGCGATTTCCGCAACGGCGTGACCTTCGAGATGGAAGGCAAAGTGATGCAGGTGGTGGAGTTCCAGCACGTCAAGCCCGGCAAGGGCGCCGCTTTCGTGCGCACCAAGATGAAGAACGTCATCACCGGCGCTGTCACCGAGACTTCTTTCAACCCCACCGCCAAGTTCGAGCAGGCCTTCGTGGACCGCAAGGACATGGAGTACAGCTACAACGACGGCGATCTGTACTACTTCATGGACATGGAGTCCTATGAGATGCTGCCCGTGAACAAGAGCGTGCTGGGCGACAACTTCAAGTTCGTCATGGAGAACATGACCTGCAAGGTCATGTCCTATAAGGGCAGCGTGTTCGGCGTGGAGCCCCCCAACTTCGTGGAGCTGGTGGTCACCGAGTCCGATCCCGGCGTGAAGGGCGACACCGCCACCAACGTCACCAAGCCCGCCAAGCTGGAGAGCGGCGCGGAGATCAAGGTGCCCCTGTTCATCAACCCCGGCGACAAGATCCGCATCGATACCCGCACCGGCGAGTATCTTGAAAGGTGCAAGGGTTAAGCCAATGACCATTTCTGAGAAAGTGGCCTATATCCAGGGCCTGTTTGAGGGCATGGAGCTGGACAAGTCCGACATGAAGGTGGCCCGGGTGCTGTCTGAGGTGCTGGATGTATTGCGCGAGATCGGCCAGCAGCTGGACGGCATGGACGCCGCCATGGATCAGTTCGACGAGGAGCTGGACGCCCTGGGGGACACCGTGGCCGATCTGGAGGAGGCCGTGTTCGACGACGAGGACGAGCAGGACGGCGACTTTGACGACCTGGATGACGAGGACGAGGATTTCTTCGAAATTCCCTGCCCCACCTGCGGAGAGGATCTGGTGGTGGACGACGAGGCCCTGGCGGCCGGCGTGGTGGACTGCCCCGTATGCGGCGGCAAGTTCGCCCTGTCCTTTGACGACGAGAAGGACAGCGACCCGGACGACGAATAAGCATAGTGAAGCCCCCCGGCTTTTGCTGGGGGGCTTGTTTTATGAACGGGATCCCGCGCGGGGATACCTTACCCCGACGACGGCGGCAGCTTACGGTACACCTTCCCGTTTTCCGGCGTCCTGCCCCGGATGGCGAACAGCTCCTCCACGGTGACAAAGTGGAAGCCCTTGGCCATCAGCGCGTCCACCACCTGGAGGGCGGTGTCCACGCTGGCGGGGTAGATGTCGTGGAGCAGGATGATGTCCCCGTCCTGAGCCTTGTCCACAATGAACTTGACTTGGCGGGCGGTATCGCGGTCAGACCAGTCCTCCGGATCCACGGACCAGAGGACGATGGGGGCCGCCGCCCGGGCCTTGCCGGCGGCGCTGATCATGCCATAGGGGGGCCGGAGCATAAAGCTCTCCCGCCCCAGCAGGGCGGTGAGGGTCTCCCGCAGCTTGTCCACCTCGGCGTAGAAATCGCTGGCATTGAGCTGGGCCAGGGATTTGTGGTGGTAGGTGTGCAGCCCCACCTGGTGGCCCTCGCCCTCCATGCGCTGGAGGAGCAGCTCGTTGCCCTCCACGTTCTGGCCGATGACGAAAAAGGTGGCGTGGACGCCCCGCTGGGCCAGGCCGTCCAGCAGGGCACAGGTTGTGACAGCTCGGGGGCCGTCGTCAAAGGTGAGGGCCACATAGGGCCCGGCGGGAATCCGCGCCTCGCCCATGACCTCCAGATCCGCCTCGGGCGCTTCCCGGGGCCAGCAGGTCACCGCCGTCGGCGCCAAAAGCAGCAGGGCCAGCGCCCCCGCTGCCAGACGCTTTTTCCAACTCGCCAAGCCGCCCACCGCCTTTCATACGTAACTTTGGTCAGTATGCACGCTGACCCGCCCCGCCCCCCGCGGGGGCGGGGCACATGATTCATAACTGTGGTCAGTATGCGCCAGCGGCTGGATTTTATACGCTTTTGGCAAAAACGGCGAAGGGCCGGGGAATTTTCCCGGCCCTTCGTTTTTTTGACTGTTAAAGGATGATGAGCTGCTTGGGGGAGCGGGTGATGTCGATGCAGCCCTCCTCGGTGAGCATGATGACGTCCTCGATGCGCACGCCGAACTTTCCGGGCAGGTAGATGCCCGGCTCGGCGGACAGCAGCGCCCCGGCGGGGATGGGCTTGTCGTTGCGGGTGTGGAAGCCGGGGTTCTCGTGGATTTCAATGCCCAGGGAGTGGCCGAAGCCGTGGCCGAAGTACTCCCCGTACCCCGCGTCCGCGATGACCTTGGCCCCGGCCTCGTGGACCTCCTTGCCGGTGACCCCGGCGCGGGCCGTGGCGATGCCCGCCAGCTGGGCCTTGAGGACGGTGTTGTAGACCAGCTCCATCTCCTCGCTGGGCTGGCCCACAGCCACGGTGCGGGTCATATCGGAGCAGTAGCCCCCCACCTTGCAGCCGAAGTCCATGGTGACAAACTGGCCCTTCTGGATCACGTCCGGGCCGGGGACGGCGTGGGGCTTGGAGCCGTTGGCGCCGCAGGCCACGATGGGGTCGAAGGAGTTGCGCTCCGCACCCTTCCGGGCCATGATATAGGTCAGCCGCGCGGCCACCTCGCTCTCGGTGAGGCCGGGCTTGATGAAGTTCAGAATCTCCAGCAGGGCTTCGTCGGTGATCCGCTGGGCTTCCTTCATAACGGCCAGCTCGTCGGCGTCCTTTACCATGCGCAGATCGGTGAGCAGGGAGGATGCGGGGATGAACTCGGCCTCCACCGCCTTTGTCCAGGCAATGTGGTCGGCTACGGACATATACTCCTCCTCGAAGCCCAGCTTGACCACGCTGTGGGTCTTGACCAGCTCAGCGATCTGCTTGCGGTAGGTATTGTCCGACGTCCACAGGATCACCTCCGCCCCGGCGATGAGGCTTTGGGCGGCCTCGATGTACCGGGAGTCGGTGTAATACCAGGTCTTGTCCGGGGTAATGAGGGCCGCGCCCTCCCCGTGGAAGCCCATGGCGTAGAACTCGCCGGGTTCGCTGGTGACCAGCATGGCGTCCAGGCCGCGGGCCTTCAGTCCGGCGGCGATTTTTTCAAAATGGGTCATTGAAAACATCTCCTTATACATGATTTGTCAGAAAACCTTGATAGATCCGCTTCATGGTCAGCGCGTCCTCGGCCTGGGTGCCCGCGCTCTCGCAGATAAAAGTGGGGCACCACCCGCGCCGCGCGACAGCAGCAGCGAGGGGCGTCCAGTCCGGGCCGTAGCCCCCGTCGTCGGCAAAGGTACGGTGGCACTTTTCCCCGCCGTTGGGGGTGAACTCAATGTGGGAGAAGTGGCTGTGGAAGCGGCTGGCCCGCTCCGATCCCAGCACCTCTTCTATGCGATCCAGCATCCGCTCCATGGCCTCGGCTCCGTCGTCCGCCCCCAGTGAGCGGGCGTACAGGTGCCCAAAGTCCACGCAGGGCAAGAGCCGCTCATCCACCGTACACAGCTCCAAAACCTCGTCCAAATCGCCCAACTGGTTGATCTTGCCCATGGTCTCGGGGCACAGGGTAATGTGGCCGAACCCAGCGCCGTCGCAGGCGGCAATGACTTCTTTGAGCGAGCGCAGGGCGATGTCCTGGGCCTCCCGCCGGGTGCGCTTCATCAGCGCCCCGGAGTGGATGACCACCCGGAGGGCCCCCATCCAGTCGGCCACCAGGCAGGCCCCGGTGATATAGCCGATAGTTTTCTGCAAAGCCTCGGGGTCTGGGTTGGCCAGGTTGATAAAATACGGCGCGTGGAGGGACAAGACAATGCCGTGTTCCGCAGCGGCTAGACCCACCTTCCGGGCGGTGGCCTCTCCCACGTGAACGCCCTTGCCGCACTGGTACTCATAGCAGTCCAGGCCGATCTCCTTTAGCCACTTTGGCGCGTCCGCCGAGGATTTATAAGGGAAGTTTTCCGCGTTGCCCGCGGGGCCAAAGATGGCGCTCATAGCGTTTCTCCTTTCCCGGACAGCAGCCGGAAGGGCACCTCCACGGCGTAGCGCAGATACCGCCCCGGATTGCCCGCCAGCCGGATGGGCTCCACCAAAATGGTAGATACTCCCGCCCGGTTGCCCCCCAGCACGTCGGTGAACACCTGGTCGCCCACAATGGCAGTCTGTTCCCGGGTGACGCCCATCCGCTCCATGGCCTTCACAAAGGAAGGTGTCTTGGGCTTGCCCGCGTGGCCGATGTAGGGTACGCCCAGCCCCTCGGCGAAAACGCGGGGGCGGCTCTCGTGCCGGTTGTTGGACAGCACGAACAGAGTCACGCCGTGAGCGGCCAGGTCGTCCCGCCACGCTTTCAGTTTTTCGTCCGGCAGGGGTACGCCGTAGGGCACCAGGGTGTTGTCCAAGTCTGCCAGCAGCAGCTTGAAGCCCCGGCGGGCCAGGGCCTCGCCGGTCAGCTCGTAGATATCATGGGTCACAAAGCGGGCCCGAAACCATACCATAACTCACCTTCTATTCCGCCCGGGACGAGCATAGATTGTGATACACGCTGATTGATATAGTATCACGAAATTCTGCCGTTAGCAAGGGGGAACTCCCATGAAAGAGCTATTATTGGCCCTGCCCGCCGGACGGGAGACCCGGGCGCGGAGCTTCGGCCTGGCCCCGGCCCACATGGCCTACCGGGTGGGGGTCGGCCCCAAGCTGCTGGGCATCCAGCTGCCTCAGGGATTGCGGGGCGGGCTGATGCAGGTGGACTGCGCCGGGTTCGATGGGGCGGGCGACCCGGTGGGCTGCTGCCGGCAGATCCTGGGCGAGTGCCGCCGCCGCTCCTTTCGGGGCATTGTGTGCGACTTCGAGGGGATGCCGGCGGGCTGCCTGGGCAAACTGGTGGAAATTCTGGATCGCAACTGCGCCGCCCAGGGCTGGGCGCTGTACGTCCCCGAGTGCTATGCCCGGCGCGCCCCCACCCCCCCGGAGGGTGGTAAACAAGGGAGCGGAGCGGCGAGTAG
>CAMWRX010000021.1 GCA_947176765.1 uncultured bacterium
GATATGTAATGAAAAGTGGGGGTTGAAACTGGGCAGTTTACAAGCCCAAAAATCACAACAAGGCGATGGTGGGCCGGAGTTTCCGTTCCAGCTCCTGCCGGGTGCGCACCCCCTCATCGTCAGAGAGAAGACCCTGCGCCACGAGCTGCTTCAGCATCTGCATGGCAGAGGCGAAAGTGAGGTTATCGGTGAGTTCGGTTTTAGACATGGTGGGGCCCTCCTTTGTGAATAGGTTGTCCCCAGACCTCTGGGCGGGATACAAAAGGTTTATTGATTCCAGAAAAACGGGGGCCACCAGTTTGCGATGGACAGGCGACCCCCGTGGCTTCCAAAATCAAGAAGTTCTCGAAAGATATTGTTTATCTAATCTTTCGTCCGCCTGTATTCGACACTACTTCCCCAGGCGTGGGCGGCTGACTGAAACCACGCCAAAAGCGTGTCACGGGAATTTCACCCCTCCGAGGATCTCTCCGAGCTGCCCGCAGGCAGGCGTATCATTGTGTGCTGACGGGGTCATTGCGAAACAGCTTGTCCCGCTGTTTTCTGGACGGATGGGTACCGCTCGCCGCCTTATTTGGCCGTCTTTGATGCAGAAAACCTGCACAGGCGGGTCTTGGCGCATCCTCCAAAGTCGCTTCCCGCTGGTGTGGGCCGTCAGGGAACGTATTTCAGTTGCCGGATGTGAAGTTTTCAAGGTTCAATGGGGCAACTTATGTATCTGCACCCCGAAAGTGTGCGAACTGGGTAAGAATGCTGTCCATTACCTCCAGATCCTGACCTGTGAGGGTAGTTCGAAGGCTAAGCAGGAGGGCTCTTTGTTTGACAGAGAGCATATTGCGGCCCAAGTGAAACCAGTCGGCCATTTTTATACCTCCGCCATACCTGCCACGGACAGTTTCGATTGGATAGGAACAGGAGAGAACCAATAGATCGCGGCCAATCGTTCGCGCAGAAACTCCAAGCTGCTGAGCCAGATTGGCAGTTGTTTCAAAACGTCTTGCGCAAAGGATATCGACAATGGCATCCCTCCGCTCAGACGGGCTCAAACCTGTTCACCTCCTTGCCAAGTTCGACTGTGAGGAGTGTAGTGGTTAAATCTGACAGCTACTGTCCAATTTAGAAAAATAATTGTGCTTTTTCTGTTTTTCGGTAATATCACCAAAATTATGTGGGCCGGACAGTGCAAGGTGTTAAGCCTATGTGACGCAGAACTGCTAAACATTATGTAGGCATCCTCTTTTTCTGAAAGTGGGTGAGACCTTGATTTCAAAAGCGGAGGGCTACGACAGCAGGGTATAAAAATACCAGAAACTCGCTGAATCGTAGTTCTGGCTATTGAAGGGAAGCTATTTAATTTTCATAGTGTGTGGGGCAACCGAGCGCTTTGCCTAAGCGCCCGGTTGGGATCGTGCGCCAGGATAGATAATTTTTGCGTATCTATAGCTGTTCCAGTCCAACCGCTGACCACAGCGGTCACAAAATGACATAAACTCTCGTTCCATGGTGATTTTACACCTGGGGCACACGTAATATGCGGGCTTGCCAGGGCAGGCAGGGAAGACCATGAGTTCGGTCACGGGTTTAGGAATGCGGAAGTCCGCAAGGGCCAAAAGAATATGCCATAGGGCGGCGTGTGAAATCGTGGGACGAGAGAGTTTGCCGATCATAATCTGGTTCTCACTTCCTTTCTGGGTGCTGCCCACGCTGCGTTGGTTTGGGCAAAAAATATCGACCGGCTCTGCATTGCTACGCAAAGCCGGTCAGCTTCATTAAATAGTATAGTGCAGTGAATTTTCACCCCCCATGTATCCTAAGATACACGGGGGGTGGGGTAGGACTAACTATGGTTTGTGGCTTCTGCAGATTTTAGATGCAAATCAGTGCGCGAAGATCTTGATGAGTTCCAAAATTCCCGCACTGGCCAAATTGGCAAAGGTAGCAGAGGAAAACGCGGCGGCGTACTTCTCAATCACCTTACGGATGCTGGATTTATCTTCTCTTATAACAGCAGTTTCCAATTCTTCCACCACGGGGGTCAACGTTGGATTTTCTTTGGCTGTTTTGCATTTGAGTGCGGCCAACTCCTGCTCCAAATTGGGCCAGTTGATGTTGTACTCATTCACACAGCCGATGCCGGTTCCACCCGTCTGGATACTGTTGGCCTCAAAATTGATATTTATCATCAACGACGCCCTCCAATCGAGTTGATCTCATTCACCGAGTCAATGACGCTGCCGCCTGGGGCAATAGTGTTGTCCTTGATGTTAATGATGATGTCGCTGTGGTGTCCAGGGTGGGCAATGATCTCTTTGAGGGTGCCAATGACTGCATCAAGAAATTCTCCTCTTTCGAACAGGATGGAAAAGGTTTGGCCTGAATTGGTGGCGATCACCAGCTTTTTGAGCTGCTTTTCCCGCTCTACCTGCTGATCCCACACATAAATGGCACAGCCGCCTCCGCAAAGAAGAAAGAGGCCAAAAACGATGATTGCACCGACCTTCAGAAACAGACAGGCAAAGCCGAGCACTAAGGCCGCAATGCTCCACAAGGGGAACTTAGGGGTAGACAGGAGACTGTTAGCCACCAGCGACACGTTGCTGAGCTGAATGACAGTGTCCTTGAATTCCAAGCAGTTGCCATAGATTTTCAGGGAGTCCGTATCTATCTCCCTGCTGTTAGCCGCGTTGTTTTTCAGAATATCGGTATTCATATGTAATTCTCACTTTCGTAAAGTTTTGGTGGGCCATTTGGGTTGATCGCCATAGGTGTAGGTGGTGGAATTGTCCAGTGCGTCAGTCATTTTCACCAGCCGTCCGCAGGTATCGTAAACATATATAACTTGATTTAATCTGGCTAAAATTTTCCCCTATATTAAATATATGTCCAGAAGGTGCGGTTTGGGGACAATGATTTCGACAAATTCTTTGGAGAAGAATTTGTTTTTCCTTACAGATCTGCGACCCAATTTGCAGTAACGGGGACAGGGACATTTAAGTGACGATGAGGTGGAGTTACGCTGCTTGTTGAGTAAGTATCAAATTTTCCCACAAGGAAAAGGACCCTTGCCAGGAGAATTCTTGGCAAGGGTCCAAAAATTGTTATGCTCTGCAGACAGTCGAAGCATTCCAGGGCAGGAGAAACCGGACATCATCCGACTGCGCCAAATCCATTTCTGCGGAGGCCTGCCCTTTTTACGGAACTGTTACCGACGTCTTTTCGACAGTATCACACCCCATATCACGAGATAAACCGATATATACACCGCCGAAAGCGCCAGGGCAAGCACATATTTCTGCCGAAGTCCGGCGGTGTAACTCTCGGCGGTTTGATCCGGCTCTACAGTGATGTAGGTGTGGTCGCTGGGGATGCTGAGCACCCGGCGGGTGACGGTCACACCTTCCTTCACGGTCTCCTGGCCCAGTTCTCGGGTGATGGCCCGGTCGGACCACTCGTAGCCGCTGCCGTCCGTGGCTCGGTAGTAGACCATGTAGACGGTCTTGGTAGGGTTCATGCGGCGGTCGCGGCTGTAGGCGGAGGTGTTCTGCACTTGGACAGGGAGGACTTGGTATGGCTCAAAGGTGTGGGTGCCGTTGTCCTGGTAGCTGTCTGCGGATGGGATTGTAAACAGTCCTTTTGCGGACAGGTAAATCATTGCGACCGCCAAGATTAAAAGTATAAGGCCAACAATAAACCCAATAGATTTAATTCTCTCTATGTATGACGCCTCCTAACTTACTTCATGCCGCTAAACATATAATTGAACCAATACTACATAATAAGTGAATTATATAGTGCCTGCGGGAAAACCATTCGAAACAAGATCGTCTGACCACTCAACGCCAGATTGCATTGCTTTACAGTAATCAATAAAAATCAGATGCAAATATCGTCCTGGCCTTCCAATGCTTTTCGTCCAAATGAGCTGCTTCTTTTCGGCTAATTCAAAACATTGTCTGGCACCATTGTAATCGTTTTTGCACAAATAGGCCATGCCAGCATCCAGAGGAACATCTTTCCAATGATTCATAAGATATGGCAATAGCCCACCATCATCTGACACAACGGAAGTCAAAAATGTTGTTCGCTTCTTAAGAAGGTCATTAAAAATATTTCGTACATACCCTTCGACCTTATCAGTAAAATCAGCAGGATTGCCACATGGAAAATAGTATATTTCCGAGTCTATTTGCAATGATTCAGCTGCAAAAGAGGCGTTAACTCGCAGAGCGTCCGTAATACGGTGCTTTTTTTTAGGCTCAATAATTGAAAACTGTACTTCATCGGACCCATAGGGTTTTAACTGACTGTTAACAGTTATTTTAAGCTGACCGTCCACTAAAAAAAACCCATAAATAAAGTTTGCGCTCCAAAAAACATTCCCTATTTTTTGATATACACAAAACACCTTTTTAGAATACTTAGTATTATAAGATTTGGAAACCATCTCAAGGCTATTCAAAAACAGTGTTATATAAGTTTTTGCTTCCATAATCCTCCCTCTATTTTTTTCGTATAGTTTCCACCTTTGTTCCTGCAGGAATCACTGTCCCTGCCTTCCATACGTCACCTCCACTTTTACCAACCACAACATAATCGCCAGCCAAGGTACCGCTTGCGAATCCAGCTTGTGTTTGATTTGGCGTATAGGGAGCGGTCTGAGAGGATTTCATCTCATAAATCTTCGGAATCCCGCCTTCCGTCGCAATAGCATCTACTCTAATTGTACCCTGTTTGCTAGTGGTGCCAGTTGCGGCATCATATGGTCTTAAAGCCACTTCTGTACGCAAAGAACCAGCGTCTATTGTGCTTCGTTGTTGTAGTGCTGTCGTCTGCGCTTCTTGATATGCCATACCAGTTTCATAATTTTGACGGACTGTGGGAACTTCGGCCTGCGGTGTTTGTGGTTGATTGGCTGCTATCGTTGCATTTTGTGCTTGAGCTTCTGGAGTATCATAATAGGTAGTCAACCCATGTTCTTTATTAAAAGCAAGCTCTTCCTGATAATGCTTCTCAAACTGATCAGCAAAAGACGGTTCTTGCCCTGCTTGCCCCAGAACATCCTTTTCATGCCCAGTATAGTCCACATAACAAATGGGATTATTCGCACAATAGGCATACAAATTCAACCCATCGCCGCGATAAGTATCCTCCTGCGTAAACCGCGCAACAACCGGGTTATAGAACCTGGCCCGCAGATAGTACTGCTGGGTAACCGGATCAAACTGCTGTCCCGTGAACTTGAAGCGGTTGGGAATGGCCTCCTCCTGGGCCGTGATATTTCCCCACGCGTCATACTCATACCGGTTCTGCACCGCACCGGCTTCATTGACGATATGGGTGGTTGACCCCATCTCATCGGAAGCATAGTGGTAGTACGTTCTGGCGCTGTCGGCGCTGGAGTTGGCAGCAATCAGCTCCGTGCCCCGGATCAGGCGGTTCAGGCCACTATTGTCCTCTTCGGACACAACCTCCCGGTTCTGGTTGAAAATAAACCGCACCAGTTTGCCGTTCTCCTCCATCTCATACCGCAGCCCCTCGGCATCGTAGCAGTTGAGCTGGATATGGCCGTCAAAGGTTTCCACCTTCTCTGTGCGGTTGAAGGCGTCGTAGCTGTAGCGGGCCTTATCGTCTACCAGCAGCTCCCCGCCGGACTGGACAAGCAGGCCAGTGGGGAGCTATTGTTAAATCGGAGCATAGGCTTTATACGGCGGTCTCGGCTATAGGCGGAGGTGTTCCGAAAATGTCCTTTGTTTTTTAATATTCAAACCCCTCAAAATAGTCTTCCTTTCCATCTAGCCAAAATTCAAACCATTCTAAAATTCCTTTAGGGGGGGCACAGGGCTGAATTCCCACATTTGAAAACATCCACATCTGGCCTTTTTGTGAACCGCTGACAATAACATTCCAAGATTGTGCATCTCCAATATCCATTAATTCAATGTTTCCATACACTGTTTGTGCTATCTTTTGTTCATCATAATCATCTTCCCAAATCCAATACTTCTCAAAAGGAAATGGGTTTTGAATAGTGTTTGGATTAAATTTCCATTCCTCAATTGGCCTTAATTTAAACCCATCTAGCATGTGCACCCATTACAAACCTCATAATATAAAGCGACTAGTTCCTGGGGTAAAGTAATATTGAATTCCAATTCAAATGCCCTAATTGTCTCAATACCTACTTTGTCGTTATAGGAAACACCTTTTGAATATAGCTTTTGTTTAATCTTTTCAATGTCCAACATACTCTTTTATATCCTATCTATTTATTGTAGTTACGGAGCCGTCTTGATTAAAAATTCTCACTGTGTTGGGATCAGCAGTAACGTATTGCTATCTCCCTGCAGTTGACAACGCATTAAAATACCCTTACCAAGTACTTTCTTCGCACCAATTCCATGCAGAGTTTACTAGTTTTTCTCCTGTGGATATAAATTTCTTTAGTATTGCAATTAGGATATCAATCTGACTACATACCATCCATTTTTTGAATTCATGACCAGCAATACTTGTGGGAGTATTATCACAACTACCATTATTATAGTAATAAATCACATCATGGGCCTCATCCACAATGCCAATTTGCGATTGCTGTCCTTCAGCAAAAATAGACATTGTAATTAATTGGGTGCTGTTTTCAACTGTTATCATAGACACCTGCTCTTGCATTATGAGATGTACAATAGTTTCTATTAATTCATGGGTAATTTCATTTTCTCTATACTGGCGCAATTCGTCACTGGAACCACCCTGAGTGTTTTTGCGTGGTAGGTAAATATGAATTTTATCTACTTTCCAATTATTTGTTACCACGGCTTTCCTCCTTGTGAAACATTATAAAAATCTCCTGTTGCAGCATTGAAATTGCGTACCGTTCCGGTCACTGTTTCATTTACAGTTAGAGAACTTAGTCCTAACTCCAATCCCATTTTTTTAATATCGCCTGTTTTACCACAATATGGACAAATCTCTTGCCCTAAAACCGTTAATGTTGCATCACCGCCATGTTTTCCAGCCTGTTGAGCTTGTGCCATCGCTCCAATCTCAGCATGATTGCCACCCAGTGTATTATTGATTGCCGTTAATCCTTTTACTGCATTCCCATTCGAATCAAGTGCGGAAATAGTAATAGGATCCCCTGTTTTATATTTTGAATCCCTAGCTTCTGGGTTAACATCCATATAAGTGGTTCCTCCCTGCTCATAAATGGATAACACCTTTAGTTCTGAAACATCTCCAATATGTGCTTGATTGTATATCTCGGCCGAGTTTAGTCCTGTTGCAACCTCTGCCTGATACATTAAGTTATCTTTTAAACGTTCATACCTTTTTAGTTCTTTAAGCTGCTCGTTGGTAAGCTCTCCACCCTCAGCTAATATCTGATTATATTCTGCTGCTTTTTTTGCGCAAATTGCTTTTGCGGCATTTCCTGTTGGGTCAGCATAATAGACCGGATTATTTGCACAGTATGCGTAAAGGTTCAACCCATCGTCCCTGTAGGTATCCTCCTGGGTAAACCTTGCAACGACCGGGTTATAGAACCTGGCCCGCAGATAGTACTGCTGGGTAACCGGATCAAACTGCTGTCCCGTGAACTTGAAGCGGTTGGGAATGGCCTCCTCCTGGGCCGTGATATTTCCCCACGCGTCATACTCATACCGGTTCTGCACCGCACCGGCTTCATTGACGATATGGGTGGTTGACCCCATCTCGTCGGAAGCATAGTGGTAGTACGTCCTGGCGCTGTCGGCGCTGGAGTTGGCGGCAATCAGCTCCGATGCACGAATCAGGCGGTTCAGGCTGCTGTCGTTGGTTTCCGTCACGACTTCCCGGTTCTGGTTGAAGATAAACCGCACCAGACTGCCGTTCTCCTCCATCTCATACCGCAGGCCCTCGGCATCATAGCGGTTGAGCTGGATATTGCCGTCAAAGGTCTCCGCCTTCACCGTGCGGTTGAAGGCGTCGTAGCTGTAGCGGGCCTTATCGTCCACCAGCAGGTTGCCGGCGTGGTCATACTGGAACAGGGTGGCGATGCCACCCTTGGTGTAAGCGGTCAGCCGGTTCCGGGGGTCGTACTGGTATAGCTCCTCCACACCGCTGGCGATCCTGCGTGTGCGGTTGCCCGCCTTGTCGTAGAACAGCTCCTCGGTGTAGGAGGGATACTCCACCTTTTTCAGTTGGTTCAGCGGGTCATAGTGATAGAGGGTATCACCTCCAAGCTGACGCTTCAGCGTCCGGTTGCCGTTGCCGTCATAGAGATACTGGCCCTCCGCCAGCAGCTCCCCGCCGGACTGGACAAGCAGGCCGGTGAGATTCTTGTCCAGGTCGTACTGGAACTGCCGTTGGACCGGGCCATGGGATTCCGCACGGATGGTGCCGTCGGCATTATACTCATACGCTGCCAGCCTATGTCCATCATCCCACACTTCCGTCAGCAAATCAAGGGGAGAATAGACGAATTCTGTAATTTTTCCAGCCACATCAGTCTGACGCACCTTGTTCCCGTTGCCGTCATAGGCCAGGGCCAGCAGCGTCCGCCCGCTGGCGGTCTTCCGGGTCATGCGGCCCATGACATCGTACTCGTAGGCGTACCGCATCCCGGCGGAGATGGCGCACTTCAACAAGCCCTCCGGGGTGTATTCGTAAAAATCACCCAGAGCGCCGTCTCTTACTTTTTTGAACAGGGGAGCGCCGTAGAGGTTGTAGCCAAGCTCCACGGTCACGCCGTTGCGGTCGGTCCTGCGGACCAGGCGGCCTTCGGCGTCGTAGGCGTACAGCTCCCGCTCGCCGGTGGGATCCTGGATGGCGGTGATTTTGCCCGCCCAGCCATACTCATACTGGGTGGTGTGTCCCTCGCCATCGGTGGAGCTGACCATATTTCCAGCACAGTCGTAAGAATAGAATTCGGTGGAGCCATCGGCCTTGACGATGCCGATGATCCGGCCCCAGTTGTCCAGACGGTAGGTGGTGCGGTTCTGGTTGCCATCTACTACGCCCACAATGTTGCCCCGGGCGTCGTACTCCAGCTCCTGGGTGGCGCCGCCGCTGGTCTTGATTTTGATGCGGTTGCCCGCCAGGTCATAGGTGAACTTTGCGCCGCTCTGAAGCCCGTCCAGCTGCTGGAGCAGGCGGCCATCCGCGTCATATGTGTTGGTCTGCAGCACATGGCCATCGGGGCCGATCACCGTCAGCACCTGGCCCCTATGGTCATAGGTGTACTGGTAGCCCGCGCCGTCATCGGCCTGGGCGTTGTACTGGTTGGGCCGTACCATCTTGGAAAGCCGTCCGTTGCCGTCATAGAAGCTGCGCTTCACGCCGCCATCCTTTTCGATGCGACGAATTTCGCGGTTAAGCAGGTCGTATTCAATCACCGTCTGCCGCCCCAGGCTGTCGGTGACTCCTATCAGGTTCCCTGCTTTGTCATAGGAGAACAGGGTGCGGTTGTGGATGCCGCTGGCCTTCTCCCGGTGGGTCTCGGCCACAAGGCGATCTGCAGCGTCATACTCCCGCAGAATCACGCCACCGGTGGGCATCTGGATGCGGGTGATGTTGCCGCTCTTGTCGTAGGTATAGACAGTGGTGGCAAAACCACGGCTGCCGTCCTCCCGGTCAATGGAGCTGGATTGCTCTATCATCCGCCCGGCGGCATCGTACTTCCAGTGGAAAACCTGGTACAGGCCGTCGCTTAGACGACGCTTTTCCTTTGTCCGCTGGTTGAGACTGTCGTAGCCATATTCCACCGCAGCGCCGGTGGAGTCGCTGACCCGCACCAGCCGGTTATCCTTGTCATAGGCGAAGAAGATACTGAGGACAGGACCCGCAGCGCTCTCCACCGTCTGGCAATCCTGATACCGCCGCTCCTCCACCATGTTGCCGGCAGCATCATAGCGGTATTCCGTCAGACGGTACAATACAGCGCCACCCTCGGCCTTTTGGACAGGCTCCCGTTTCTCCATCAGCCAGCCCGCCTGGTTATAGAGATATAGTGCGCCGATACGGGTTTCATCACTATCCCCGGCCAGATAGCCGACAGCGTCTATTAGCTTGACAATGTTGCCCCGCAGGTCGTAGATATACCGCTTTTCTACCGTACCATCAGGAGCGGTAATCTGGACAAGGCGGTTAACTTCATCGTACTCATAGGTATAGCCCGGGCCGTCATCTGTAGCCGGGTCATAGTCCATTGGCTGAACCTTCTTGATGATATTTCCAGCAGGATCGTAGAAGATTCGCTCCACGCCGCCGTCCGGGTAGATGATCCGGATTTTCCGGTCATCCGCATCATACTCGTTCCGAATGCCCTCGCCATCGCCAGTCTCAGGATTATAGGCGTTGGGGTTGATTTCCTTGACTACATTCTCTGCAGCATCGCGTAGCGTGGCGAGCACATTGCCCAGCGGATCAATGCGCTGAATCTGCTCATCCATCTCGTCATACACGAAGCGAGTGCCTTCTCCATCGCCCAACTGCGGATTATACTGGTTGGGCCTCACAATCTTGGTCAGGTTGCAGAGCATATCGAAGGTGTACTTGGTAATGTTTCCAAGCGCGTCTGTAATCTGTGTGCGGTAGTCCAGGTTATTATAGGAGAAATGGATCTCGCCGCGGTCATTGAGAATGGACATACGCCGGCCCGCACCATCATAGGTATAGCGGAACACAGCCCCCTCCGCAGTGCTGAAGGAGACAGGCTCGGACTGGTTATCTTCATAGGTGTAAACCAGCCTCCCCCCGTTAGGGGTGATGATAGCCGTCATACGGCCCAGTGCGTCATACTCAAAGCGAAGAATACGCCGGTGTGTAGCGTCAATGGCAACACTGACCTCCACTGGATCTCCGCCAGCATTGTAGGTGAACGTCTGATCCCGTCCGGCATTATCCCACTGATGAATCAAATTGTCATTTTCATCATACACAAACCATGTGATCAGGCCATTGGGCAGCCGTTCTTCCACCAGCAGACTCTTCTCATTGTAAAGACGATGCAGCTCATGGCCACGGCGATCTCGGATATAGGTCTTGTTCTCCCGTTCATCATAAGCGAACGCCTCATAGGAGCCGTCGTTATACTCAATCTTTGTGGTCAGCTTGTCCTGATTATAGTGATAGATCGTACGGTACCCAGTGAGGGGATCGAGGAACGTATTGCAACGGTTACTGTCGTCATAGAGCAGAATATATTCCTGCCCGCTGGACAGCAGCTGCCGAGTGACCCGGCCCTCATTGTCGTATTCATCATGCAGGTAGTGGTGCCCATTCTGGTCAGTAATGTCCGCAATATACCCCTCGGCGGTGTAGTTGTAATGGATAACGCCGCCGTTTGGATACTCCACCTCCGTCAGAAAATCCTGGTCATAGCGATAGCTGACAGTACGGCCGATTGCATCCTGAATGCTGGCGAGTTTCCCTGCCGCATAGGTGAAGTTCAGTACCTGTCCGCTGGTGAACTCCATGCGGGTCAAGGTATTATTGACATAGCGGAGCCATATGCAGTTGCCGTTCCGATCCGTAATAGCGGTCAGCCTGCCCTGGGTATCGTAGCTATAGGTTTTGCCCTCCTTAATCAGCTTGAGGGTGAAGCCCGTTTCACTCTGCTTCAGTGACAAGGATTTATCACCACCACGGCAACTGATCCAGTGACCATTCTCACTGACAAACTTTTCAATGTGCATGTCGGGCATCATAATAGACGCTTCTTGCTTCTGCACCTTGATCCAACTGCCGATATTTAGGAACCACCGGCTGCCAAGGAGACCGTTTTCATTGCTGTGCAGGGACTCGTAAGTGCGCACAAGCGTAAACGTTCCAGCAATATCCCGAATGAGCAAATCGGTCTGCGTAATTTTCTGGCTACCCGTTATAGCGTCAATAGGATCACCACAGCCGTTGGTGTTTTTGGGTTCCACATCATCTCCGTTTGGCAGCTGAGGCTCAGCATTTGCTTCTGTAGTCTCGTTGTCCGATTCATTCGCAGGCGCATTTGTTGCAGCATCAGGAGTATTCTGTGCCCGCAGATCTTTATAAGTATCACATGCACTTTTAAAAGACTTTCCTGCACTATAGAAGGACTGCACGGTTGATGTGATCATGGAAAGGTGGTCAGGGTTGGTAATATCAAATTTCCCAGAGGAAATCAGCATACCCAGATCATAGAGCTGCTGGCCGCCCTGGATTAACGCATTTAACCCAATGGCACCCGCTTTTAAAATACGTAGAATAGTAACTGCTTTTTTTATCGTTTTATTGGCATCACTCAGCATTCCAATGCCGCGGGTAATCAGACCGCCGCCAGGGCAGCACATTCCCATCACACCAGATAAAGCCCCATAGTAATCCCCTCGCAGCAGGGAAACGCCTGCGTTAATTGCGCCGCAGACCACATTGCACCCTGGAATACAGCCCACAATGTCTACTGCAAGCTGTACAGCATCCATAATGGAATCCATGAATGTCTGTTGAGACTCCGATACTTGTGGATAAGCATCCTTGGTGAAACCAAACCAGCGGAATTTCGGTGCATCGATCTGGATGCCTTCTTCTGTGAAAAGCACGGATGGGCCGCTTTCCAGAGCCAGCTCACAGACTTGTAAGCCAGTGAGGAAAATCTGGTACTCGTTAATTGGGTCAAACTGGAGCGGAGCAGGCCCTGGCGGAGTCGCAGGAGGGCTAAACAGATTTCCGAGGGTTCCTATCAACTGGAATGGCGCAGCAATGTCATTGACAAAACCGTCAATTAGATTGCTGGAAAGAGTTTTTGCCAGATCCCAGCCTGCATTGTAGCTATTATTTCCACCATCCGCAACATAACGCTGCTCGCCAGCTGCCTGTTCGCTGTCAAACTGTGTCATCTTAGCTTTCCGACCGGTTTCAAACCACTCCAGAAGCTGCTCCTGAACTTCTTCCAGATCATTTGCTTGGATGACAATATTTTTGTCTGCACGGATTGTAATTCCCTTTGCTGCAGAAATCTCAATCCCGGTTTTATCGGAGAGGATAATTTTGACCTGCTCACTATCCAAACCGTCTGTATTGCGCCGGTTGGCAGAGATATCAATACCCTCTCGCTTCAGTTTGATCATGCGGTTGTTTGCCGTCATGACCTTTTCCTCTGGATTTTCAAAATCTGTGCGTGTAGTATTGATGTGCTTACTGCCTAAGCAAGCAACGCTGCCTTCATTCTCATAGTAGCAGAACACTGTATCGCCAACATCTGGCATACAATAGAAATCGTTATTGAGGAAGCTGCAGTAGGGAATCCAGCGTACACCTGCACCGGGGCCGTCCACATTGAAAAGGACCTGAATATCATTCCCTAAGACATCCAGAACTTCGCCTACAACAGTGCTAGGGCCAGTGGGCTGGTTTGACGGTTGCATAGGAACCGCAGGCGGCTGGGAGGTAACACCCTCACGAACTGAATTGGCAGGGATATTGGAAAGTGTGGAAACCGGGGGATAGGCGCCATCTATGTACATCAGCAGGATTCGATTGATAAGGAGTCCCTGAATCGCAGTAATGTCGCTTTGGGTAATAACTAAGGCGCGGCCAGATGCTGCGACAGTATGACCAGCGCCAACAGTCAATTCCGCAACATTAAAGCCTTTTTTCAAAAACTCGTAAGCAGATGCCTGGGAGGCGATATTCTGCTTAACTTTCCAGTAATTTGCAATATCCTTTTCGACCCAACTGAGGTCCGTATTGCTGGGCAATGTTTTCTGAGAAAACGGAACCACACCAATGCTGATACGGATATCCAGCGCTTTGCTGTCAGTGAAAATGAGCATCCCGAATTGATTGGCAATTCTTCGAACGAAGCACCAATCCGTTTCATTCTGCTGGGAAAGCATCTGGGGAATCTGCATATCCCGCTGGAGTTGTAAATCAACACCATAAGGAGCCAGAACCTCTTGAAATACCTGGCTGAGCATTTTGCCAGGATCCTGAAACGTCCGGCTGTGATTCTCAATATCAGTTTTAATGGATGCCGAAGCAGCCTCCAAGGTTACCTCATTGTATTGGTTTAGGCGATGAACCTGAACCGAAGTAGTAACGCCGGAAAAAGCAATACTGCCTTCACCTGTCAAGATTCGGATAGGTGCATCTGACAGGCGAACTACATCTTCCTCTGAAACAAGCTGCCTGGACACTACTCTTAGAGAAAGCTTGCCGTGCTCGTTGGCATTTTCCTTCACATGCAGCTTTTTCACCGCTTGGATATCCAACGGATAGTCAACAATAACCCGCCAAAGCTCCAGATATTCCTGCTCATTCATGGTACTTGCTCCTTTTTGTTGTGGGTTTTGATTATCCCTCTACTAAGGAAAGGACAGATGTCAGCGCTGCCCCTGATTGGGCATTTCAGCAAATAGAATTGGCTTAAGTGTAAAACCGGTCATTTTTCGACGGATCATGCTCTCTGCCACCGGAAGAGAAATGATAACCTTGTTTTCCAGTATGCCGCTTATCCGGAAAATGTCCTCTCCATGCAGAGCGCCCCTGTCCAGCACAAGACACTCCAGTATTCCCGTAGGATATTTTGTAGTCTGATCGCTTAGACACTCAACATACGGAATATAGGGCCACCAGTATAAGGGCGCTTCATCATCGTCCAGATTATTCGCGTAGACTCGAATTCCCTTGAATTGCATGTCAGGGGCATACAGGGCAAAAAGACGTTTTAAGTTGTCCGAAACCAGGAAAGCCGGCTGGCCTAAAAGGTCGTAGATTTCGATTTGCGGGGAATTATCGAAGTAGCCTACCGTCATTTTAGGAGTGGCCGCAAATTTTTCATAGGTTGCGTCGTTTTTATATATGGAACTATCTATATGCTGAATCTGGATAGGATTTGAAATTGAAGGGTCAATAATCAATTCGAAGTAGTCCATTTTTAAAATACCACCTTATCCCTGCGCGAAGAGCAGTTCCAGACTGCTGGACAGTTCGCTGGTATCTGCTGTAAGATTCTTGGCCTGACACCCTTGGAACTGACTGGCCGAGTAGTCGCTCTTCGTTATAGATAGATTTTCGAGAAAGCAATTTACAAAATCCGTTGTGGTAAATCCGCCTAAAATGGTATCAGGGTCAGGAATCATGCAGTTGGTCTTGATTTCAGACATTACGATATTTTTCAGCTTTGATCCACTAAATCTGGCTCCATCCAAGCGAATCTGCTCGAACTGGCAGTCCTCAAAATCGCAGCCTTCAAACTTTGCATCCCGGAACTTTACTCCCTTGAAGAAGCAGTTTCTGAAAGTACAGGACTCAAACCGGGCGTCATCCAGTTGAAGATTCTCAAAGGTTTTGTTCTCATATACTGCCGAACGGAACACACGAAAGGATAGCGATTCATGCCCCTCACAATTGAATATATCAATTTGAGGAAGCTGGGCATAAATCAGCCGCTGCCAGTCCATATATTCTCCAAAAGTAATGCGGAATGTATTTGCTTTTTTCATTGCTTGGAACGATGACAGGTGTTCCACATCTACCATCTGAGTTTTGACAAACGTAGAAACGAAGTGCAGGACATATCGGGCAGTTTCCCACATCGTATTTTTTATGTATGGCGTGCGCACGACTGTACCTAATCCCAGCTTTTGTGTTCGGCTGAGCAGATCTTCATAAAAATCATTCCAGTCAGGGAAGACCCATGGAGCCGAAAAAACCTCCTGTAACTGATGGGGCGCAAAAAAGGGAAAGTCAGGATATACTTCAAACATCATACAGGGATTGTTACACATAAGAGAAGAATAGGGAAATGAGAGCGCCACAGAGTGAACAGCGTCCATTAATTTACGCTCCTGCAGACGAGTGATGCATCTGGAAAACGCATCAAATTGCCCAACAATCGTTTTATGGATTTGCTCCGCATGTTCAGCATATGAGGTCATAAAACGATTCAGCGCTGTGCTGGCTGCAGGAAGATAACACTCGGACTGGAACTGGGCGATATATTCCTCTCTTTGCATAACAGCAGCTCCTTTTAGGTAACAATGATTTTTTCCGCACTGGCAATGATCCCCTCATTTCGAATATCCAGATAAGAAGATGCGGTGCCCACTATAATCTCATTTTTTGCAACAACTTTGATTTCTTCTCCCGCCTGAATCTTCACCTTTGTGCCGGAGGTGATGTTGATATCCATATCAGAAATGATCTCAATACCCTTTTCATCCGTCAGATTAATAAAGATCTTTCCATCTTTGCAGATGATGATAAGACCCTCCTCCGTCATAAGAAGCTGCTTTCCATTGACACCGCGCCAACACTTATCCGTTATCCTGGGACGCACATGTTTTGCGACAGAACTCGCGGCAAACGCCTCACCCTCATTGTCAGAGGGGAAGAATACTCGCACCTGATCACCTACCGCTGGCATAGAGTACCAGCCGCTTCCGTCCTGGGACGAATATGCAGTTGAATAGGGGAACCACCAATCCCCACCGCTGTCATACGAAGCGTCAATGGTGTTCAGGAAAACCTGTACGCGATCCGCTTCCACATTTTGTACAATGCCGGTCATCATGCGGCCCGCCGCCATCTTGTTTGTGACTGCAGGTGCTGCGAATCCGGACTTCAACGCAAAGTAATAGGTGCACTCCAAAATGCCATCTACAAGCTGGGCATTGATGGCCTTCACACGCAGGGTTTTACCATTAAATGTGACAGTATCTCCCAAGTACACATAGTTATAGGAACGAACAACCTCAGTTGCAAAGTCTTCCCGCATAGAAGATGCTGCAGATGGGGTATTGGAAGTAAGAGACTGAAAAGCGGTTTCGCTTCTCCCGTAATCATATTGCACCGTCTGGATCGTTTTCGCCTGATTGGAAGGCGGAAGTCCCACATAAATCTGCGGTGTTTTTGCAATGATGTTCTCAAAGGCCAGAGCACCAAGTTGCGCCGCCATTCGGATAATGAACTCCCAGTCCGTTTCTGTGTACTGCATGATGAGCGCGCCAATAGGCTTGTCTGTCACCATAATCTGCACAGAGCCGCTGGAACGCTGCACAGTATCAAGACTGTTAAGTATCTGACTGTAAGTTTTTGTTGTACTCTGAAAGGTTCGATTTTCCTTCTGAGCATCCAGTTTGCTGCTGACGGTCTCCAGATCAATTGTCAGCAGGCTGTAATCAGTCAAACGTTCCAAGTTGGTGCCCGCAACAGTACCATAAAATAACCGCTGGGGCTGTCCTTCAGCGGAAGTTGTGATGCTGACACCAAAAGTTTCATCTACGCGCTGAACAAAATCGTCAGCCTGCTCATGGGGAATCTCACCCACAATTTTTGCCCGACCATGGACATTGGGGGCGTGCGAGATGAAGAGGTCAATAATTTTACTGTAAGGGACTCCCTCCACGGTAATATTATTATGATTGATAGTGCTCATTTACCTTGTTCCCCCTCTGCATTATTCAGATGGAACGATTTTGCCATTTCCACAGCCAGCGGGCGCAGACGGTCGGCATCCTTCTGATTGAAAGTGATAGAACCAATCAGAAGCCGCCCTTCTATGGATGCGAAGAACATCACATTCATGTTGACAGAGTCCAGCGTCTGCGCCAAAAACTGCAGGATGGCCAAATTGCAGTCAGGGCGAATCAGCTTCTCGGTGTTCAGGATTCTGCACTGGGGTCCAGTTCGCTCAATGGCTCTGCTGGCGAACTGGGTGAAATCATGGATATTGTCATTGGAGATTAAATTGGTTGTCCAGTTAAACGCGATCATAAAACCCAGGTAGCCATTGGAGTAGACATACTGTGGCTTTGTACCCAGGGCATATACGCTGGCAATTTCTTCGCCCGTTCGGGCGACAAAATCGCTTGGCATCCGAATTGTCGCGCGATTTTCAATGATATCCCAGTCTTTGAAAACAACGGGGACTTCAAAAATTGTCACAATATCATCGTAGATGGATTGTTGGATTTCCTGCTGAACAACTTCATTGGAATGGCTCTCCTTTTGAGCCTCTTCCATTTTTCGGCGGGCTTTGATGATTAATTCATCGCTGTACTCATATGTTGCCATCATTGTTCCCCTCTTATGAAAAACTGTGCATAAAGTTGGCCTCAATTAGAATTGCTTGCATCAAGCGGAATCTCATAAACCTTTTTCTCCAGATACTCCCAGTTTCCATTGCCGATGGACTCATAAGATGTCCAGGCCACCTTGAGTTGGTCTTCAGAGATATAAAATTTGATGCGAGTTTCAACTCCGTTACTTGTATCAATATCCGGTACCAGCACATAGTCGAAGGTGTAAATTGTGTGCTTCTCCGCCCAATTGGTGGTATCCCGATAATATATTTCCGCATTTTTTTGCGGTATTTTTATTAATCCTAATAGCCGCTCGCTTTCTTCTGTTCCGGGCTCATAGAAATAACAATCGTCGCCAATGGATGTCAGGTAGAGCTGGTTGGCCTCTACTGCAGTCTGAAACAAAACATCGCCAGTTTGCATATCCAGCAGCAGCAAAGTACTTTGATTAAGGTAGCCATTGATGTATCCGTTATAATGTGGAATGCTCCATATCTCACTGCTCACCCAAATAGTGCCACCTTTATCTCCCGCTTCACTGCGAATTGTGCTGGAGCCCATTTGAGGATATTCATAAAGTACCACGCCATTTTCATCTAGAATACGCAAATCATAAGAACGGCTTTTGTCAAAATTCTCTGATTTTTGGCTATCCACTTGATATGATGTGCCTTCCACTGGTGCAATCGCATCATAAACATATGGATTCCGGGTATAGCCAGAAGGGTAGATGACCTCATAACTTGCTCCTCCTTGAGGAGTACAGCCGGATAACAAAGCCATAGCCATTCCAATAAAACAGATAGGATATTTTCCCCTGAAGACTTTTTTCAAAAAATTTCCCCCCGCTAAGACTAATATGCCCAATATCTCATCGTCACACCCACAATTAAGACAGGTGGTCGAAAGTAACTGCGTTATTTTTTGTTTTCTGAATCAGGCTTATTGATAATTATTCCAATTTGACCCAATTCAATTTTGGAATTGGAGCTTAGCTCTGCTGAAAACTCTTCATATGTACGTATATCATTTGAGGTGCCATATTTTTCATTGTAAAATATGAACTTTGGATTTTCCGAGTCGGACTCATCGTTGTCTTTAGCTGGCTGGAATGCTACATAATGCGCATTGATATCCGATGTAGCTGTTTTAGCCGTTGCATATAAAACAATCGCTGCATCACTTTTGGCGGCGGCCGCTCCAATCTTTTCAGAATCCAGCAGTACATATTCTGTGTCGTAGCCCAGTTGGTTTAAACAATGGGATACCCCTGTGGGCAATGCGCCAAATGTGTTGCTTAAAATACCATACGGTTCCATGTGATAAATTGCATCCGCAAATGTAAGTTTGGTATCTGGATTCAGTATTTTAACCGCATTGTAAAGAGCGATGGCACCACATCCGCCATAGTCTACTCCTACGTTATTAATATGAAACCCCCCCAATGCGCCTTGATCTATGATTAGACCGTCCGCGTTAAGCGAACCTGCTGGAAATTCCTGTGCTTTATTATGTGCATAATTTAGTTCACGCTGCCTTTCGTTTACTGGAAGCATGTGCTCATATGAAGGAGATTCGTCAGCATGAAGGAAGTCCGGCTCTCCATCATGGTTGTGCGGCGGGGATTGAGGCTGTGGCGGCATAGCGGCAGCTACGAGCAGGGCTGCTTTTACCTCCTGCACAGTCTCCGTACCAGCGACTCCTGTCTCGCTTATTTTTGCCATGGCATCGCTGATTGCCGCCTGCACAGCATCACATGCCCCGGCATAAGCCGGAATTGCTGGAGGTGTTTCTTCTTCTGTTTCTGGTGTAAGTTCTGCAGGTGGGTACTGATCTTCAGGCAATAGTTTGATGCAGCCCCCATAGCGGCACGTTAGCACACTGCCGATCATAAGCGCGGGGGCCCCTTCTACGATGCTGTCCTCATTGACAAATTCCCATGGGTTCGGTGTATTAGGTTTGCATTTGCAGGTCATGACACCGATATCTTCAAGGACATCGGCGATGAGTCCGCCAAGAAAACCACCGACTAATGCTTTACGAAACATCCGCTCGGGATTTTGGTCGGACTCACAGCATCCAAAGTGAATTACGTGTCTGCCTGATACATGGTCATTGGCATTCATAAGTGGCTGCAAATCCGCCCCAACTACAATGCCATGGTCAATATCAACGTTGAGGTAATTACTCATAGTACCCTTTGTACAATAGGCCCGCATCAACCGTGTCACATATTTTTGATCGTCCATCGCTGCTGCCTCCATTTTGAACAGGGCTGAAATTTTCTGCCGCTTTAGTCCACCAGTATTTTGGATCTCCTGCGTTCTCTATTTTTAGGGACTACATCTTGTCCACGTTTGGCGGCAGCCAGGATTTGATTAAGGCCATCATAGAGCGCTTCATTTGTGGTGAAGTCCTCTATGCTGCCACCAAGCCGGGATGTCAAATAAAGCGCAATAGTGCCAGCTGCCACTGGCCGACTGCGATCCATCGCCTGGAGGCAGAATGTAACATCCAGATTGTTCTTTGGATTAGCCCCGGACAGTTCCCTCGCATAATCATATGTGATTTCAGGTGATAAAGTACTGCACTCTTTAGACGAATAGGGAACGTACAGCGTATTTAAAGTATCGTACTCTGTACTACGATCCTCGAAGTCAACATACTTATACCGAAGCTGTGCTCCAGGCTGGAGCTTAAAACGGCAAAGCTCAATCTGGCCCTCACGGATAGCGTCAGCCTTGTCAAGTACAACTTCCGCATCATATGTAATGAACCGAGCAGACCGGTTTTCCCCAAGGAAATTCATCTTCAAGATAGTGGTGGAGTTCGTGGGGAAGTACGCCACATAGATGGGGTCTTTAATCAGAAAATTCTTTCCAGCATACCGAATAATACCCGGATTCACAACGATGGTGTCCTTGGTGGTGGTCAAGTGGCAGCCACTGAGGATACCATCGGCGTACCCATCATAGAGAATATCTCCGAACAGATAGGCACAACTGGCAAGCTCCGCCATCATATCCGAACGCAAAATGGCCCCCTTATCAAAAAGAGGGAAAGCCCGTACAATCATCTTACAGTATCCTCCAACTATTTTGTTCCATCAAAGAAGTTGGTCACCCAGCCTTCTGTCTCGAATCGGAAGAACTGATCCGGGCCAAGGCGAAGCTGACCATGCTCACGGAGCACCGGCACCACGGTAAAGCCCCACCGGTTCTCGTCCGCCAGCACGAAGAATTTGAGTTCCCGATCCACAATGTCGTCCAGATCATCCTGTCGGATCTGCTTATCGTACTTTGCAACAATATCCTCCGGCTGCTGGTTGATAAACCTCTCCGGGTCGCAGGAGCAGTTGTAGACGTACCGCTGCCGCCCCTCCAGATCCTTCAGATAGAGCTTTAGCGTCAGATCCGCCATATTGCGGGAGATAAAGCCCCGGATATTCTCCCGGTCTAAACTGTGGATCAGCGTCTTTTCCTCGTTGGTATGGGTAAACGCCGTGATTACGTAGGGGAAGGCCGCCTGGTTGTGGTTGATCCGCACATCCGCATAACCAAATTTGCAGTCCTTCAGGTACTTAATCGCGCCGTTCAGGCAAATCAGCTTCAACTCATGCATCTGGTCACTGTCTCCCTTTCGGCGGGAGGACTCAATGATTTTGCCTGGAATGAACTCCTTCAGCGCTTCACGGAAAATGTCGATCCTGCAGGACTGGCCGGTGAGCCGGAGGATAGAATACTCCTGCAGCTCACCCGTTTCATACGGCCCCTCGATGAACTGCCGGACAATGCCGTAGATGTCCGCCCGCAGCAACAGGTTCAGCTCATAGCTGTTGATATAGGCGGTGGGGATATCCTTCAACGTCTGAATCTGCCCATCCTGGCGGTAGGAGAGCTTCCAGCGGTCCACCAGCAGGCATTCCGTCGCAGTCTCCCGGAGGGGAACGCTGGAAACCGCCATGCGCAGGATATTGGCCCGACTATAGAACGCCGTTTTCACCCGCTCCGCAATTTCAAACAGGAAGTAGAAGTTGTTCTTGACAGCATAGTAATCAGCGCGGCTGTTGTGCTCATAATCGCGGAAGCGTGTGGGCAGTATCTGCTCCGCCCGTTCGTAAGCATCATCCAAAGCGGCATAGACCGCGTCCACTCCGTCCCGATCCACATTTCGGAACACATCCACATCGAAGGAGCGAATCAGGTCTGTTGGATCGGGGAGACTGTCTCCGCCCAGTTGGCGGGCTAGGGTGAGTTTGAGCAGCTGCATTACCCGGTACGTCAGGTTGTTGCCGCCAAAGTCGGTGTTGCCGTTCTCATACGCGGTAGTGATGTCGATTTTATAGGCTACCCGGCGGTCGGTAATGCAGAATCGGCAGGAGGACAGGTCGGTGGTGCCGCCGCCGCAGTCAATGATAAGCGCCTGGTAGGGCTGTCCATCCTTATATCGCTTGTCCTCGATCATCTCGGAAATCGTGTTGTAAAGAACTGCTACGCCCTCGTCCAGCATATTGTCGCTCTCCAACTGATAATTGGGCAGGATCTCCTGGAACAGCTGGATGAAAAGCGGTTTCTGCTTCACCGGTGCGGAGATATGCAGGCTGCTGAAATTACACTTGAACCGCTGTCGGGCGCAGCCAATTACATATTCCAGATATGCCTTGATGATGTCCCTGCGCGGCGTGAAGATACGGTGTCCCTGGCGGTCCACCAATTCCTCCACCCGGTCTGCATCGCCGACCCAGCGCTTGAGGTCATAAAACACGCAGAAGCCCTCGTCAATATAGCTCAGGTGGAACAGCCGGTTGGCCTCGTGGCCAAAGGCATAGCGAATTTCCCCGCCGTCAATGCCGATTACCGCCGCCACAGTGGGCAGGATCAAGGTCTCCGCGTCGTCATGCTCCGCGTCCAGGTATGAGACATAGTTGATTTGATCCCGCTTCAGGATCTGCGTAATGGGGTCGCCGTTCAGGCCCTCAAAGTAGGTGTTGTCCAGATAGATACCCGCAGTGGTGTTAGAGGAGCCGAAGTCGATGGCCAGCGGCATCCGGCTCTCCAGCAGGGGCCGCACTTCGAAGTTTAAAACAGGTACCGCGTAGAAACGCAGATGCTCCGGCACAATGGCGGAGTCCTCCATATAGAGCCGATAGAGAAGGTCGGACTGCACCCGGTCCATACAGTAAAGGGTATAATTCCTGATTTTGGACTCCTTGCAGTCCAACCCCGCTGCCTTGGTGATGAACAGGCTGTCAGGGTCGCTGCCATACGCCCGGAGGTTAAAGATGGCGCATAGCTCGCCGCCGCTGACCAGCAGGGCGTTGGTGTCCGCCAGCTCCGGGAGATAGCCGATGGTGAAGTGGTCGAAGTACTCAATGGAGATCCCGTTATAGGCAGTGATTTTGGCGCAGCCCCGGATGGAGCCGGTATTCAGATTCAGTCGGGTGGAGGCGAGCAGGCTTTCCAGCCGCTCCCAGCCGCCCTCCACCGGTTTTGATATGAACAGCTTATCCTCTCGGCCCCGGAAGCGCATAATCTGCCGGATTAGTACATCCTTGTCAAGTGGGGCGTGGATGCCATTGATCAGCCGTTCCTGGCGGCAGATTTCCCGGAGCTGGTAGGTAGTCATTAGCTCCAGTTCTTCACGGCTGTAGTAGCGTAAGGTTTCCTTTGGGATTGCCCCGCGGTTAAGTGTATAGGTATACCGGCTCAAGTAAATCGCCGCCCTTCCCGCTAGTAGATTTCAATATTGTCCGTGTGCATGGTGGCGTCAACGCCAATCACGCCGAAGTGATGCTCCCAGAACACGCGCAGCCGATGGCTGATGGGGAGGAACAGCTCCTCCACCAGCCGTGTATGGTGCTCCAGCCGTTCGTCCTTTTTATCTGCGATAAAGAGCAGAATCTGCTTCGGGTCGTACCGCTCCTGGTAGAGCAGCGCATCCGGGAACAGCAGAACCACCGCCTTGCGGAACAGCAGCAGGGAGGAGCCGGTCTGCAATTGCGTCAGCGCCAGGGAGGACAGCCGTTCCCGCTTGTCCGGGTCGACCGCCTGGAGATGCGCCGCAATTGACGGGCTAAACCCGCCCTGTTGCATCTCCAGCATCAGGCGGCGCACATAGAATGCCCGCTTTGTCAGCCCGTGATGGAGGTCCACTTGGACAAGGAGGTGCGATACCGCGTCGAACAGGTAGTCCTGAAACACAGGGGACTCGGTAAAATCCTCCCGCAGCAGGTCGTGAAACATGGCATCGAAGCGGTACAGGGGGTTATACTCAATATCCGGCCCCTCCGCCTTAGTCTCATTCAAAACAGGGAAGGACTGCTCATACCACGGGCTGCGGTCCTTCGCCGGCCGGAAGAAAAGCCCTGTCTCGTCTGTGCCATGCCGTTTCGCATTCAGTACGATGTCCCAAGTAAAGTTCATAGGAGTCTCCTATACCAGCTTTCCCTGGCAGATGTATTCCGGGAACAGACTTTGCACCTGGGAAACCAAGAAGCTCATGATGTCCAGGGTGAGGAAATGGTTCGGCTGCCTGGAGGAAAAGGTGAGGGTCATTGCCATACCCGCCGGTTTTGTCCGCAGCTCATCTAAAATGAAGCCGTCCATCGGATAAGTCTGGTGTTGGCCGCCGGCAGCAGCTTCCAGGGATACACCTTGAAAGACAACATAATCCTCATAGCTGTAGGCGGCCAGGATGCGGGAGATCTCCGCCTTGGTCTTGACCCCGCGCCGGTAGCGGTCGGACAGCTTTCCCGCAAAGCTGTCCCGGCTGAGATTTGATAAGACCGGGTATAGGGTGCGGGACTGCTTACTGGGGCGGTCCACCCGGTAGAGCATCCACTGGTGCGGATTTTCTTCCGGGCAGGTGATGAACAGGTCGCCTTCCAGCCGGCGGACATTGGTGATCTCCACGTCGGTATTGGCTACCAGATATTGGCGGTCTTGGGCCAGCCGATGCGCGAATATGCGGTGGTCGTAGTTGGTCCTGTCGATGCAGGGCTCCGGATAGGTGCTGGTCTTTTCAGAGACCGGTGCCAGATTCCACAGAGGGAAACAGTCATACCGAACAGCGGGGGAATAGCCCTCAAAGTCCACACGGATTTCCTGTATGGTCTCCTTGGGGTCGATATCCTCCACCGCAATCAAATCCACCTGAAAAAACTTGTGGAGATAGGCGGCGCACACAGTGGACCAGGGGAGGTAATTGGATATAAAAATGTGGTACAGGCGTTCTACCTGCTTTATATAGGCACTATCCAGCTGCACCGTACACTTCGCCCGGTACTGGCCATGCTCCGTATAGACCACACCATGGTAGATGTGGCCAGGGGCGGAAAACTGCTGTATTGTCTGGTAGTCCGTCTCGAGGAAAACGGAGTAGAGCGGATAGGGCTGATTGACACGCAGGCTCTCCTGTAGTTCCTCTACAGAATGGATGCACTTTTCCGTATCCGAGAGTATAATGGGGTGCAGGAAGGGGTCGGTGGCATCATAGTGCGCCCGATCCGTCAAACCAATATAGATGGCGTAATCGCCCTGTACAGACTGGAGTTCGCCGAACACCCGGGACTCCAGCGCGACATATTCCTCTGTGGTGTAGTGGTGCAGCTCCAGCAGCATCTTCTCTACAACGTCCTTGAAGAGCTTCCGCTCCCGCAGATCTGGGATCTCCAACGCCCGCTTTGCCAGGTATTCCTCCATATCCAACCCAGGCCCAAATACACTTTCCGCCATACTCACTCCCCCTGATTCGCCGTCTCCTGCGGTTCTTGTTCTAAGCGCTCCTGTTCCAGCCGCTCTTGCTCCAGCCGTGCCTCCTCCTCTGCGGCCTTCCTGGCAGCTTCCTCCTCAGCGCTGATTCCCATTTCCACCAGCTCCATCCGGCGGGAGACCTCGGCAACCTTATCATCGTTCTGCATACTGGCGTAGACGTCCTTTGCCAGCAGATAGTATTTCTTAGCTTGGACATAGCTTTTCTCTGCGTAGGCATCCTCCGCCAAGGTCATATACTCCTCCGCCTCATCGGCCAGCGCCTGCTGGGCGGCCAGCTTTTTCTCTGTTGCGGCGATCTTAGTCTGTAGTGCGGCCATCTGCGCCTCATCCCCCAGCTCCGTGTACTTCTGGAGGGATGTGGTGTAGTACGTAAGGGCGGACGTGTAATCCCCTTTGGCAAAGGCGGCATCGCCCTCGGACAGTACGCCCGCCGCAGCAGACTGCGCCTCAGATGCCTGCTGAGCTGCTGCTGCGTTATCCGCCTGATCCTGCTTCATGGTCTCATATAAGCGCTCCAGGGCGGCAATGGCGCTGTCCCGCCCTTCGGTGAAATAGATGCTCCCGGCCAGGAGCTGGGCGGCGGCGTACTGTTCCTCCGCCTTGTCATACTGCAAATTTGCCACCAGCGTGTCGCCCAGTGCGATCAGGTCATAGACGGTGATATACTGACCGGTCTGTTCCAGGCGGTCCTGGATATAATCCAAACCGAGGTTGTCGGCATAGCGGGAGCGGCTTTGTGCGTTGAGGAAATTGCGCTGCGCGTCCTTGTATGCCCCGTTATCGAGATTGGTGTCCCCGGCAATCACGCTTTCGATCAGCTTCATGTAGTTGGAAGCGTCGGACTGGATTTCGTCATCTTTCAGCTTATTGGCCAGATCCAGCGCGTTCTGGCACTCGGTCTTTGCCCGGGGATAGTTATCGGCCTGGATGTATTCGATCGCGTCATAGAAGCTCTGCTCCATGGCGGCAATGTCTTTCTTCCGATTGTTGTACATGACCAGCAACACAACGGTCAAAATTACCAGCACCAGCAAAGTGGGGATGGCAATCATCAAAATTTTTCGGATTTTCCGTTTCCGATTGGGATCAACAAAAATTTTGTTGAAGAAAATGACGGCAAAGGTGTACTTCTCCAGCCCCTCAGGCTGGCGGGAGAGGAGCATATCCTCCACCGAATCCACGATGGGCTGCGGCTCGTCCGAAGCCTCCGCAAATACGTCTTTCAGCTCGCCCTCGTCCACATTCTCCCAAATACCCCGGGTATAGAGGGCCGCGGCATCAGCGTTGGCGAGCTTGAATTTTTTAGATATATAGGGGGAGAAGCCCTTTTCCTGCCCCAAATAGCAGAAAAGATTATGGCGCTCCTCGTGCTGGGCAAGTTTGTCCTGCTCCAGCTTTTCCTCTCGGACCAGATCCATGCTCAGAGAGCTGTCCTGGCTCTGCATCCGCAGGAAGCCGTCACGGTAGAGCCGGAACCGGGTGTTGCCTGCCTGCCCATAGCGCAGCTTCACATAGTTTGTAACCACTACTGTCACAGACGCCTTCAGCTTCATTTTGCTGCGAGCGGTGAGCAGAGCGCGGTTGGCAGTCCATAAATACCGGCGCACGGCCCGTTTACTCATGGATGGGGACTCAATGAACGACGAGACAACAGAGTCCACCGCCAGCTTGGCGCTGATGGCGTCGACGTCGTCGTCGATGCCGTCCGCGATCACATAGCAGGCAAATTTGTCAAGCTCTACAAAGCCAAAGAAATCAGTGTTCTTTACTTTCCGGCTGGCTTCCGAGGTAAAGACAGTCAGGAATTCCGAGTTCTGCTTTCTCATCGCCCGCCTCCATTCCAGCGTACCAAAATCACGCTGGCATTGTCCTTGTGCTCGCCGGCGGCGGCATTGACCCGCTCTGTAATCTCAAAGGCCATACGCTGGCAGTCCTGCCCATGGGCGAGAATATCCTCAATATCACGCCAGGGGAGAAGGTCATACACGCCATCGCTCATCAGGACGATGATATCACCCCTGCGCAGGGCGACGGGCCGGTCGATGTACTCCACATCCTTGAAACCATCCTGACCAACGTAGTTATATAGCCGTTTTGTCTCCAATAGGACCAGCGCGTCTTCCCGGGAGAGCCGGCCAATCCGGAACTTTTCCTCCGCCAAAACGTCCAGCGTGTGTCCCGCCGACATGGGCACCAGATCCCCATTGCGGTAGACGCAGACCTTCACATTGCCCACCACGGCATAGTACAGCCAGCCGTCTCGAACCATAGCTGCGCCTACGCTGGCGGAGCCACGGCGCTCGTTATCCAAGATCCGCAGAATCGCCCGGTTGGCGGCGGTGAACGCTTTACGGAAGTAGTACTGCGGGTTATCGAAAGCGTTATAGTCTTTAAAAAGGTCCAGGAAGGTCTCCACCGCCGCGCGGCTGGCGATCCGGCCCCCATACGCCTTCCCCATGCCGTCCGCCAAAACCGTCAGCAGCCCGGAGTGGGTATACAGCGTCCCCACCTGGTCCTCCTGCACCTCGCGGCTGCCGATGGTCATGGAGGAGCCCATGTCCGGCCCGCCGGATGTCCGGGGCGCCCCCAGGACGGTGAACCGGATCAGCAGAAGCACGACCGCCAAGCCGCCCAGAATCCACAGGATCATTTCAGGAGTCATGCAGTCCGCCCCTTTCTTTTGGTGTTACTCGGCCTTCTGTCCCCACATGAAGTGGTCCCCGCAGAAGGGGACAAACAGGAATTTGGATTTGCCCAGCTCGATCTCATCATAGGGATTGAGCGGGGTGGGCGCGTAGAGCGCGCTGCCGTTGAGGTAGACGATGCCGTTGGCGTCCCCCGGCAGCAGGACGGTTTCCCGCTTCTTGGGGTCAAACACGACTACGGCGTGGTTGCGGCGTGAGATCTCGTTGTCCCCCAGGATCTGGATGTCCATGTCGTCGGCCCGGCCTACAAAGTTTTTGCCCTGAACGACCTGGTAATCCTTGCCCTGACGGGGACCGTCAATGCAGACGATCCAGCCGCACACCGGCTTCACATCCTCGCGGAACAGGTCCTCCTCGATCTCCACCTCTGTGCGCTGAGTTTCCTTTTTCTCTTTGGTTGCGGTTTCAATGTTGCAGTAGGGGCACACTGTCCCATACCGCCGCTTGCTGAACATATGCCCATTCTGGCAACGGATCAAATTGGATTCCGCCATGGCTCGATCTCCCTTCACAATTTATCTTTCTTAGCTTTCACCGGATCAGCAACCGCGCCAGCCCGATATAGATGATATCGCCGGCATCCAGCTTGCAGGGCTGGTCGGGGGCCAATTTATATTTTCGGCCATCTTGACCGGTTTGGACGCTGACACCGTTTTGGGATGCCAGATCCTCCACGTACCATGACCCACCGGTGTAGTTCAGCACCGCGTGTTCCACATCCACCATGCTGGCATAGGTGGAGGAGCTGAGATTGATGTCTACCTGGTTCTCCCCGACATCTCTGCCAATGGCCATGCTGACCTTCCCATACAGCGGCCACGTAGCAAGTGTTTGGTCTTCTTCATTCAGCAAAACGAC
This sequence comes from uncultured bacterium, assembly GCA_947176765.1. GTDB lineage: Bacteria > Bacillota > Clostridia > Oscillospirales > Oscillospiraceae > Enterenecus. Next base: position 29,371 of record CAMWRX010000021.1, read on the forward strand.
TTCGGTCACTTTGGCAGTAGGCGGCATGTCAAGGAGCGGAGCGCCAGCTTGCAATGGAATTGAGGGTTTCTCCCTGACGGCTAAAATCAGGAATAAGAGAATCATCGCACAGCCCAGTGCAATGAGACACCAGCGAACCTCCTCATCCAGATAAAAGTAGCTGACTAAAGCGATGGCGCCGCCGATTAAAATCAGGAGCAAATCAGCCAGTCTCCTTTTTTCCATTATACTATCCTCTTTCCCTGTCTTCTTCTCTTCCTCTGCTGCTTCTTTTGAGTACGTGATTTTCCCTTGGAATTTGGCGCTTTTTCTTTGGTAAGTTCTTTTTCCTTTTTTGCAGCTTCTTTTGCCTTAAGCCACTCATCCAGAATGATAAATAGCAGCATGGCCTCTATAAATGGCACCACAAAGAAGGTTTTCGCAAACTCTAAATCTAGGCTTATCCACTGAGGCAGATATTTTTGCATTCCCCAAGTGACTGCCCAATCAAGTATCACAGTTAAACCATATGTGGCCGCATACATATGGTACTGTAGTTTATTGGGATCCCTGTAGATGCAAAAGAGTCCTATATAGAGCAGAAAGGCCACTGTTTGCAGAGTAAACTTCAAACAATCCGCACTCGGGGCACTGAGGACATCAATAATGGTAAATGTCAATTCGCATGCCAGGAATAGCGTCGCAATATAGCTGACGACATATAGAACAAGATCAAGCATTGCAAGGTCAGAATTCTTGAATTTTAACTGTTTGATATTTGTTTTTTGAATGGTCAAAAGAGTCAAAAGGCCAGCGATGAAAGCCGCAATGAATGCTCCCAGCAAAGTAACGAGAATGGGTGCTCTGTTATTGAGAGAATAGAATGCTAAAAGCCAAGCTCCTTCGCAAATCACACAAACAAATTTTCGATATTCATATAGGACAGACAACATTTGGATTTGTATCAGTTGTTTCTTTTTCATAACTATCACCTAAACCCCATAAATTTCTCAAACATATCGGACACATCCAGCGGGTTCTTTTTCACACTCTGGCCGGAAACCTTAGACTCATCCGTGATTTCCCCCGTCTTGGGATCAAACCCAAAAAACTGGGCAAAGCCGCCCGTCATTTGCGAAAAGTCGATCGGTCCGCCGGTCGGCGCACGAGGAGCAGTCCGTGTGGCCCCTGGCTGTTTCTCCGGATGTTCCTGCCGCGCAGGCTGCTGCGCCGCGTCGTAGGACTTCCGCTTCTCCGGGTCGCCCAGCGTCTCATACGCCTCGTTGACCTCCTTGAGCTTGGCTTCCGCCTGCGGATCGTCCGGGTGCAGGTCCGGGTGCAGCTGCTTGGCCAGCTTTCGGTACGCCTTTTTGATTTCATCGTCTGTGGCGGTCGGTGCCACACCCAACCGCTGATATAACTCGTTCATCTCGTGATCCTCCCCCTATGGCCCTCGCGCAAAAGCCGCTGAAACAGCAGCGGCCCTTGCGCGGCAGCCACAAAGAACGGGTGTTCTTTCAAAAAAGGGCGCGCCCAACTAAGAGTCGGACGCGCCCCCTGCTTTACGCGAATTGCCGCGCCGCACAATGATCGATTGGATGTATGATTCGCTTATGCGGCGGGATAGCCGCCCTCGATGGCGATGTTGGCCAGCTTGTCCTTCTTCTGCTTCACGTTCAGGTGGAAGGTGCCAACGCCCTCAGTGTTGCCGAAGTCCTCGGTGTAGTTGACCACAAACGCATTGGGGAAGGTGTACTTCCGTTCCACGATGCCAGCCTGGATGATTTCCACCGTCACCTTGCGGTAGCAGTTGGAAGTCTCGGCGGGAACCATAGACCACAGGCCCATCTGGCGGGTGGAATCCTCGGGATCGCCGTCCACGGCGGTCAGGATCTTGCCGGAAATGTCCAGCGTGCAGCCCACATCCTTGGTGCGGGCGTTGGAGTCCAGAGGGATGTCGGTCTTGTAGACGACCTTTTCCACGCACTCCTTGGCAACCTCAAAGCTGCCCTGGCCTTCAATCGAAACTTTCAAAGACATCGTTCACGCGCCCCTTTCTGTTATTCGCCGCTGAACCCGCCCTCGATGGCGGTGTCCGTCGTCTTATCCTTCTTCTGCTTGACGTGCAGATAGAACTCGCCCACGCCGGTCTTGTCGTCCAGGCTCTCGGAGTACTCCATGACGAAGGCGTTGGGCAGGGTGATCTGCCGGACCACCTGGGAGGCGGAGATCACATCCACCTTCACCTTCCGGTAGCTGTCCGCAGATTCGCTGGGCACCACGCTCCACTTGGCCAGGTTGAGCGTGGAGTCCTGCTCCTCGCCGCCCAGGGAGAAGAGCATCTTGCCCCAGATTTTCAGCGAAGCGCCATTGTCGGTGGCCCGGGCGTTGGAGTCCTCGGGGATCTCGCTGCGGAACTCCACGTTCTTGATGCACCGCTCGCTCAGTTTGACGGGTCCGCTTCCATCAATTTCCAGTCTGAATCCCATGGTTACATTACCTCCTGATCATTTATGATTTTTTAGAAGAAAGGCGGTTGATCTCAACCTCCAGATTGCGCGCGTTGCCATCAAAATAGATGGTCAGGTCGCACAGGCCGGTGGATTCGTCAATCGAGTAGTCCAGATCATCGCCCTCATCTAACACGGCATTGATGCAGTCTTGCTTTGCCACCCACTGGCTCTTCTGGCTGGCAGGATTGTTCGAAAAGAACATCTTGATCCGGTCTTCCTTGAAGTCACCGGTGGCATGGCGCAGGATGCGCTCGATATAGGTCGTTACCTGCGTCTTGTAGGCAGGCTCATAGGTAGCACGCTCAGGGTCATATAGCAGGTTGCGGGCCTTGTAAATGGTAATCTCCGTGATGTTTTTGCCATCCAAGGCGGCGTTCTCCGACGCAAAGACCCAGCCGAAGTTCCGGCGATTGATCTGGTCCTTGATCGTGTTGGTAAAGCCGGTGATCTCTTTGGGCATGGTGGTGCGGGTCCACAGGGCATGATCCCCGGACTCCACATCGTAGCGCACGCCGGGCAGCTCGGAGTCAAACTTCTTGCGGCGGTAGTGGTCGTGCAGGTAGTCCGGGCACTGGCAGGCGGCGCGGAAACCGGCGGCCACATAGGACGCACCGATGTAGACGCCCTCGATCCAGAGCCGCATGATGTCCTCCTTGGCGTCCGAGAGCTGCGCCACATTGTCATCGTTGATGGTCATCAGCTTGTCCAGCGTCACGCCGGACTTGTTCTTGGGAATTACGGTGAAGTTGGGGATACAGGGGATGGCATACTCGCTGTAGGGCCGCCCCACCAGCGGTTCACAGCGGTCGATGTACTTCTGGACACCCTCTGCAGCCACGTTGTCGAAGGTGGTGTCGTCACGTCCCTCGAAGGAGAAAAAGGTCTCCACCTTGTAGTCCTTCAGCACATCCAGCAGGGTGGCCAGGGTCTCCATGCTGTTTACATCCTCGTTCTGCTTGTGGATGTTGCCGGCAAAGCGCTCACGGCGCAGCTTTGCGCCCTCTTTGGGGTTGATGGACACGTTGGGGAAGATGGCGTACCAGACGGTGTCGGAGAAATTGTTCTTCCCGTTGGTGCTGTTCAGATAGGCGTGAAGGGTGGGGAGGTTGGTGCTCTTGGCCAGCATCTCCGGGCGGATATTGGCCACCAACAGCGTGGGCACCATGCCCTTGACGCGGCATTTGTACTGGTCGAAGAACATCCTCACACCCAGCATCTTCTCCACCAGGGGCTTGACCACCTTGATGAAGCCGTCCTTGGCCTCCTTGTAGAACTGGAGGTAGGAATTGTAGTTGGCGACCTCCCGCTCCACATCGATCTGAGTCTGGATGGTGGAGGGCAGCGGGCAGAAGGTGCGCACGACCAGATCCTTCACATAATCGGTCGGGCACTCGTTGACCTGCTGATAGTCCTCCGCCAGGGCCTCAATCAGACCGGTGTTGATATGGTCGTCGATGGTGGCCAGCGCGGTGGTCTCCTGCTTGGGGGCTTCCAGAACCTTCAGCTCGCCGTTATCGCCCATGGTCAGCATACCCAGCGCGATCTGATTGGGATTGATACCCTGATCGCCAGCACCCAGAAGCAGGCGGGTCTTGATGTCCTCGATAGCCAGCGGCAGCATGGCCAGGACGTTGTTGTAGTTGTCGCTGGCCGACTCAAACAGGACATTCAGCTTATCGCCCACATCCAGCCGGGCGGGATCGCCCTCTTCCAGGGCCGCGTATTTGCTGTAGTTGTAGCGGATCTCCTTACGGACCTGCCGGATGTCCTCCATTACCTTCTTGGGGGAGATCATGTCCAGCAGATGCTCAAACCCGAAGTCCACGTTGAGGACACCCTGGGACTTTTTAGATTCCATCAGGGAGAACAGCATCTTCAGGAAATCGTTCTGCTGGTTCAGCGGAATCACGGTGAGCATATTCTCCGGGATGCTCTCCGGCTTCTTCAGGGTGTAGCGGACGGTCTGCGTGTTGGCGTCATAGAAGCTGTAGATGCAGGGGGCGAATTTCTCCTGGAACTCCTCATAGCTCCGGCACAGCAGGGCTTCATTGATCTCTTTGATCTTGTCGTCACTGAGGCTGTCGATGCCCCTCACATCGCCGATCATGGTGAGCAAGTCCAGCTTTTCCGGGTTGAACTCCTCCAGAAGAAGGGTGCGGTTGGTCTGGCTGATGATCTTCAAAAGTAATCACATCCCTTTTATTTTATGATATGTAGACCAAGGCGGGCGGGGCGTTACCTGGGTTCTCCCGCCAGAAGTCTCATGTCGCTGGGCTTTACATCCCGATACTGGAGCGCGATCTCGCTGCGCTCATCCTCAAACGTGATGTCCACCTTTGAGTTTAGGCTGATCTGATAGCTGCGACCCTTCATCAGAATCTCGCGGTTCTGCATCAGGGTGCAGTCCGATTCGTTGGTCAGCAGCAGGCAGCGACCAGCGGCGGGCTGAAAGAATATCTTACCCGCCCCCTCAAAGGGCTCGTCCACGTTGCAGCTGTCCAAAATCTCCTGCAGCGAGAGCTTTTTTCCGCCCGGGATGCGGAACAGGTTATAGGTGAGCGGGGGGAAATCATGCCCAGAGGGCGTACTGGTAATGTAGAGATTTAGCCGTCCCACATATCCGTACCGGCTAGCTTTTTCCTCCTGTGCAGCCGGTGGGGCCGCGCCGTCGACCGCCTTCTTCCGCCGGGAAGCAAGCCATATGATTATTACAGAGACAAGCGCTAGCAGGAGCAGTGCGCCGACGATGATTTGGGGCCGCAGGTCCACTGGCGCAGGCTCCGGCAATACGGGTAGTGGGGGCGGGCCCTCCAAATTCATGGCAATCGGCTGCTCCAAAATTAGGTTGGTGTCCAGCTTGGTCAGGTCGAGCTGAACGGATTGCATGACATCTGCTGTAACCGTTCGCTGAAACGCAACTGTTCCGTCCTTAAAAAAACAAGGAATGGACTCACCGTCAACCGTTATCGGAACCGACAGCCCCTGAAAAACAGAATCCGTCAACATCTGCCGGTCAGAATCCCCGGCATCATAAAAGGTAACGGAAACATCCGCCGTCCTGGTGTAATATGCCGCATCCGGCAGCTCTGGCTCAGTGTCGGTATAGGCAACGCTGATTTGGGCCGTCAGCACATATTCCGTCATGACATCGACCTTCACCTGTCCGCCGGCCCGCCCCTGGAACGTGATATGTACTGTGGGATCGGTTGGATGATCCAGCTCCAGCAGGGTATATCGGGAACCGCTGTACTGCCGCCCATCCGCGGCGTTGAAATCCGCCTTCAAGTTCTGGATGGGGCTTTCACTGGTCAGCAAAATGCGCACCCTGCTGGTATTCACCGAGGGGATGGTGACGGTAAGCTCCTCTGTACCGCCGTCCGTATCAATGATAGCGGCGCGGTTTTTTTTGACGCCCAGCTGTTCCAACAGGATGGAGTCGATCACATTTTGAATATCCGCAGCCTGCGGGGCATGATAGCTGACACCGCCGGTCTGCGCTGAAGCGGAAAAGATAGCATTGTCCTCATCCGCCATGTCCGCCCCCAGCCCAATCACATGGATGCGGATACCCTGCGCCCGCGCTGTTTCTACCGCAGTCTGAAATCGGTTGGAGGACTCGGCTGTGGCGGTGGCGCTGTCCATGATGATTTCACCGTCTGACAGGATCACGACCGTCTTTTCAGCGGCATCCACCGTATCCAGAAGTTCTATCGCTGTTGTCAGGCCCGCGCCTGCGTTGGTATAGCCGGTGTAGGTTGCGGCATCAACCGCTTGCATAACCGACTCCCGGTCATGGCTGTCCTTCATCCCCACGGTGGAGACCACGTTGTTGTAAGCAGCAAAGCCGACATAAAAATCAGACGGTAGGCTGTAAATGAGCTGGGCGATGCTGTCCTTTGCCAGCCCCTCCCGGTCATTGCTGTTCATGCTGTTGCTTGCGTCCAATAGAAACACGACCGCTTTGGATGTGCCCGGCGGCAGATTTACGGCGGAGGCCTGCGTCTGTAAGCAGACCATCAGCATGAAACAGGCTAAGGTGAAAGAAGATAGACGTGAAATTTTTCTCTTCACTGCGATATTCTCCCTAAAGCTACTCAGATAGTCATACAGTTACAAGTCTGATCAGATACCAATTACAGAACTTCTCTCATGTTTAAAACGTCGGAGCTTGATGATTTCGGACACCTGGTTATAAAAAGCAAGAGATTTTTTGAAATACGTGCTTATTTCACAGTGCCTTATATCCTTTCACATGACTCGACTAATGCCATAGCATAAGAAAAGGCTCGTTCTTCAACACCTTTGGCGGAAACCAGGCAGCCTAATAAGATTGCAAGCAAGAATATGCCAAGTGGAAGATAGTCCGGGAGAGGAGTGAGAAAAAGAGCTTTGAGGCTAAAATTTGGAATCAATATCATCTCCCTGACCGTGAGCGCGATATAGATGGCAATAGCTATTGGTTTAATGCCGTACAGATTGCGGAAGTAGTGGTATTCCTTCAATTCCTGATACACACGGAATTCAGTGTTCCGATCAGAATTAGCGCGGTTCTTTAAACTTCGCGCTGCAGCATCATACTGCTCATCGTCTTCTGGCCGCTCTGCTGCTGGTTCCAGGGGAAGTTGCAGATGATATACCTCATTGAGCCGCTGATGATAATGCTGTTTCGACACAGCACCAATCCTTGAATCGGAAAACCGCAATAATATGGTGGTAGGCATCGCCCCCAAGCGGTTGACCATGCGGGCTTCACACTTTTTCCCCAGATTCCGGCCAATTCGATACAACAGCGAGAGTGCCGCAACGATAATTACAGCCATAAGCCCAGTTTCGGTCCAGTCGGAAAAAGAGAGCCCTTTTGCAATAGCGGCTAAAAAGAGGGGAATAGCCGCAACGATTACCGGCATTACCCTCGCCTGCCATGTAAATTCGTCAAAGTTTTTCTTTGCAGCATCCATATAATTAGTTCCAATCCTCCACATCTTCTTGGAAGCCAAGGCTTGTTAATGAGGTCCAGCCCTCCCGGGCAGGCATATCTCCACACTTGTGGTGTATTGTCCGACCCTTTGTGGAATATACCTTTACCCCTCTGCGGACGAATGCGTTGACCACCATTTGCCGCGGGTGGTCAGTACCTTTCCCAGTGCAGGTAAAGGCGATTTTAGAAGTTGTAGTGCCTTCCTCAACAATCTCCCCAAGCATTTCGTCAAGAATGGAAGGGCTGACATTGCGGCGTCCACCATGGTGAGGCACTTCATAGAATGTCACCTCCTCCTGAATGCTTCTGCCAATGCTGTCCGCATAGTCAATTGCGCAGCGAAGGCCATGGATACCAACATCTCCGGTAAGCAGAAAACACTCTTCCTCCATATCACCAAAGATCACGGTACTGGTTTCGTTATCCGGTTCAGTTGAAACACCCTCTTTGAGGGAGTCTTTGCCCCAGGTCTCCTTAATAAGATTGATGGCCTTTTCAGCGAGCATAAGCAGACTGTAAAAGATGCTATCTTGGGCGACACCCTCCATTGCGGGAGTTTTGCCCGATTCTGCCAGTAGGTCTAGATAGAAATCCTCGCTGGGAGAAAGAACGGTGAGCCGCCCTTCGATAACATCCCCCTCAAACACATCGTAAATGGGGATCCCTCGCGCAATGGCGGTATCCTCCAAATCTGCGATATCAGAGTAGTTTTCCTTAAGCCGTTCCTCCAGGCTTTTTTTGGTGATTCGACCATCCTTGACCCTTTCATAGAGAGCGTCGATGTGCTGCCAAGGCCTATTCATATAGAGAGCCTCGACATCAAAATTTTCAAGGATCGTTTTCAGCCCAAGCACATGGTCTTTATGAGGATGTGAGCAGATGACAAAATCAATATGGCCGCCTTCAGAACCGTCAAAATAGTATTGGTCCATAATTTTTTTTAGCTGCTCGCCATACTCTGTAAAACCGCCGTCGAATACGCCAACGGTATAGCTATCGTCCCAGTTTTTCCAGCGCATACAGATAGCAGTGGCGTCCTTGGTCTCCTTATCAAGACCAATAAAATCAATCTCGTAAGGCATTATAGTTTCCCCCACTTTATTTCATAGTATCAATATGGCCGTCTTTGGTGTATATCCGCCCATTCGGCCTGTCAACGCCAATCTAAAATTGTAAGAAAACGCCGAAGAAATTTTGTAGTTTT